>CAYULX010000069.1:0-9935 GCA_964445535.1 uncultured Eubacterium sp.
GTCCCTATTATTCTTACTGTTCATAATGAGCATCTGCAGGCGATTCTCAATATTGGCAAAGCTTACATCCGGATCATAGTCCAGAGGCAGAATCTGGGCGTCCGGATACATTTCTTTTAATTTCTTTGAAATACCACGCCCCACCACATGGTTTGGCAAACAGCCGAAAGGCTGTAATATCACAAAGGCACGGCAGCCGTGTTTGGCGTGATGGATGATCTCACCCGGAATAAGCACGCCTTCTCCGGCGTCAAAAGTATGATGGATGATAGCATCGCTATCTTTTACCATGTCCTGCATCCGGCAGGCCGGCGTGTACAATGGATGTTCCTTGGCAATGACGTCGGTCATATCATGGGCCAGATTAAATACATGGTCCGCAATATACAGCCATGCCCTCTTACTCAGCGGCACGTCCAGTTTGTATTCCTGCACCTGGGCGTCCTGATAGAAATATGTCTTGCGGATGACGTCGGTCATGCGGGCCTCGATAATCTCAAACCCGTTCCGTTCCAGGTAATCCTCGATATCATGGTTGGCTCCCGGATGGAAATTCAGCAGGTATTCGCCCACAATGAGTACCCGTTTTCTCGGATGAGACCGGTCATACTGTATCTCTTTCATGATGGCAATGGCCTTTTTGAATCCTTTTTTTGCCCCGCGGACGCCATGGTATTGAAGACCGTATATCACCTCATCCATGGCTTTCTCAAAGGCCTCGTTGGCGCTTTCCTTCACTATCTCATAAGGACGAATCTTCCGCAGCAGTTCTTCTAGCACATCAATCATCGGCAGAGCGAAAGCAATCCGCATGGCGGAAAGAAGATTCATCTTAAAGCCCGGATGCATATTGTGGTAATCGACGTCATCATTGGTGATAATCGGCACATCTGCAAAACCTGCGTCATCGAGAGCTTTGCGCAGCAGGGCGCTGTAATGGGTCAGACGACAGTCGCCAATGTATTTTCCCATGCCGATGGCTACCTCTTTGCCATCGTATTTTCCGCTCTTTAAGGCAGAGAGCGCCTCCCCGATGACAATCTGCGCCGGAAAACAGATATCGTTATGTACATACAGTTTTCCGAGACGGATGGCGTCCTCTCTTCCGATGGCAAGCGGTACCGCCCGGATACCCTGGCTGGCAAGAGCCGCCGACATGACGCGGCTGAAAGCGTGGGAGGTATTTGGCACCAGGACCACCTTCTCCTTCCGGTTCTTTTTCGTGAACTTCACCGGATACGGATCTGTGAGAGGATGTGTCTCCAGACGATTCTTCCGCTCGTGGCGCATGGAAACCGTCTCCACAAAGGAGCGGACACGGATGCGAAGCGGCCCCTGAATATCACTCTCATCCAGCTTTAAAATCAGCGGCGTCTTGCCGGAAATCTCCTTCATCAGTCGGATAATTTCGTCGGAAAGGTAGGCGTCATGCCCGCAGCCGAAACTTACGATCTGAACATATTCCAGATGGTCGTTCTGCGCTGCAAGAATCGCCGTGGAAAGCATTCGGGCGTGGAAATTGTTGACCACATCGAGACGGCTCATGGAAAGATCCACTTGGGAAGCTTCTTCCAGGGAATCCGCCGTCAACACCGAAATACCAAGGCTTGTGAACATCTCCGGCAGATCGTGGTTGACCAGAGCGTCGTTTTGATACGGACGGGATGCCAGAACCACGGCGTAAGCGCCTTTTCGTTTTACTTCCTCGCAGACGGCTTTCCCCGCCTGGAACAATTCCTGTTTAAACTGATCCTGAGCGGCGTCCGCCTGGGTGATGGCATGTTTCACGACCTCTTCATCCAGATGAAAAGTCTCTTTCATATAATGGATGAGCTGTCGGTCTCTGTCTTCCGGTGTATACCAATGAAACAGCGGGGCGTCAAAAGGAATCCCCCAGCGTTTCTCCGGATTGTCCGCATTGCGGATGACGATTGGATAGCCCTTTACGATGGCACACATGGACTGGCTGGTCTCTTCCGTATTTTCCGAAGATACTGTGGTGATGGACGGCATGAAGATGCGGTCCACCCCGCTTTTGGCCAATGACCGGATGTGTCCGTGGACAAGCTTCGCCGGGAAACAGACAGTATCTGAAGTCACCGCGGATAGACCGTCTTCATAAATCTTCCTTGTGCTGTCCGGCGATACCTTGATTTTAAAACCGAGGGTCCGCCAGAAAGTACGCCAGAAAGGCAGCGTCTCCCAGTAAAACAGCGCCTTAGGCAGTCCGATGGTCACGTCTTTGGATTCTTCCGGCACCTCATACGGATAATCTTTCATGAGAAGTTTTTCTCTTAATTCAAAAAGATTCGGCACCTGTTCCTTTTCTCTTTGTTTTTCCTGCAACATCCGGCGGACATTGCCGTCCTTCGGGTCACCGAGAATCTCTCCCCGCTCGCAGCGGTTGTTGGTGATCCAAGAATTGCCGTTGGAAAAACGGATGATGGTACGCTTGCAATGGTTTCCACAGAACGGGCAGGGCGAATTGGATTCCTGGGTGTAAGTGAAATCATCCAGCATCCCAAGACCCATAAAGGTTCGTTTCCCGCTGCCGGCCCGGAACCTCTCTTTTGTCAGAAGAGCCGTTCCGATAGCTCCCATGATTCCCGGATACGGCGCGCGGACTACATCCCGGCCGATGTACTGTTCCATGGCCCGGAGCACCGCGTCATTTAAAAATGTACCGCCCTGCACCACGATTTTCTCTCCGAGACTCTTGACGTTTTCGATACGGATGACTTTTGTAAATACATTTTCTATGATGGAACGGCAGAGCCCAGCCATGATGTCCGCCGGCTGTTTGCCGTTTCGCTGCTCTGTGATGATGCTGCTGTTCATGAACACCGTACAGCGGCTTCCGAGAACCGCCGGGTTCTCCGAAGAAAAGGCGGCACAGGCAATCTCCTTTACCGGGATATGAAGGAATGAGGCAAAATTCTCCAGGAAGGAACCGCAGCCGGAGGAACAGGCTTCATTGACCACAATGTTGGTGATGATGCCGTTATCCAGCCAGATGGCTTTCATATCCTGTCCGCCGATATCCAGAATAAAGGAAGCGTCCGACACATATTTCTCCGCCGCCCGGGCGTGGGCCACCGTCTCCACCACATGACATTCCAGATTGAAAGCCTTGGTAAAGAGAAGTTCTCCATATCCGGTGGCGCCGGCGGCGATAATGTCAAGCTTCACCCCGGCCTGCCGGTAACGCTCCCGCATAGCAATCAGCGCATTTTTTGCCACCAGCAGAGGATCTCCCTCGTTGGCGGCGTAGAAGGAATCCAGGATGTTCTCCTCCTCATCCATCAGCACAAACTTTGTGGTGGTACTTCCCGAATCAATACCCAGATAGGCGTGCACCGTCTCTCCCGGGTGGAGCTGCGCCGGTTTATTCTCCGGCAGCTTATGACGCTCCTCAAATTGCCGGCGTTCTTCCAAAGAAGTAAAAAACGGATTTCCAGCCTCTTCCTGTCCCGATATGTTTCTGCCGCGATGTTCCTCCAATGACCGAATGAATTCCTCCGCGGTATGACACTGTTTCCTATCGGCAAACATGCTGTCCAGAGAGAGGGCAGCGCCGTAGGCGATGATAATCTCCGGGCGGGCCGGACGAATGATGTCTTCTTCAGAAAGTTCCAGTCGTTCCGCAAACACCCTGACCAGCATCGGATGGAAGGTGAGAGGGCCTCCCTCAAAGGCCACCGGTTTTTCGATATCCAGCCCCTGGGCCAGACCGCCGATGGTCTGCTTGGCGATGGCATGGAAAGAGGACAGCGCCAAATCTGATTTCGCCACCCCCTGATTGAGAAGAGGCTGGATGTCAGTCTTGGCATACACGCCACATCGTCCCGAAATATCATAGACACAGCTTCCCTGCTCCGCCAGAGCATTAAACTCTTCCACCGGAACCTTCAGTATGGAAGCAATCTCATCAATAAAGGCTCCCGTTCCGCCGGCGCAGCTTCCATTCATCCGCATATCCGACACATTCAGCGAGCCGTCCACCTCGTCCTCATGAAAGAAAATAATCTTGGCGTCCTGTCCTCCCAGCTCAATGGCCGTACGCACATAGGGATAGTCTTTCCTGAGGGCGATGGAATTGGCCACCACTTCCTGAATAAAAGGCACATCCAGAATCTCTGCGATAGGTTTTGCCCCGGAACCGGTTAATATCAGACGCAGCGGTGCGTCCGCAAAGGTTTCTTTAAATCGTTTCAGCGCCTGATAGATGCTTTCCAACTGTTTGGCGTTATGCCGCCGGTAATCAGAGTACAATATTTCTTTCTCTGTTTCATCAATTGCTGCAATCTTTGTCGTTGTTGACCCGATATCAATGCCAACAAGAAGGTTCTTTTTCTGTTTGTTTTTTCCTGCTGTCATATTTTACCTCAATATCTTGTGTATTTTTATATGGAGCAGACACGCAGCATATCCAATCTTTTGCCGGGACGGTCAGGCTCCTCTTTTTTACCTTATATCCTCGCGTAAATAAGGGGGCTGTGTACATTGACAAATGTCAATTGTAAACAGCCCCAATTTTGTTCTAGTGTACTGTATCATTCACTTTCAGCATCATGACGATGAATGAACTTTTCACTCTGCAAGGCGAAGGAATGAGGCGTAGCGGTAGCTACGCTGATTGACGACAACGCCGCAGATGAAAGTTCAGGCAAGTCATTATGCAAAATGTGAGTGATACAGTACACTAGTGACACTATAACATCTAAAGTTAGTCCCGTCAACCGGTGACTTTTATTTTTTTGTAGCAATTCAGCCACTCGCCGGTAAATGGAGAAGCCCATCAGATCCGACGGCAGTACATCGGGATGGTTTATTCCGTCTCATCAAACCCGATAATGGTAATATAATGTTTATCTCTGGCAAGAAGAGCTTCGTCAATCTTCTTCTTCAGTTCTTTATGCTTCTGACACATGGAATAAGGCACTGCCAGATCAAACATGATCTTCGTCTGCTTGGAACTTCTCACCACTCGGAAATCATGCATGGAAAGCTGTGAATCCAGACTTTTTATGATTTTCTCCACGATTTCCTTCATCTCATTCCATTCGGCGTCATCCAGCACCACCGGATCATAGTGGATTACCAGATGGACATTCATCTGTTCCAGAGCATCTCTCTCAATCTCATCAATAATATCATGACATTCCAGAGGATCTTCCTCGGCGCTGATCTCCACGTGAAGGGTGGCAAAGCACTGTCCCGGGCCGTAATCATGAACCAGCAGATCGTGAATCCCCAAAATCTTCTCATGGGACAAGACCAGATTCGTGATATTATTCACCATCTCTGGATCCGCCTGCTTGCCAAGGAGCGGCGAAATCGTCACTCGGGCAATGTCCACACCGGAATATAAGATGAAAATTGCCACTGCCAGACCGACAATACCATCAATATTTATATGGAAGAAATATTCTGCCAGACAGCCAAAAAAAACCGCCGAAGAAGCGATTACATCGTTTCGGCTGTCCACGGAAGTGGCCTGCAATGTCGTGGATCGAATCTGCTTTCCCAATGTGCGGAAAAATCCCGTCATCCACAACTTCATACCGATGGAAAGCAGCAGTACCACAAAGGTGACGACGGAAAATTCCACAGCCTCCGGATGAATAATCTTTTGTAAAGAAGACTTCGCCAGGTCAAAACCGATAATCAAAATCAATGCTGCCACCACCAGGCCGGACAGATATTCGTATCTGGCGTGACCGTATGGATGCTCGGCATCCGCCGGCTGCTGCGCCATCTTAAATCCCAGAAGCGTCACCACAGAAGAGGATGCGTCCGACAGGTTGTTGACCGCATCGGCGATGATGGACACGGAATTGGCAAGCCAGCCCACCATAAGCTTTCCAAAAAAAAGCAGCAAATTGCACACAATGCCCGTCACTCCTGCCAATTTGCCGATGGCGGAATGTACGGCCGCCGACTCCGTATTCTCATAATCCTTTACAAACAGCTTCATCAAAAATATCGTCATATTTATCATCCCCGTCTCTCTTTTTTCCTGATTCCTCTTTTTATACTAAAAGCCGGGGAAAATGTCAATAGCTTACCAGCCTTTCTTCTTCGCTGCTTTTATTTTGTGTCAAACGATTTAATTATGCTTTCAGCTTCTCCGCGAAACCAGCCATCGCCTCAGATATCTTAATCTGCTGCGGACAGACTTTCTCGCAGCTTCTGCATCCGATACAGGCGGACGGCTGTTTGTCTTCCGGTACTGCCATGAGCGCCATCGGAGCGATAAATCCGCCTCCAGTAAAGCTATGCTCATTGTAAAGTTCCAGAAGATTCGGGATATCCAGTCCTTTCGGGCAGTGGCTGACACAGTAATGACAGGCGGTACATGGCAGTGTGCCGTTTAACATGTCGTCGGCCATATCAAGAAGACCTTTCATCTCCTGGTCAGTGAGCGGTTTGTCTGTCTCAAAGGTCTCGATGTTTGCTTTCAACTGCTCCGCGTTGGACATGCCGGACAGTACCATGGTTACCTCCGGGATAGACTGAAGGAAACGGAACGCCCATGCCGGTACCTCTTCGTCAGGGCGCATGGATTTAAGAACTTCCGTCTCTTTTTCCGGTAGAGAAGCCAGTTTGCCGCCCCGCAGCGGTTCCATAACCCAAACCGGAATGTTATATTCTTTTAACAGCTCCACTTTTGCCTTGGCGTTCTGGAAGGACCAGTCCACATAGTTTAACTGAATCTGGCAGAACTCCATGTGATCGCCGTAGGCGTCCAGGAAACGTTTCATCACATCGTAGCTTCCATGGGCGGAGAATCCCAGATGTTTAATCCGTCCGTTCTTCTTCTGCTCCATGAGATAATCAAAGATGCCGTATTTCTTATCCAGATATGCATCGATATTCATCTCACATACATTGTGGAACAAATAGAAATCAAAATATTCCACCTGACATTTTTCCAACTGTTTTTCAAAAATCTCTTTTACTTTCGGCATGTTGGAAAGATCATATCCCGGGAACTTGGTGGCAAAATAAAATTTATCCCTCGGATATTTGCTGAGGACTTTCCCCATCACAAGCTCAGAATTGCCGTTGTGGTAACCCCATGCCGTATCATAATAATTGACGCCATGCTCCATGGCATAGGCAACCATCTCTTCGGTGGCAGCCTCGTCAATCTTTGCATCGTCGCCGTCAATGACCGGAAGACGCATAGCGCCCATACCCAGTACCGATAACTTCAGGTCCTGAAAATCTCTGTATACCATTTTTATCCTCCTGACTTTTTGAAATTTAGTCTCTTCATATGTAGTTACATTTATCGTTTTTATTATAAAACGCATTAAAATAAGTTGCAAATGCCTGAAACGTATGCTCTGTTATTCCTGAAAGGTTTGAAAAGAAAGGATTTTCATATCATATCCTTTTAATATTATCATAATCTTTATAACGTTTCGCCAGTTTTCCGGCCATTGCTCCGGATTATAATCTCCTCCAAACAGGATTTTATCTGCTTTTCCCTCAAACATGTTATTTCTCCTTCTGAATCCTGTCTTCCTCGGTAATCTCCCGGATCACCCGGCAGGGATTCCCCAAGGCAAGGACGTTGGCGGGAATATCCTTTGTCACCACACTCTTGGCGCCGATGACACTGCCCTCTCCGATGGTCACGCCCGGCAAAACGGTGACGTTGCCCCCCATCCAGACATTGTCTCCCACCGTAATCGGCTTTGCAATCTCCAGACCCCGATTCCGCTCTTCTGCCACCAACGGGTGAATGGCCGTGTACATACTGCAGTGCGGGCCGATAAAGCAATAATTACCAATGGTAATCGGCGCGCAGTCCATAAAATATGCGTAATGATTGACGAAAGTATTGTCGCCAATATGGCAATTATAGCCGTAATCCACGTTAAATGGCGCGAGAATGGTGCTGTCTTTGCCATGCTGTGCCAACAGCTTCTCTAATATCTCATTTTGTTTTTCCGTTTCTCGGGGCGCCGTGTGATTGAAAGCAAAACAGAGGTCCTCTGCCTGCATACGCTCCTCCAACAGTTCCGGATTATAATTGGCGTCGTACCAGAGTCCCCGGTCTCTTTTTTCTCTTTCTGTCATGATATCTTTCCTTTCCGTTTCCATATCTGATTTCTATATCTCTTTTCTATATTTCTGGCAGTTTGCTCAGACACTTAATGGTAATACACCTGCGAAAAAATGTAAAGAGAAATGCAATGCCTGCTCTCCTTTTCCAAACTCTGATAAAATACCAAATTTCTGATAAAATAGTTGCCTCCTTCCACGGTATAAGTTATATTAAAAGAGGACGCCATTCGGGAAAATCCTGAATGGGACAAAGGCATAGTGGACGCACGCTGAAAGAAAAACATTTCACTATATACAAAGGATTCGTGAGGAATAGACTATGGAACTAAACTATGTAATTGCGGGAGCCGGCGCTACCGGCGGAAGTATTGGCGCTTTTTTGGTAGCAGACGGAAAAAATGTGACCTTTCTTGCCAGAAGCACCCAACTGGAAGCATTCCTTGAGAAAGGAATCTCCATGAGAAATACGGCAAAGGGAGATTTTACAGTCGCTCCCGTCAAGGCCATGACCATGGAGGCGTACCATGAGCAGCCGGATGTGATTTTCGTATGCGTAAAGAGCTATTCGCTGCGAGATGCTATAGAACTTGTAAAGCGGACAGGGAATGCAGAGACGGTCGTCATTCCCATTTTGAATATCTACGGAACCGGCGAGCGGATGCAAAAAGAGCTTCCCGCTGTGACGGTGGCCGACGGCTGTGTTTATGTGGCGGCCCATGTATCCGCACCCGGTGAGATTACTCACGGCGGTGACATTTTCCGGCTCGTTTACGGACTGCGGCCGGGCCAGAAAGCGTCAGATATTGTCATGGAAAAGCTTTCCCAGGTAAAAAAGGATCTGGATCATGCAGGGATCAGCGGCGAATACACCGATCATGTACGCCGGGACACCTTTCGGAAATTCATGTATACCAGCCCGATGGCTGCCGCAGGCGAATATTATCATGCTCAGGCCGGCGCATTCCAGAAAGAGGGCAGACCAAGAGAAACCTTTATTGCCATGGACAGGGAGCTTCTTACCCTCTCGAAAGCCATGGGACTTGGCGTCCCGGAAAATATGGTGGAGGTAAACCTCGCCATTCTTGCTGATTTAAGCCCGGAAGCCGGCACTTCCATGCAGCGGGATATTGCCAACGGAAAACCCTCTGAAATCTCAGAGCTGGTCTATGCGGTGGAAGATATGGCTGCGGCTTACGGCGTCAAGATGCCCGTCTATCATCATGTGATAGAGGAATTAAAGGCAAGAGAATTACAATAAACAGCACCCATCCCATCAGTGACAGAAGATTTCTCGCCGTCACTCCCGGAGCGTGATACATAATTCTGACTTTCCCTTTGAAAAAAGCAGGATTCCTCCCCGTTCCGCCTGACTCTTCACCAGTAAATACCGCGGACATATCTCAGGCGGTTTGCGAGTATTATGGATACGATTATTTTGAGATACGATAGTTTTCCGAATTGTCGTTGCTGTTTATACAGTGGCCAGTAACGAACTGCCGCTATAAAAATGTAACAGTTCAGCCTTCCGGCTGAACTAAACAAAAAAAGTGACGAAATTTTTATAACCATATTTTACGAGTTATTCACAGCTCAAAACCTCTAAAAGGTGAAATGGAGATAGAAGCGTTTCGCCGGGATGATACTGTGGATAACTCGTTTGCTTTTTCCTGTTTTTTTCAGAAATTTCAGGCATTGCTGCACTTTTCGGCCTCATTACAGGAGAGTTATCCACCGTCATTCTGACGAAACATGGATTCTGCCAAATTCGCTTTTTTTCTTGGTTTTTGGTATATTTATCTTATCAGGAATCAAAGGAGGCGGCCATATATGGCAGGGAATTATGAAAAAAGTATTTA
>CAYULX010000070.1:0-9782 GCA_964445535.1 uncultured Eubacterium sp.
ACCCACGTATCTAGCTTGGAAGGCTAGTGTTCTACCATTGAACTACACCCGCAAAATATCGGGGTGACAGGATTCGAACCTGCGGCCTCTTGATCCCAAATCAAGCGCTCTAGCCAAGCTGAGCCACACCCCGGTACTGTGCTTGTCATCCGCTCTCGCGTTGACAAATAGCATTATATAACAGGCTGAAATAAATGTCAACGGTTTTTTTCATTTTTTTCTTTGAATTTTTAATTATATATATTTTTTAAACAATTTGAACAACTGGAAGGAGGATACAGGCTTCCTGCATCCTCTCTTATACTTTTATTCGTCCTCCATTATTCTTCTGTGGCTTCCTCGGCATCCTCAGCAGGTTCTTCCACCTCTTCTTCGTCATCGAAGAAATCATCATCAAAATCATCGAAATCTTCATCCACGTCATCAAGATAGTCCGGAGATAAATATTTATAAACCAGAGCGGCGATTCCTGCCACTGCGGCAACAGCTCCGATGATTGCGAGAATCCATAAAATCTTTCTGGATTCGTTCTCTTCTTTACGGCTGTTCATCAGATTAGATAATTTTGCTACTCCGATTAATTCGTCAATATTTTTCATGTTCATATGCCTCCTTACTGTTTTCTTTTATTATATCACGCACAAGGCTTCTTTACCAATACATTATTTCACTTTTTTCAATTTGGCAAACGAAGCAAACATTTTTTTGCGGCCTACTCGGTCAAAATCCACAGCAACTTCAAAATCTTTTCCTTCGTGAACAATGTCCGCCACCGTTCCCTCGCCAAACTTAATATGTTTTACTCGGTCTCCCACCGCATAATCAAGAGACGAAAGCGGCTTTATCTTATGATCATCAAGACTGTATGGCTTTTTGCCCCTGGTGCCGTAGGCATAGCGATGGGATTCCGCTTCCTTCATCGCCTTGTCGATCCTTTCCTGCACCGGTGTCTTTTTCGCTTTATCAAGATATTCCTCCGGAATCTCATCCACAAATCTTGACACACGGTTATATTGTGCCTGTCCCCGCTGCATCCTCCGGCGGGCAGCGCTCAAATAGAGACGCTCTTTTGCCCGGGTAATCCCCACATAACAAAGACGTCGTTCCTCCTCGATCTCCGATTCATCTCCGGAAATCATAGCTCCGAATCCCGGAAAGACTCCTTCCTCCATGCCTCCCAGAAACACATTGGCAAATTCCAGTCCCTTGGCATTGTGGAGGGTCATGAGAAGAACCTTATTGGAACCTTCCTCCAGATTATCTATGCCGGTATTGAGGGTATACATGTCTTTTTCCACCAGAAAATCGGTGAGCGTCGGTTCTTCATTGTTCTCCTCAAAATAGACAATGTCATTGATAAGTTCGTCAATATCTTCCAGCCGGCTCGCCGATTCGTCAGTACCTTCCGCTTCCAGCTCATTTTTATATCCAGTTACGTCCAGTATGTAAAGCATCAACTCACTGATATCATTTTCCCTGACATAGTCCCGGAAATTACGGATCATTTCACCAAACTTTTTGATTTTGGAAGCGGCCCTTCCGATTTCCGGAATCGAGTCCGCCCTAAACACCGCCTCCAGAAAACACATCTGATGCAGGATGGCATAATTCTGGATTCTGTTCACAGTGGTCTGTCCGATTCCTCTTTTTGGCACGTTGATGATTCGCTTCACCGCCAGGTCATCATTGCCGTTGTCCACCACCTTCAGGTAAGCCATCAAATCTTTGATCTCTTTTCTGTCGTAGAAACTGATTCCCCGCACAATGGCATAGGGAATTGCCCGCTGTTTTAACTTTTCCTCAAAAATGCGGGATTGGGCGTTGGTTCGGTACAAAATCGCCATATCTTCATACGGCACTCCGCGCATGGCGAGAAAATTAATATAAGAAACCACGCCTTCCGCCTCATCATATTCTGAGTCATACTGCTTGAAATGTACCAGTTCGCCGGGTACATTTTCGGTCCAGAGCTTTTTTTCTTTCCTTCCCTTGTTGTTGACAATGACGCCGTTGGCGGCATTTAAAATGTTTTGGGTGGAACGGTAATTCTGTTCCAGTCGGATGACGTGAGCATCCGGAAAATATTTCTCAAAATTCAGAATGTTAAAAATATTAGCTCCCCGGAACCGATAAATGGACTGGTCATCATCGCCTACCACGCAGAGATTCCTGTACTTGGAGGCGAGAAGCTTCACCAGCATAAACTGTACGGTATTGGTGTCCTGATACTCATCTACCATGATATATCGGAACCGTTCCTGATAATAGTCAAGGATATCCGGATAAGACTGAAATAGTTCCACTGTCTTCACAAGCAGATCGTCAAAATCCATGGCATCATTTTCTTTGAGCCGCTTTTGATATTCCTCATAGATCTCGCTAATACGGATATCGCGGTAATTTTCCCCGCAATCGTTCCGATAATCCAGCGGAGATTTGCACTCGTTTTTGGCCGCGGAAATGGCAGACAACACCGCCTTCTCCGGGAACTGCTTTGTGTCAATCTTCATGGCCTTCAGGACTTCTTTCATCAATGATTTCTGGTCGCTGGCATCATAGATGGTGAAACTCCTGTTATAGCCCAGCAAGTCCGAATGCCTTCTCAATATCCGGCTGCAAGTGGCATGAAACGTGTTTATCCACAGATTTTCCGATCCGGATCCCACCAGATTTGCCGCTCTCTCCCGCATCTCTCCCGCCGCCTTGTTTGTAAAGGTGATGGCGAGAATGTTCCAGGGATTTACGTCTTTTTCCTCAATCAGATATACAATCCGGTGGGTCAGTGAACGGGTTTTGCCGGTTCCCGCTCCCGCCAGCATCAGAAGGGGACCTTCCGTACAGAAGACCGCCTCCCTTTGTTCTTTATTTAATGCATCATAAATACTCATAGAATTCCTTCCTAATATTGCTTTATATTGCCTTTATTTTAATTTCTGACCGCAGTTCGGGCAAAAATTCGTCCCGTCTGCTTTCCGGCCGCAGTTCGGACAGAAATTCGGGCCAGAAACGTTCTGTGCGTTGCCGGAAACATTCTGTCCACTTCCGGAAACGCCATTACCCGGAGACAGTATCGCTCCGGAATCAACTGCGGGTTCGCCTCCCTGCTGTGTCTGGTTCATTTGGTTCATAATCTGCTGTCCCATCATCATCCCCATTTGCATAGAAGCCATATCCGCAGCTATCTGACCTCCCTGACCATTTCCTTTTGTCATGGAATCCAGCACAGCCATCTGCTGGTAGCGATTCATATCTCCCACCATGCTCTGTCCGGCCACCTTATTGATCATATCCTGAATCTCCTCCGGATAGCTGACAGCATTAATCTGGAATCCGGTCATGGAAAGACCAATATCCGAAAGCTCCCGATCCAAATCCGTCATGATTCCCCGGGAAATCTCGGAGGCATTGGCCTGGAGATTAAACATATCTTTCCCTTCTTTGACCATCCACTGCAGCAAAAGCTGGTCAAGATGGGACAATACCCGATCCCTCACTTCATCGGTGGTGAACTGTTTTTTTATGCCTGCAACCTTCTCAATGAGCATCTCATAATCGCCCACTTTAAACTGGAACGTACCGTTGGCTCGAACCGGCATTCCTCCCGGCAGCGACGGATGTGGAAGATTCACCGCATTTTTGGTTCCCCACTTCATGTTGAACTCTTTCGTATTGATAAACAAGACTTCCGCCCTGAGACCGCTGTTAAATCCAAAACGGAATCCCTTCAGCGTAGAAAGAAAAGGAATAATATCCGATTCAATATCGTAGTTGCCTTCTTCCCTGAATATTCCTTCCGTCTTTCCGTTATACATAAAAATCGCATCCTGACCCGGACGGATAATCAGTCGGGAGCCCCTCTTAATCTCATCATTGTTCCATTTATAAAAAATAACGTCATCTCTCGTCTCCTGCCATTCTACTACGTTGGCAAATTGTCCGCCAAAAAAACCCATATAATCCTCCTATCTGCTCTGTTATCTATTTTTTTATCATTTACCTACCATGACTCCCTTCGCCGTTCCGGTCATCCTTTATCTTTTTCTCCGATATTTTCATGCCTGCCGGCCGCCGCGAATGTACCCCAATTATACAATACCCGGCCTGGGATGTCACGTTTTTCTGTTTTCCTTTCCGGAAGACTTTTCGTTTACAGTAATTTCGGGGAATTTTCTGCAAAATAAAAATATTTTCACTTTTTCTTGTCATCTGGTAATAAAAACAATATAATATAGCTATCATATCTCTGACAGTACGGTCTGTCATTGGGACATGAAAATGTATCCGAACATTTATCATATTACATTTGAATATATGGAGGCGATTTTTTGAATAAAGATACAAATGACTGGCTGCATTCCCTGCTGCAGGTAACCGCCGTTCCGTCGGCGGATATTCCCAACATTGACCTGTACATGGATCAGATTACCACCTTTATGGATACGCATCTGGCAGATTCCAGAAGATACCCCGACGATAAAATTATGACCAAAACCATGATCAATAACTACACGAAAAATCATCTTCTTCCGCCCTCTGTGAAGAAAAAATATTCCCGGGAACATATTTTCCTCCTTCTTCTCATTTACCGGCTGAAAAATATGCTTTCCATCACGGATATACAGAGCATTCTGGAACCTTTGACCACGGAATATTTTCCAGAACACAAAGAAACCGGGCTCTCTCTCAAAAACATTTATGATAAGCTTCTCGAAGAGATGTCCGAGAGACACCCGGATATTGAGGAACAGATTTTAACGGATTGGGAGCATTCTCGAGGTTCCTTTTCTGATTTTTCTCCTTCCGCGGAAAATGCCGAATATTTAGATAATCTGGTTTTCATTTATAAGCTTTGCTATGATATTTATGTACGTAAACAAGCCATAGAAAAAATCATTGATTACCGCCGGAAGAAAAATGCCCCTGTGGAAAAAAGCAGAAAAAAGCAATAAAGAATACTAAGTCAGAATAAACATGTCGGAAAGTAAAGCGGACAACTCCACAAAGACAGGACAGATATCAGCCGTGAATGCTGACTGATTTTGTGCAAAAAGATAAAGAGTACGGCTTTCCGCGCGGCAGATCATGTCTGCCGCGGCGGGAAGGCCGTACTCTTTTCTATTATTCTTCTCCGTTATCTTCCTTACTCTTCATTATCCTTATTTTCCTTTTCCTTCAGACGGCGGATGATGAGATCATAGCCGTCCGTGCCATAGTTTAAACAGCGGTTGACACGGCTGATGGTGGCTGTGGACGCTCCCGTCTCCTTCGCCACCTCATTGTACGTCCGGTGTTCTCTCAGCATATTTGCCACTTCAAACCTCTGTCCAAGAGAAAGCAGCTCATTGATGGTACACAAATCCTCAAAAAACGCATAACATTCTTCCACATTTTCCAGACAGAGAATGCCCTTCAACAGATTCTCCACCTCCGGTGTATGTACATTTTTACCCATAGTGCCTTCCCCCTATTTTTGATATTTCAAATTAATATACTCCTTAAATACATCAGCAGAACGATTCACAATGAGTTCTTCCGGAAAATCCAGCTCCCGGATCAGTTCCTCGGAAAAATCACGGCGTCCCACATCGGAAAATACATGGGCGTCACTGTTCATGATCACCGGCTGCTCATATTCCTTGCAGAGTTCCAGCATGGTAATCAGATTGCCCCGGGTATTCTTTCTGGATCCCATGGGATTGAGAGAATTGTTATTGACTTCCAACAGTGTATGTGTCTCCTTCGCTGCCTCCACAATGGGTTCGTAATCCAGAGGATAGATGCCGTCGTCCGGATGACCGATGATATCAATCATCGGGTTACGGATAGCCCCCATCACTGCCCGAGTGTTCTCTTCCTTCGTTCCCGGCAGGATACATACGCTGTGCAGACTGGCAATCTTTATATCAAGTTGACGCAGCACATGGACATCCAGATCCACATGTCCGTCATAGTCAAGAATATTTAGTTCGGCGCCCAGCATCACCTCGATGCCGCACAAAGATCTCGGCACCACCTTCAGGTTGTGAAAATACATATTGTTACAGCTTCCCGGCATCATCGGCGCATGTTCTGTGATACCCAGAAGTTTCAGTCCCTTTTCAAATCCGGCTTTCGCCATCTCCATCATGCTGTTATAGGCATGTCCGCTGGCAATTGTATGTGTATGCACATCCAGTAAATAATCCATGTTGACTCCTCCTTATTTCTTAAGTCATTCCTGCGGCCATTCAGTACATTAGTATAGCACAAAAAGAACAACTTTGTCTGCTTTTGGAAAAATATTTTCCCGCCCGCGGCAAAGCAGCGGACATTTTAAAGATATGCCTTCTGTCCGCTGCGCTCAGAATAAGTTCTACGATACAGCTGACGCCCATGCTCTCCCATGACGTAGGCGTGCATATTTCTCGGGTCGATGACGAATTTTTCTCCCAGAAGATAACGAAGCCTCGCAGCCCATGTTATTAATTTGCTTCATATGAACGAACCCGGAGAAAAAGTCCGTTGTCATCGCAGACCTTCTGGCAGGCAGCTACTTCTTCCTCACCGATGATATCCACCACAGTCATCATCACATGAGAAACGTATTTCTGACAATCTTTTGCGTAGTCAAGCATGGCCTGATAGGATTTAAGGCCGAAATGGTTGCGAGTTACATCCAGATACTTCTGTGCATCAGAAGAATTGAGACTTATGGAAACGGTATCCACAATTCCCTTCAGATACTGTGCCGTCGGCTTCTCAAAGACCAGGTCCGCCAATCCATTGGTGTTGACCCGGATTGGAATGTCCGGATGCACGCTCTTTAACCAAGCGCCTATCTCAGTCAAATCATCCAGCCGCATGGTCGGCTCCCCAAAACCGCAGAATATAATCTCATCCACATGAGACCAGTCATATTTCATAAATTCCGCTTTTATTTCTTCCACTGTCGGTTCTTCCCGGAGCCACAAACTGTTGTGTTCATTAAATTCCTTCAGGCTCCTCAAACAGAACGTACAGGCGCAGGAGCAGCGGTTAGTCATATTAATATAAATTTTGTTGGTGAATCCATTTTCTCTCAGATCCGATAAGTCCTGACGGAAATCTTCCAGATTATAATAAACACCATCTTTTGCCGTATATAATATCATGTTCTACAACTCCTTTAAATATTCTTCAAAACATATTCCGTAATTCCACGGCAGATCCTGCCGCACGGTAAACGCAATGGTCTTGTCAAGAAATGCGATAGCCCTTCGCACCGCCTTCTCAAAATCATCTCCCTGCAGCAGCGCGCCGGTGACAATGGAAGAAAATACATCCCCGGTTCCAGAGCGGTCGCCGCCAATCTTTCTGGTGGCGATGAGTTTTACGTTTTTATTTTTCTCATAGACAAAGTTAAAAATCTGCGCCCCCTGCTGCAATCCGGTGATGACCACCCGATCCGGCCCCTGAACGCTCAATGCCCGGCTGATTTCTTCCAACGACTCCGGAGACATATCCACACTGTGATAATCCAGATCCAGCATCCGGCAGGCTTCCGTCAGATTCGGCGTGAGCACATCCGCAAAGGGAAGCAGCCGTTTCATCTCCTGACACATGGCATCGGTGTAGGAAGAATACAACTTCCCGTAATCCCCCATCACCGGATCCACCACCGCCAAAGTATCTTTTTGTTTGAATCGCTTAAAAAAATCTATAACCAGCGAAATCTGTTCCTTTGATCCGATAAAACCGGAACAGATGCCGTCAAAAGTAACTCCTGTCTTCTCCCAGCTATCTATATAGGATTTGAGATATGGCGTAAAATCATGCAGAAAATAATCGGGAAACCCGGTGTGCACCGACAAAATTGCCGTCGGCACCACACAACACTGTATTTTCATAGCGGAGATAATCGGCTGCGCCACCGCCGCGGCGCACCGTCCAAATCCGGTCATATCGTTGATTACCGCCACCCTTTTCTGTCTTTTCATATTAACCTCCAGCCGTCTTTAAATTACCGCTTTCGTATCATAGCACAATCTGGCATTTCCTAAAATGGCCAATTTCGTTTATTTTTTAATGCCAGTTTCTGTCGGCTATATCCAGTTCCCGTCGGCTATATCCAGCCCCTGTCGGTTACAATTTATAAAAATGCGATTCCACCTGGCCGTTCTCTTTGAATTCCACCACCAGGAAACTGGGCACCGGTGGATCCTGTCTTGGCTGAGCAATACTTCCCGGATTAAATATCGTCACGCCCTCTTCCTCATATACATGATAGGCCGGCACATGGGTATGCCCGTAAAATACAATATCAGCTCCCATTTCCATTGCCTTGTCAAGAAGCTCATCTTCTCCCCAATTGACGCCATACTGGTTGCCATGGGTCACGAAGCAGACATGTCCTTCCATCTCAAAAATGTCCTCGCTGTCCCCGTTGAAATAATAATCACAGTTTCCTTCCGCCAGATAAACCGGACAGTCCGCCATGCCTTTTAGCATCTCCGGCGTAAATTCCGAATCGCCGCAGTGTACCAGGGCGTCTATCTTCCCTTTCATGAATTCCAGCGCCATGCTGAGATTCGACATGTTTCCATGATTATCGCTGACCACCAATATCTTCTTTCCCATATCATTTCCCTCTTTAATCTGCTATAAAAAACATCTGTTTCATTTCTGTTGTTTTATTTCTGTCCATGCAGACGCCAATCCAAAAATCCCCTTCGATATATTCTTTCCTGCATTCAAATACAGATTATACTTGATTTCGCCGGAAAAAGAAACTATACTATTTATGTTTTGGAAAAAATAAAAAAATTTGTTTTACAGTTTTTTAATAAAGAAACAACCTGTTTTACAGACTTTTGGAGGATATTATGGCACAGATTACGGATCCCATCGCCGTCTTTGATTCCGGCATGGGCGGCATCAGCGTACTAAAAGAGATGGTACGGCTGATGCCGGAGGAAGATTTCATATATTTTGGCGACTCTCTGCACGCTCCTTACGGCACAAAGACCACAGAAGAAGTCCGCCGCCTGACTATCAGCCGCATCACGGATTTTATTGAGAATAAACACGCCAAGGCCATCGTCGTGGCATGTAATACCGCCACCAGCGCCGCCGTGGCGATTCTTCGCAAAATTTATCCGGACGTTCCCCTGGTGGGCGTGGAACCGGCCATCAAGCCGGCTGTTTTCGCCTGCGACAACCCGCGGGTTCTGGTCATGGCGACCCCCGTCACATTAAAAGAAGAAAAATTTCACAACCTGGAAGCCCTCTACGAAGACCAGGCGGAGATTTACCCGCTGCCATGCCCTGGCCTCATGGAGTTCGTGGAACAAGGAGACCTGGAAGGAGACGATCTAGACAGCTACCTCCAAAAAAAAATTACTCCATACCTTGACAAGCATCTCACCGGCGTAGTCCTCGGCTGCACTCATTATCCCTTTGTCAAAAAGAAAATCCGCGCCATCGTCGGCCCGTCTGTGGAGATCTTTGACGGCAGCTTCGGCACCGCCAGAGAGCTGCGGCGCCGCGTCGATGCAGCGGGACTGTTGCGCGCCGATGGACACAAAGGGCAGGTTACTTTCTTAAATAGTTCCGAAAATCCGGACAAAATACGACTGTCGGAGTATCTGTTTGATAGGGAAATATAAAGAAGAAATAATTCAGAACACAATCGTAACATAAATCACTGTATCCAAGCACTGTTTTTTATAAATATTTGCCAAAAATTATTTTCTTTTTTTGTTTTCTTTCAGCAAAATGACTGATAGCGCATTTCATAGAAACGCAGTTTCCTACGAATTAAAAAA
>CAYULX010000071.1:0-9720 GCA_964445535.1 uncultured Eubacterium sp.
CAAGTTCTCTTGAAAGAATTTCCATTGTTCTTGGAGTACAGAAACCGGCCTGGCAGCGGCCCATACCCTGACGGGTACGACGCTTGATGCCGTCCAGAGATCTCGCACCCAGCGGGCGGTTGATGGCGTCTACAATTTCCCCTTCTGTTACCATCTCACAGCGGCATACGATGTTGCCGTACTGAGGATTCTTTTTGATCATCTCGTTCTTTTCTTCCATAGAGAAGTCTTCCATGTGAATAATACCTTTTCTCTTGGCAATGAAGTTCTCATTCTTAGGGAAGTGATATTTATCCTGCATGATTCCCACCAGCATCTCTGCAATGGCCGGGGAACTGGTAAGACCAGGTGATTCAATACCTGCCGCGTCGAAGAAGCCCGGCGCATCGGCAACCTCTTCTACAATAAACTCATGATGCTCTTCATGGGCACGAAGGCCGGCAAAAGAAGTGATGACTTTATTCATTGGAAGGCGGTCTTTTGTCAGATGGCTTGCGGAAGCTTTCTGTACCAGATCGTCGATGATTTCCTGAGTAGTATTGACGCCTTCCTTATCCTCAATATCCGTAGCGGATGGTCCTACAAACATGTTCCCGTGAATGGTAGGAGCCGTCAGAACACCTTTACCCATCGGACCCGGCAATGGGAAAATAGTTGCGCTGAAGTAATTACCCAGTTCTTTATCCATAAGCAGATATTCCCCTTTACGGGCAACTATCTTCATCTTCTTCTCACTTACCATGTTATGCATGACATCTGCATAAACACCGGCGGCGTTGACAACAGCTTTTGCCTCCAGAACACCCTTATTGGTATCCAGTTCATAATAGCCGTCTTTCTTCACGATATTCTTAACTTCTGTCTCAAATTTGAATTCCACGCCATTGACAGCGGCATTCTCACCCATGGCAATAGCAAGATTAAACGGACAGATAATTCCGCCGGTCGGAACATAAAGCGCTGCCACTGCATTTGGAGTCAGGTTCGGCTCCATTTTAAGCAGCTCGTCTCTCTCCACGATTCTCGCATCCGGTACACCGTTGGCATTGGCCTGATCCAGCAGCCCGTCCAGTTTTCCTCTCTCGGATTCTATTGTACAGACGATGAGAGAACCGTTCTTTTTGATAGGGAAATCCAGCTCCTCCGCCAATTGATACAACAGCTCATTGCCCCGTACATTCAGCTTAGCCATCAAAGTACCAGGCTTACAGTCATAACCGGCATGAACAATACCACTGTTTGCTTTTGAAGTTCCGGATGCCACATCGTCATCCTTATCAATCACGCAAACATTTGCCTGATATTTTGAGAGCTCTCTGGCAATACAAGTACCAACAACGCCGGCACCAATTACAATAATGTCATACATGTCTTTTTACCTCCATTTGCTTTGCCCGCATGACAAAAACCAGTCAGCCAGCTTTCATTCGCACAAATTTGTTACAAAATTACCAGACTCCCTTTATTTTGCACAGAAAATTCATGCAGATTTCCCGGCCAAAAAAATCCGATCGCCATTCATGTTGGGCGTCATGAACAGCAATTAGATAAACCATTTGCATATTTCGCAGCCATCAATTCAACCAGTTGCACAAATGTGCGCAAAAAAATACGCATATTTCTCATAAAATATACAAATAAGACAAGTTTTTATCACTCGTTTCTATGCATATATATTACCGCATTTTTCCCAAAAAGTAAATTATACATTTTTTACAAAATGCCTAATCTAAGCCTTTCTTCTTATGCAAAAATATACATTTTCGCATTTTCCCTTAAATTTATAACTAAAAATCGGACTTTTTTTTATTTTTTTTGTACTAATTTTTAAATTTTGTACATTTTCTAAGTTCAGATACAGAGAAAACTTCTCTCTTTTGTTAATTATATAACTATGATTGATAGATATTCTTTAAGAAAAAAACGGGGCAGAACTAAAAGTAAGTTCTGCCCCTCGTCTTATTTAATGGAGTCAAAAAATGCGACTGCCTTATCATATCTTATAAAATTAATCAGTTAAAAATCCTGTGTAATGTCTTACCAGCATCTGTGATTCAATCTGTTTGATTGTCTCCAGCACAACTCCGGCGATAATGATCAGTGATGTTCCACCGAAAGAAACATCTGCTCCGAAATATCCATTGAAGAAAATCGGAATGACTGCAATGATACAAAGACCGATTGCTCCGATAAAGATTATATAATTCAGGATAGAATTTAAGTAATTCACGGTCGGCTTACCAGGACGGATACCTGGAATAAAGCCACCCTGCTTCTTCATGTTATTTGCAATCTCCAACGGATTAAAAGTAATGGACGTATAGAAATAAGCAAATAACACTGTCAACAAAAGATATACGACCAAACCGATGGAACGGGCCGGATGTTCCGGGTCGCACCAGTTTGACTGATTCAGACAGTCAAAAATAAATCCTGGGATTCCATCCGGATCTGCGCCTACCAACTGCTGTATAACCAGAGGGAACTGCAGCAATGACGAAGAAAAGATAATCGGGATAACGCTGGCTGTATTTACTTTCACAGGCAACGTAGAACCCTGCGCGCCAATCTGTTTTCTTCCCTGCAGTTTCTTTGAATATTGTACCGGGATACGTCTCTCCGCATCATTTAAAAGTATCGTCAGAACGAAAGTTCCGATGATAATAGCCAGAATGACCGCCACTGCGATAACAATGCCGCCAATCTGTTTGTCTTTTATGAACTGCTGATACAGACTGTAAAGGTCGCTTGGGATACGGGATACGATATTGATAAGCAGGATGATGGAAATACCGTTACCTATTCCTTTATCGGTAATCTGTTCTCCCAACCACATAACGAAAACGGCGCCAGCTGTCAAACACACGATCATCTCAGCGATAATCAGCGGAGTGAAATCAGACAGAAGGCCCTGACGGCCGAAACCAATGGCAAGACCGGCGCTTTCCAGAATTGCCAGTCCAAGGGTTACAAATCTTGTGATAGTGTTTATCTTCTTGCGTCCGTCCTCTCCATCTCTATGCATCTCCTCCAGCGCCGGAATGGCAATGGTAAGGAGCTGAATGATGATGGATGATGTGATATATGGCGTTACGTTTAAAGCAAAGACGGACATAGACTCGAATGATCCGCCAGTAAAGGAATTCAAGAGATTAAAAGAATCTCCCAACAATGAATTCAAATATTCGCTGATACTTTCGCTGTCAATTCCCGGAATCGGCAACTGACTGCCCAGCCTCGTTATAATCAGTATGAACAGAGTAAAGAGAAGCTTCTTTCTGATATCCTTTACTTTCAGAGCGTTTCTGAGAGTTTCAAACATTAAATCACCTCAGCTTTTCCTCCAGCAGCCTCAATCTTGGCAATTGCTCCTTTGGAGAACGCATTTACCTGGACTGTAAGCTTTTTGCTTAAATCTCCATTTCCAAGAATTTTTACGCCATCAAAAGAGTTTTTAACCATTCCGGCCTCTTTTAATGTCTCAATTGTAATTACGCTGTCTGCATCAAATCTCTCAAGTTCGGAAACATTGATTCCGATAATCTTTTTGGAATTAATACAAGTGAATCCTCTTTTCGGGATTCGTCTGTATAAAGGCATCTGACCGCCTTCAAAACCTACGCGGACTTTTCCACCAGAACGGGATTTCTGTCCTTTCTGTCCTCTGCCTGCTGTTTTGCCATTTCCTGAACCATGTCCACGGCCAACACGAAATGTATCGCTGTGTTTAGAACCTGCAGCAGGATGTAAATTAGATAAATTCATTGACGAATACCTCCTTATCTGCAACTAAATCTCTTCAACTTTTACGAGATGTCTCACATGCCAAATCATGCCGCGGATGGCATCATTGTCAGGCATTTCAACTGTTTTGTGTAATTTTTTAAGTCCCAGGGCTGCCACTGTTGCTCTCTGTTTTGGGATAGCACCGATAGGAGACTTAACTAATGTGATTCTTAATTTATCTGCCATCTTCGTTCCCTCCTTTTAGAGCTCATCAACGGATTTGCCGCGAAGTCTCGCAACCTCTTCCGGCGTCTTCATAGCTTTCAGACCTTCGATTGTGGCCAGTACAACGTTCTGTTTATTGTTGGAACCCAGAGCTTTGGAACGGATATTTTTATATCCAGCCAGCTCCAGCACGGCACGGGAAGGGCCTCCGGCGATGATACCGGTACCTTCCGGAGATGTCTTCAGCAGTACGGAAGCGCTGCCGAATTTGCCAATGAAATCATGTGGAATGGAACCTGCCTCATTGACAGGTACTTCAACCAGTTTTTTCATAGCAGCTTCTTTTCCCTTACGGATTGCTTCAGGAATCTCGATTGCCTTTCCTAAACCAGCTCCAACATGACCGTTTTTATCACCAACGACTACCAGAGCGGCAAAACGCATGTTACGTCCACCTTTTACTACTTTGGTAACACGTTTGATTGATACTACTGTTTCCTGTAATTCTAATTGACTAGCATCAATTAATTCACGCTTCATGTTATTTCCTCCTTGTTAGAAATTCAGACCAACTTCACGGGCTGCTTCTGCCAGAGCCTGAACTTTGCCCTGATAAATGTATCCTCCTCTGTCAAAGACAACTGATGTAATACCTTTTTCCAGCGCTCTCTTTGCGATCACTGTTCCCAGATATTTTGCCGCAGCAACATCGTTGGTTTTTTCGAGTTCTGCCTTCACGTCCTTCTGTACGGTAGAAGCTGAAACGAGAGTATGCTGAGCGACGTCGTCAATAATCTGAGCGTACATATGATTGTTACTTCTAAATACGGCTAAACGTGGAGTAGAAGCGGTTCCGCTGATGCGGTTACGAAGTCTTCTATGTTTTTTAACACGTACTTCACTTCTTGATTTTTTATTAATCATTCTTACGTCCTCCTAATTATTTCTTACCTGTCTTACCAACTTTACGTCTGATTACCTCATCAGCGTATTTGATACCCTTGCCCTTATATGGCTCAGGTCTTCTCTTATCTCTGATTTCAGCAGCGTACTGACCAACTTTCTGTTTGTCAATACCTTTGATTGTAATTTTATTCTGTCCGTCCAGTACAGATTCCAGACCTTCCGGGTCTTCCATTTCTACCGGATGAGAATATCCGAGGGAGAGGATAAGTTTCTTACCCTGTTTCTGTGCTCTGTAACCAACACCGTTGATTTCCAGAACTTTTTCGTATCCTTTTGTAACGCCTGTTACCATATTTGCGATTAATGTTCTTGTAAGACCATGTAAAGATTTCATTTTCTTTAAGTCGTTTGGTCTTGATACAACAACATGATTATCTTCGATTTTAATGTCCATTTCAACAGGAAGACTTTCTGTCAGTGTTCCTTTTGGACCTTTCACAGTCACTACGTTGTTCTCTGCGATGGTTACTTCAACACCGGCAGGGATTTCAATAGGTAATCTACCAATTCGTGACATAGTGCACCTCCTTAGATTGTCGGAAGAGACGTTTCGTCTCTTCTGTTTTCAGCAGTTTTAATAATACCTTTTTACCATACGAAGGCAAGAACTTCTCCGCCAACGTTCATGGAACGAGCTTCTTTATCTGTGAGAACGCCCTTGTTTGTGGAAATGATAGCCACACCTAAACCGTTAAGTACCCGTGGAAGGTTCTCAACGTCAGCGTATACTCGAAGTCCCGGTTTGGAAATTCTCTTGAGACCGGAAATAATCTTTTCATTTTTATCTGCGCCGTATTTTAACGTGATACGGATTGTTTTAAAAATTCCATCTTCGATTACATCGTAGCTTTTGATATATCCTTCTTTTAAGAGGATATCTGCGATGGCAAGTTTCATTTTAGATGCAGGTACATCTACTGTATCGTGTTTTGCAGTGTTCGCATTACGGATTCTTGTAAGCATATCTGCAATAGGATCACTCATTGTCATGTTGGTTTTGCCTCCTTCCTGATTCGCCTGTTTTACCAGCTTGCTTTCTTAACTCCAGGTATCTGACCTTTATATGCTAATTCACGGAAGCAGATTCTGCAAATTCCGTATTTTCTTAAATAAGCATGTGGACGACCACAAATTCTGCAACGGGAATATTCTCTCGTAGAAAATTTCTGTTTGCGCTGCTGTTTAATTTTCATTGCTTTTTTAGCCATTAGAGATCCTCCTAACTATTTTGCGTACGGCATTCCGAATAAAGTAAGTAATTCGCGGGCTTCTTCATCAGTGTGAGCGGTTGTAACGAAAATTACATCCATACCTCTGACTTTTTCTACCTTATCGTACTCGATTTCAGGGAAGATAAGCTGTTCCTTAATTCCCAGCGCGTAATTACCTCTTCCGTCGAAAGCGTTAGGATTAACACCTCTGAAGTCACGCACTCGTGGTAAAGCAAGATTAATCAGACGGTCAGCAAATTCATACATCTTCTCGCCTCTTAAAGTTACTTTACAGCCAATCGGCATTCCTTCTCTTAATTTGAAGTTCGCAACTGATTTCTTTGCTTTACAGATGACGGCTTTCTGACCTGTGATGATCTGCATGTCATTTACAGCCGCATCCAGTAATTTATGATTATCTTTCGCATCACCAACACCCATATTGACAACAATTTTTACGAGCTTTGGAATCTGCATTTCATTTTTATAGCCAAACTTTTTCATCATGGCAGCTTTGATCTCGCTGTCATACATTTCTTTCAGTCTACTCAATTTTGTCAGCCTCCTCTCTTAAATTAGTCAATAACTTCGCCGGTGGATTTTGCGAAACGAACTTTTTTACCGTCAACAAATTTGAAACCAACTCTTGTTGGCTGACCTTTATGAAGAAGCATTACGTTGGACACATCAATCGGTCCTTCCTGATGAATGATTCCGCCAGCCTGATTCTGCATACTTGGTTTTGTATGTTTTGTGAGCATGTTGACGCCTTCCACGATAACTCTGTGGTGTTTTCTGTCAACTGCGATGACCTTTCCTTCTTTGTCGATATCTTTACCGGCAATCACTCTTACCATATCGTCTTTTTTAATCTTCTGAGCCACGAAAATACCTCCTTATAATACTTCCGGCGCTAAGGAAACGATCTTCATAAATTTCTTTTCACGAAGCTCTCTGGCAACCGGTCCAAAAATACGGGTTCCTCTTGGGTTCATATCATCTCTGATAATTACTGCAGCATTTTCGTCAAACTTGATATAGGAACCGTCTTTACGGCGAGCGCCTTTTTTCGTACGAACAACAACGGCTTTCACAACGTCGCCTTTCTTTACAACACCTCCTGGCGTTGCATCTTTAACCGTAGCAACGATGATATCACCGATATTAGCATATCTTCTTGCTGAGCCGCCCATAACACGGATACAAAGAAGTTCTTTTGCTCCTGTATTGTCAGCAACTCTGAGTCTTGATTCCTGCTGAATCATGCTGTTTCCTCCTTCCGTGCTAACTATTTAGCTCTTTCAACAATCTCGACAAGTCTCCATCTCTTATCTTTGGATAAAGGTCTTGTCTCCATTACTTTTACTCTGTCACCGATTCTGCACTGATTCTCTTCATCATGTGCTTTTAATTTATAGGTTCTTTTTACGATCTTACCGTATAAAGGATGTTTCACATTATCAGTAACGCTGACAACAATAGTTTTATCCATCTTGTCGCTTGTTACGAGACCTACACGAGTCTTTCTCAGGTTTCTTTCCACAACAAATTCCTCCTTCCCGATTACTCAGCATTCTTTTCAGCGATGATTCCTTGGATTCTGGCAATGTTTCTTCTGACTTCTTTGATTCTGCTTGTATTATCCAGTTGATTTGTTGCATTCTGGAATCTTAAATTGAATAATTCCTTTTTAGCAGCTACTAATTCCTCATTAAGTTCTGCGATGGATTTTGTTCTTAAATCTTCTACATACTTAGTTGTTTTCACTGTTATCACCGCCTTCTAAATCTACACGAGAAACAATTTTACATTTGACAGGCAATTTGTGCATGGCAAGACGTAAAGCTTCTCTCGCTGTCTCTTCAGGTACTCCAGCAACTTCAAACATTACACGACCTGGTTTCACTACTGCTACCCAATATTCCAGTGAGCCTTTACCGGAACCCATACGAGTCTCGGCCGGTTTCGCTGTAACCGGTTTATCCGGGAAGATTTTAATCCAAACTTTACCGCCACGCTTCATGTGACGAGTCATGGCAATACGGGCTGCTTCAATCTGGTTGGATTTGATCCACGCAGGTTCCTGCGCTACCAGACCAAATTCACCGTAAGTAATTTTATTTCCTCTTGTAGCCTTTCCAGTCATGGAACCACGAAACTGTTTACGGCGTTTTACTCTTTTTGGCATTAACATTATTTATCGCTCCCTTCCTTAGTTTCCTTTGTAGGAAGTACTTCACCATGGTAAATCCAAACTTTTACACCTACTTTTCCGTAAGTGGTATCAGCTTCAGCAAAACCATAATCAATATCCGCTCTCAGTGTCTGCAGAGGAATAGTTCCCTCACTGTAAAACTCTGTACGCGCCATATCTGCACCGCCCAAACGTCCGGAACAGGATGCTTTGATACCTAAAGCTCCGTTTCTCATTGTTCTCTGCATACAGGATTTCATGGCACGGCGGAAGGAAATACGGTTCTCCAACTGCTGCGCGATGTTTTCTGCCACAAGCTGAGCGTCTTTATCCACATCAAATCTCTTAACCTCTTTAATCTCGATCATGAGCTTTTTGGATGTGAGTTTCTGAAGCTCTTTCTTTAACTCCTCAATCGCAGAACCGCCACGGCCGATCACGACACCTGGTTTAGCGGTGTGAATGATGAGTTTTAAGCGATCAGACGCTCTCTCGATTTCCGTTCTGGAAATTCCAGCGCTGTATAATCTCTTTTTAATATATTTTCTGATTTTATCGTCTTCAACAAGATTGTCTGCAAAATCTTTCTCTGCATACCATCTTGAATCCCAATCCTTAATGATTCCGACTCTTAAACCATGAGGATTAACCTTCTGTCCCATCTGTAAACCTCCTTATCTTTCATCCAGAACAATGGTGATGTGGCACTGTCTCTTCTCGATTCTGTACGCTCTGCCCTGTGCTCTGGCTCTGATTCTCTTCATTGTCGGTCCTTTGTTCGCATAACACTCTGCGATGTAAAGGTTCTCTTTGTTCATTCCGTTATTGTTCTCTGCGTTGGCAATGGCAGATTTTAATAACTTGCCAATGATTTCAGATGCGTATCTTGGATTATATTCTAAGATACCCAAAGCTGTTTCCACATCTTTGCCTCTAATGGCGTCCAGTACGAAACACGCTTTTGTCACAGAACATCTTGCATAAGAAAGCTTTGCAGATGGTCTTGTATCTTTATTTGCATTTCTTTCTCTCTTAATCTGGGATCTATGTCCTTTTGCCATGGATGAACCCTCCTTTCAGGCTGTCAGCTATCTAACTTTACTCTTCTTCTCGTCTTTACCATGTCCTCTGTAAGTTCTGGTGGAAACAAATTCTCCTAATTTATGTCCAACCATATCCTCTGTTATATATACAGGCACATGTCTTCTTCCGTCATGTACGGCAAATGTATGGCCTACAAATGTCGGGAAAATCGTAGAACGGCGGGACCATGTTTTAATTACACTCTTGTCGCCAGACTTATTCATCTCATCTACTTTTTTTAATAAACTTTTATCAGCAAATGGTCCTTTTTTCAGTGAACGAGCCATGTGTTACCTCCTTATTTCATATTCTTTC
>CAYULX010000072.1:0-8820 GCA_964445535.1 uncultured Eubacterium sp.
AAGTTTGATATTTCTAAATTTGCTTCTTGACAAAAGTCACTTCATAACGGAGGTTTTGAGTATGAAAAGAAAAATGCTTACGGTATCAGCATTGGCGATGGCGGGTATCCTGCTGTGTCAGATGCCGGTTTTTGCCGACGGAGTGGAACAGCCGTATCTGTCATTGGGAGCGGATTTAAATAGAGAGGAAAGACAGACGGTGCTTCGGCTTCTGGGGGTAGACGAGGCGGATCTTGATAATTATACGGTGGTACAGATTACCAACGCCGATGAACATGAGTATCTGGATAATTATCTCAGCGATTCTGTAATCGGAAGCCGCGCGCTCTCCTCGGTTCTCATTGAAAAGACCAGCGAAGGCAGCGGAATTAATGTGACGACCAAAAATATTACCTACTGTACGGAAGGAATGTACGAAAACGCACTGACTACGGCGGGTATCACCGATGCCGACGTGGTTGTAGTAGGCCCGTTCAATATCACAGGAACGGCGGCGCTGGTGGGAGCCATGACAGCCTATGAGGACATGACCGGAGAGAATATCACGGAAGAAAGCAAGGATGCAGCGACCAACGAACTGGTGGTCACCAGCGACCTGGCTTCTTCTCTGGACGATTCCGAGAAGGCGGAACAGTTTCTTGCTCTTGTAAAAGAGGAAGTGGTCGCGGCGGATATCAACAGTGTGGATGATATTACACAGATCGTGGAAGACTGCGAACAAAAGCTCCAGATAGAACTCACGGAAGAGCAGCGCCAGCAGATTGCTGACCTCATGGAAAAAATCAACAATCTGGATCTCAACGTCAATGAGCTGAAAGAACAGGCGGCTAATATTTATGATGAACTCAGCAAACTGAATCTCAATACGGAAGGCATCTGGCAGACAATCAAAGATTTCTTTTCAAGAATATTAAGTTTCTTTGGAATCGGACAGGATGCTTCCGCGCCGGAGGCCACTACCGAGTAGGCCATCATAAGGCGGTCGACCATTGAGAAGCAATTATGGAGCAGGCTGCTGCGAGATATTATAAAAATCTATAAAAATCGCAGCAGATTGGCGGCGTAAGCCAACAGAATCCCGGGGATTCCCAGAAAAAAGGACAGAACGAGGGTAATCAGATTGATGCCCAGATGGGTCGCAATGTCCCGGGCGGCACAAAAAGAATGAAAAAAGTAGATGTAACACAGACCTGCGGCACCTCTCCCGAAAAAGGAGAGGCGGGCCGCAGGTCTTTTTTTGATATAAGAAATGAGATAAATGACAAGGGTCACAGTGGAAAATAAAAGAATAATCTGATTCTGGTTCATGGTGGTGTTCCTGTTTTTTGTACATCCTATGCGGAGCTGATATCACTTATTCATTCGCCATGTGCTAGTGAGAGCAAAAGAAGTGCCCTGCACATAATTGGAAAAATTTAGAAAAAATGTAAAATACTTATAGACAAGAAATATTATTTATGGTATAGTTCTGATGGGATAACAAATAGAGGATAGAAAGGAAGAAGAAGAAGGGGGCAGTATATGTTTACCATGATAATCGGAGAGGAAGGGGAATATGGACGACGCCTGCGAAAATATCTGGAAACACATTGGACAGGTTCCCTCCGGCTGCATAGTTTTACCAGTCCGGAGACTCTCCGGACATCTGAGGATAAGGCGGACTGCTATCTGCTGGATGAGGATTTTTTTCAGAAGATACAGGAAGAGGAAGAACTGCCGCCGGATTTTAGGGAGCGCTGTATAGTTCTTGCAGATGAACAGAGGGAAGGCTGTTTTTGCCGTTATCATCCGGCCGATGAGCTGATTCGGATGATTGAAGAACGGAGAAGCCTTCTGGAAGCTGCCTGCGGCGGCAGGACCGGCGGTACGGTGACGGCGCTGTATTCTCCGGTATTTGAGCCGGAGCTTGCGCGGATTGCCTCCTCCTGCATGAAGACGGGAGATTTGTATCTGGGGATGGAAGATGTGGGGGATGTTTTTTGCGGTGAGAGCAATATGGGAGATTTATGTTACTTTATTGGATTAAAGAGCCGGGAGATGGCGGAGCAGGTACGGGAGACAGCGGAGGAGAAGAATGGCATCTGGTATGTACATTCCCCGTCTCTTTACTTTGATCTCCTGGAATTGGAGCCGGAAGAGTATCAGTGGTTTTTCCAATGCCTGAAGGAATGTGGACAGTATGGAGATATTTATGTGGGCCTGGGCAGCGGAATTTTTTCTCATCTTCCCTTAGAGAAGCTTTTTGACAGATTGTTCCTCATTGATTCCCGGAATCAGGAACGGCGGCACATTTCCTGTGATTGCATAGAACAGGCATTGCAGTCTGAGAGCCGTAGATTCCGGGGTGTCTGTGAGAGGAAATACCGGGAGGACATATTGGATGCAGCGGTTCAGTAAGCAGAAGCTGCGCCGGGAGGTGTTGTCAAGATTGGACGGATATGCCAGAACGACGGACGAAGACATTTACAGAGAGATTGACCGGGTGATTCTGGCGGAAGGACACAGTTGTTACGGTACGCTTCCTGAGAAGAAGGAGCTTCGGGAGCAGTTGTTTTATTCCATACGGGGATTTGACGTTTTGGAAGAATACCTGCAGGATGATACAGTGACGGAGATAATGGTCGTGGGTGCTACCAAGATTTTTATTGAGCAGGATGGTATTTTAAAGAGGACAGATAAGAGTTTTTCTTCCGAGGAGGAAGTGTATCGTCTTGTTGACCAGATGACGGCGCCGCTGAACCGTATTGTCAATGAATCTGTTCCTATTGTGGACGGACGGCTTCCCGATGGTTCACGGGTACATGTCGTGCTGCCGCCGGTTTCCCTGGAAGGACCGGTGATTACGATCCGGAAGTTTCAAAAAGGCGGCATGACCATGGAGAGATTGATGGCCAGCGGAGAGTTTCCTCCGGAGCTGGCAGCGGTGCTTGCCTGTCTGGTAAGAGGCAGATACAGTATTCTGATCAGCGGGGCGACTAATTCAGGAAAGTCGTCTCTGCTCAATGCGCTGGCGGAGTATCTTTTACCTGATGAGAGGATTATTACCATCGAGGATTCCGCGGAGTTACAATTTTACCAGGTGGATAATCTTGTCCGCATGGAGACACGAAATGCCAACACCGAGGGAGCCAATGAGATTACCATGAACGATCTGATCAAGGCCAGTCTCCGTATGCGACCTACCCGGATTATCGTGGGAGAAGTCCGGGGAGAGGAGGCAGGAGCGCTGCTCAATGCGGCGTCCACGGGACATAGCGGTTCTCTCTCCACCATCCATGGCAATACATGCCGGGATGCGCTTCGGCGTCTGGAGACAATGGTTCTCATGGGGATGGATATTCCTCTGCGAGCTGTGCAGGGGCTGATTGCCTCCGCAGTAGATATTTTGATTCATCTTGGACGGCTCTCCACTGGACAGAGAAAAGTTCTGGAAGTTTATGAATTGCTGGATTTTGACGGGCAGGAATATGAGATGAATCCCCTCTTCCTTTATGAAAGAGGGGGAGAAGAAGAAGGGAGGCTTGCAGCAAAGGGCAGACTGGCTCGGGTGGAACGGTTAAAGGATTATGGACAGATGCGGAATTATCTGAAGGCGATGCAGATATTTGATGCGGCCTCAAAACAGCCAATACAGATGTCTGATACAGACAAAGATGAGGAGGTGTCTGATGCGGATTATAACAGAAAGTGAGCGGTGGAAGGATATATTGTTCTCCATATTGGCAGGTGAGGGAATCATCGCCCTGTTAGCGCTGATTGGTTACGACAGCTTTTTTTGGATGCTGCCGTTACAGGTTCTGTTGCTGCCGGTGCATAGGGTGTTGAGAACAAGAAGAACGCGGCGGCGGGGACAACAGCATATCCAGGGCTTTCAGGAGGTGCTTCAATCGCTGATGACTTCTTTGCAGGCGGGATATTCCATGGAGAATGCCTGTCGCATTGCTCTGAGGGAGATTTCCGGTTTGTATCATTCCGAACGTCATCCTACTGTCCGGCAGTTACGAAGAATTGTCCGGGGGATTGAGCTTCACCGCACGGTGGAGCAGATGTTTATGGAGTACGCAGAGGAATCGCAGACAGAAGAGATTTATGAGTTCGCTGTCGTACTTCATATAGCAAAAAGTACCGGCGGGAATGTGGTGGATATTTTGAAGAATTCCATGGAGCATCTTCAGAGTAAGATGGAGGTGACTCAGGAACTGCAAGTCAGTCTGAGCGGAAGGATTTTTGAGAAAAATATTATGCTTCTCATGCCTCTGGGGGTACTGCTGTATCTGCGCATGGCCAATCCGGGATATGTGGACAGTCTTTACAGTATGCCGGCAGGTAATCTTTTGATGACGGCGGTGATCGCAGGCACGGTTTTCTGTTTTTTCTGGACAGAAAAGATCATGGATATCCGTTTATGATCATCCGGGACAGATGCCGGGAGGAATATGACGGCAATAAAGATGAGATGCAGAGGAATTCTAAGGAAGCCGGTGGAACTTTTGTTTGGAAAGCTTCCGGAGAAGATTAGGGAGAAGCTGATTAACAGTGTGCAAAGAAAAATGGAAGGACAATACGCGGAGACAGAGGAGCAGACCGAGCAACGGGCAGCAGAGTTTTTGATTGGGGAAGGAGTGTTACTGTTCTGGGGACTGATAATTCTGACACTGTTGACAGTCGGATTTGCCGCCTGTCGTTTCATGGGGACGGACACGCTTACTTTCGAGAGGAATTCTTTTGGTGAAGGAGAGAAGGAAGTTTCCGTGATACTGCAAAAAGGCAAGCAGGAGAGGGAGCATTCTCTGACTCTGGGAGAGCAGGAACTCTCCCCATCAGAAGAACAGGTTCTGCGAAAAACTTTTTTTCAGGAACTGGAAACGCAGATGGTAGGGGCAAACGTATCTTTGCAGAAGGTCAGCCAGAAGCTGTGTTTTGAAGACAGTCTGGCAGGATGGCCCTTTCATATTACCTATACGCCGGAAGATGCACAGTATCTGTTGCTTGACGGAAGTCTGGGAGAAAAGAGTACCGCCCTGCGGAAAGGCGAGACGATATGCACGGCAATCAGTGTCACGGCGGAATATAATTCCTATACCTGGTCACATAATTTTGAAGTAACGCTTGTCAAAAAAGAGGTAAAACAGGCTTCCTCTTTCGCAGATGCGGTCAGGGATCTCAAAGAAGCTGAGAAAGAAACGAGAAAAGAAAAGGTCTACACGGTGCCATCACTGGCAGAGGGTGTCAGCGTTGAAAGGAAAGAGGGCGTTTCCTTGCCCGTCTTGCTGATGTTTGGTATCACAGTGTTGGTACTCGTTACATTTCGCGATGTGTCGGAAATCAAGAATAGAGAGCGGACATGCAGAAAAGAGACTTTACGGGATTTTCCGGTGATTGTCCATCTTCTGGCACTCTATATGGGAGCGGGATTATCATTCCCTTCGGCGATAAATCGAATCAGCATAGATTACAGGTCCCGCGCAGACGGAAGAAAGACTTACGCATTTGAAGAACTTCTCCGCATGGATGCCTGCCTGAAGCTGGGTGAGGGACAGCAGGAAGCCTGTATGCGGTGGGGGAGAAGATTTAAAGAGTCGGTATATCAGAAGCTTTCTCTGACATTGCTTCAGGTGATGGCCAAAGGAACGAGAGAAGGAAGGATTCTAATGACTCATATGGAACAGGAAGCGTTTCGCCAGAGAATAGATCAGGCAAAGAAAGAAGGGGAAGAGGCGTCCACAAAGCTTCTGTTTCCCATGATTATACTGCTTGGCATGGTGATGATTCTTGTGATGTTTCCTGCCATTGTCCGTTTTCAGGGATTTTAATACTTTCCATGGGGACAGAAACTTTTGGCGGTGGCAGATATATTATGTGCAGCAGCGAATAGACAGGTCAATAACAGTGGGAGGGATATGCGATGGCAGTTTTAAAAAATGCATATATCTGTTTCAAAAACCGAATCCATACGGCACTGATATCTGAGGAGGGTATGGGTGTTGTCGAAGTGATTTTAATTATTGTGGTGCTCATTGGCCTTGTAATTATTTTTCAGACCAATATTAAGAGTGTGGTGTCCACCATTTTCTCCACCATCGAAACCAATGCCGGAAAAATACGCTGATGCTGAAAAGGGATGAAGGTCAGATTACGGTCTTCCTTGCACTGCTCTTTTTTGTGCTGACGGGCATGGCGTTATGTGTTCTTGAGGGTATGTACAGTTTCATGGAGTCCTCTCTGGCAGAGGACTCCATGAAAGGAGCCGGAAACTATGTTCTCGCCAATTATAACCGGAATCTGTTTGACAGATACCATCTTCTATTTCTTGATCCGAAAGAAAGGGAACATATAGAAAAAGATGGAAGAGAATATTTGTCTGGATACTCTGACGAAAAAAGCTTTTTCCAGTTTTCCTGTAGTCGCCTGGAAGTGACAAGCGAGGAAACGGCGGTGGATCAGAAAGGGTTGTATCTGAAACATCAGATTCGTGAATGGATGAAATACCGGGAGACTGTGAAAGCGGGAGAAAGCCTGAAAAAGCTGTTTGATTTTGCCATGAATTCTCAGACTGACACATCGCTGGCTCGGTCTGACATGGGGGAAGCGGAGACAGCCATTGCGGAGGAGGAAAGCAGGGATAACGAAGATATCGAAAGCTCCGGAGATTCTGAAAACAGCGAAGAAGAGCAAGACGGAGGAGAAACAGGGATAAAATGGAAAGAACTTAAAGAATTTCTGCTAAATGTTACCCGGTCAGGTATTCTTTTGTATGTGACAGATGATGCAGGAGCAATATCTAATTTGACGATCTCTGCACAACAACTTCCTTCGGGAGGACTGTCTGCGGAAAAAGATGTCGTAGATTTTTTTGATGGAGCGCTGTCCTTTTTAAAAGTAGACGAATGGAAAACGTTATTGGAAGATGTTCAGATGGAAAACTGGAACAGCGGAGTCCTGGCGGATGAATTTTATCTTCTGGAGTATATAGAGGATAATTTTGGAAGCTATGTCAGTGATAATAACGGGGACGGAGAAACTGCCCTGCGATATGAGACAGAGTATCTGATCGCGGGGAAAGATTCCGATAGAGCGAATTTAAAATCAGTGGCCAACCGGATACTTTGTCTGCGATTTTTGTCCAATTACATATATCTTTCACAGGATGCCCAATGGAAAGCAACTTCCGGCAGTGCGGCCGCCGCTTTGACAGGGATTCTGGGATTCCCGCAGGCAAGGAAAGCGGTAGAGGTGCTTCTCACAGCGGCTGTGAGCTTTGGTGAATCCATGCTGGATACCCATGCCTTGCTCATCGGCGAGAAAGTTCCCATTATGAAGGATGCGTCTACCTGGAATCTGACGCTGGAAAATGCGGCATCACTTCTTAAAAACAAAGGGCCGATGAAGCAGGGCAAAATGAATGCCGGGTACGAAGATTATCTGAAACTTTTTCTAGCAGCCAAAATGCAGAGAAACAGAGTTTTATTCCGCATGATGGACATTATGCAGATAAACATTGCTCTTAAAGAACCGGATTTTCTGATGGAAGATTGTTTATTTTCTTTTCGGTGGGAGGCGGAGTTTTCCTGCGGCGGATGGTTTACTTTTTTTCCGGGTACCGGGCAGAGCGGGACAGGGGGATTTACGGTGGAACTGGACCGCCTGAACAGCTACTGAATAATGAGTTATCGAATAATAATCATGATTATACCGGCGGAATCTGTCGGACATACAGAGAGCAGCCGCTGTAAGCAGCCGGCAGATTCTGTCTTGTGGGAGGAGGTGAAACAGAGTGCTCTTCATAAAATACGAAAAAAGGAATACCTGTCATGTAGCACTTGTTATAGATATTAAAAAAATATTTTTTTGTATATGGTCTCTCCAGGCACAAGTCCGGGCATGGCTACGAAAGAGAAAGAGAGTACTCCGTTTTGTCTCCTGCGAAGGTTCTGTCACGGTGGAAACTGTGCTGGTACTCCCTGTCTTTTTATGTGTCACTGCCGGACTGCTTATGTTGGGAAATCTTCTGTTAACCGAAGCAAAAATACAATATGCTCTGACTAAAACGACGGATATCTATGCCGCCCAGAAGGCATGGACTGATCTCTCGGCGGGAGATTCCGGCGGGCAGTCTTCAAAGACAGGACAGCCGGCTGCGGAAGAAACTGCAAAGACAGGAGTTTCGGACACAGCAAAAAGTATGGCGCAGTCAATGCTGGCGGCGGCCGGTGTGCAGACTATTTTTTCATCGGTATATGAGTCGTCTGCCGTGGATAGTGATTGTATATACGGAGGACGTGCAGGTATTGTGCTGGAGGCATCCGAGGATGAGAATGAAACAGTAAAGATAAGCGCAGTGTACCGGATGAAAATAGAGATTCCTTTTGTGGGAACATACTCCTTTCCTAAAAAGCTGGTGGCGAGACAGAGGATTTTCAGCGGATATGTGGAGAGTGGTGGAGCGGGAGATGATACTTTCGCCGGGGGAACGGTGTATGTGACAGAACATGGAAGCGTTTATCACACCAGTTTGTCATGCAGTCATATTTGTCTGCGTATAAGCGGCGGAAATGTAGAGCGAATATTGACAGAAAAGAAGTATCAGGCATGTGACAAATGTATCGATGGAGGTGAGATTCCTTCTGCTTTGTATGTGACCAGATATGGGGATAAATACCATTCGTCCCTGGGATGCAGCGGGTTAAAGAGAACAGTCAAAACGATTTCCAGGAAAGAGGCGGAAGGCATGAAAATGTGCAGTCGCTGCGCGGCAAAACAATAAAGGAGGGAAATGCCGGTATGTGGAAGACAATTTTAAAAGAGCAGGAAGGCATGATG
>CAYULX010000073.1:0-8646 GCA_964445535.1 uncultured Eubacterium sp.
AACTTAGATGTCTGCAAACCCTTGATTTTACTGGGTTTGCAAAAAAATATTAAAATAATTAGCACTCACCCATTGACCTGGCTAACAAACTGTGTTATAAAATATGCAGAGGTTGTTATAGAAAGAATATAACAGCTTCTGCATATATGCTTTTATGTAGATATTTTTCTATCTTTAATTCCAGGAGAAGGAGGAATGAGTATGAATATTAATAAATTTACGCAGAAGTCTATCGAAGCGGTTAATCAGTGTGAAAAGCTTGCCTATCAGTATGGCAACCCGGAGATTGACCAGGAACATTTCCTGTATAGTCTCCTTACCATAGAGGACAGCCTGATTCTCAAGCTCATTGAGAAGATGGAAGTCAATAAAGATGCATTTCTGGAGCAGACGCAGCAGCTGATCGAGAAGAAACCAAAGGTTTCCGGCGGCCAGGTTTATATCAGCAAGAGCTTAAATGAGGTGATGGTCAGTGCGGAGGACGAGTCCAAGGCCATGGGCGATGAGTACGTTTCCGTGGAGCATTTGTTCCTGTCGCTGTTAAAGCATCCGAATAAAGAAGTGAAGAAGCTGTTTCAGGCTTACGGTATCACGAGAGAGCGTTTCCTGCAGGCTTTGTCCACCGTGCGGGGCAATCAGAAGGTTGTCAGTGATAATCCGGAAGCCACTTATGAGACTCTGGAGAAATACGGCTACGATCTGGTGGAGAGGGCGAGACAGCAGAAGCTTGATCCGATCATCGGTCGTGATAATGAAATAAGAAATGTCGTGCGGATTCTTTCAAGAAAGACCAAGAACAACCCAGTATTGATCGGTGAACCTGGTGTCGGAAAGACCGCTGTTGTGGAAGGACTGGCGCAGCGTATTGTCAAAGGCGATGTGCCGGAATCTCTGAAAGATAAAAAAGTATTTGCTCTGGATATGGGTTCCCTGGTGGCCGGAGCCAAATACCGTGGCGAGTTTGAGGAGCGTCTGAAAGCGGTGCTGGAGGAGATTAAGGCCAGTGAAGGACAGATTTTGCTGTTCATCGATGAGCTGCATACCATTGTCGGCGCTGGTAAGACGGAGGGAGCCATGGATGCGGGAAACCTGCTGAAGCCTATGCTGGCAAGGGGCGAGTTGCATTGTATCGGTGCCACGACCCTCAACGAATATCGTCAGTACATTGAAAAGGATGCCGCTTTGGAGCGTCGTTTCCAGCCGGTTATGGTGGACGAACCGACGGTGGAAGATACCATTTCTATTCTGAGAGGGCTGAAAGACCGTTACGAAGTATACCACGGGGTTAAGATCACGGACTCTGCGCTGGTCAGCGCGGCTGTGCTGTCTAACCGGTATATTTCCGACCGTTTCCTGCCTGATAAGGCCATCGATCTTGTGGATGAAGCCTGCGCCATGATCAAGACGGAGCTTGATTCTTTGCCGACAGAGCTGGATGAGGTCCGCAGAAAGATTATGCAGTTAGAGATTGAGGAAGCGGCTCTGAAGAAAGAGACTGACCGTCTCAGTCAGAATCGTCTGGCAGATCTGCAGAAAGAGCTGGCTGATCTGCGGGAGAATTTCCAGATTCAGAAGGCCACCTGGGATCAGGAGAAGTCCGCTGTGGAGCGTGTTTCCAAGATTAAAGAAGAAATCGAAGCGTTAAATAACGAGATTCAGATTGCGCAGCGAAATTATGATTTAAATAAAGCTGCTGAATTGCAGTACGGTAAGCTGCCAGCATTGCAAAAAGAGCTGGAAGAGGAAGAGGCAAAGGCCAAAGAGAAGGATACTTCCCTGGTTCACGAGAGCGTTACCGATGAAGAGATTGCCAAGATTATCAGCCGGTGGACAGGTATTCCGGTTGCTAAGCTGACAGAGAGTGAAAGAAATAAGACGCTGAATCTGGACAAAGAGCTTCATAAGAGAGTTGTCGGACAGGATGAAGGCGTGGAGAAAGTAACCGAAGCCATCATTCGTTCCAAAGCAGGGATCAAAGATCCGACCAAACCGATCGGTTCCTTCATGTTCTTAGGTCCGACCGGCGTCGGCAAGACAGAGCTGGCCAAAGCTTTGGCGGCGAGTTTGTTTGATAATGAGCAGAACATGGTTCGTATTGATATGAGTGAATATATGGAGAAATATTCCGTTTCCCGTCTGATTGGAGCGCCTCCGGGATATGTGGGATACGAGGAAGGCGGTCAATTGACAGAAGCTGTCAGAAGAAAATCGTACTCTGTTGTCCTCTTTGATGAGATTGAAAAGGCACACCCGGACGTATTTAACGTACTTCTTCAGGTACTGGACGACGGACGTATTACCGATTCTCAGGGAAGAACTGTGGACTTTAAGAATACGATTCTTATCATGACATCCAACATCGGTTCTCAGTATCTGCTGGATGGCATCAGCGAAGACGGCAACATTCGTCCGGAAGCAGAAAAAATGGTCATGAATGACCTGCGTGCTCACTTCCGTCCGGAATTCCTCAACCGTCTCGATGAGATTATCATGTTCAAGCCTCTGACCAAAGACAATATTGGCGGTATCATTGAACTGATGCTCGCCGATGTCAATAAACGTCTGGCTGACAGAGATTTGAAGATTGAACTGACCGAAGCGGCCAAAGACTTTGTCATTGAACATGGTTATGAGCCGACTTACGGGGCTCGTCCGCTGAAACGTTTCCTGACCAAGCATGTGGATACGCTGGCAGCCAGATTGATTCTGGAAGGAAATGTGAAGGAAGGCGATGTCATCTTAATCGATGAACAGGATGGAAAGCTGACGGCGGGCATAAAAGAACAGTAAAAAATATATAGAAACGCAGTACTAAACTGCAGATAAGAACATCATTTCAATGATTTCTGCCCCGACTGGTAAAACAGCCGGGGTTTTTTTCATATAAAATGCGGTAATAATAAAATACAGGGATAGATTGCGCTCTCCGGGATGAATAGATATAATGAACATACATTGTATTTTTGAGGAAAGGCAGGGCAACAATATGACAAATATTTCATCCGATAAAAAAGAATTAAATTGGGCGGTTCTGGGAACCGGTGTTATCGCCAACCAGATGGCGTCAGCTCTTCATGACATGGGTCGGCAACTTTATGGCGTTGCCAACCGCACCTATGAGAAGGCCGTTGCATTTGCAGAAAAGTATGGGGTGAAAAGGGTGTTTCCGACCTATGAAGCCGTTTTTGATGATCCGGAAGTGGATGTGGTTTACATTACCACGCCCCATAACACCCATTATCCGTATATGAAGGCGGCCCTGGAACATGGAAAGCATCTTTTTGTAGAGAAATCCATCACGTTAAACAGCAGAGAGTTATCAGAAATGAGGGAGTTGGCGAAAAAAAACGGCTTGGTGCTGGCGGAAGCCATGACCATCTGGCATATGCCGTTATATAAGAAGCTGTGGCAGATTGTGGACAGCGGTCGTCTCGGTAAGGTGCAGATGATTACCATGAATTTTGGAAGCTTCAAAGAATACGATATGAATAACCGGTTCTTCAATATGAATCTGGCGGGCGGCGCGTTGCTGGATATCGGCGTCTACGCCTTGAGTATCGTCCGCAGTTTTATGGATAGCTGCCCGGACAGAATCCTCAGCCAGGTGAAACTGTCCCCGACGGGCTCCGATGAACAGGCGACTATGCTGCTCATGAATGAAGAAGGGCAGATGGCGACGGTGGCTCTTTCCATGCACTCCAAACAGCCAAAGCGCGCCATGATCAGCTGCGAGAAAGCCTATATCGAGATCATGGAATATCCCCGCGCCGATAAGGCCGTCATTGTGGATGCCGAGACCGGCGAGAGGGAGGAGATTACGGAAGGCAGCACAGCAAATGCGCTCCAGTATGAGATGATGGACATGGAGGACGCCATTCTGGAGGGAAAAACTGATGTGATGCGGCTGCCTGACACCTGCGATGTAATGGATATGATGACCGGACTTCGGAAAGAGTGGGGCATGAAATATCCGGGAGAAGAGTGGTAGATTGGGATGTATGAATCTTGGCGATAAACAATAGCCATTGCTGCGAGAAGACAAGTTATGGTAAAAGAACCTCTGTCGTCACTTTCGCAAATCCCAATTGAAAAATATCTCAATAAAAAAGAGGCTATCAAAAAAGGAGCTAATCCCGTGACTAAACGACACATGGATAAGCTCCTTTCAAATTGCCAACAATCTTATTTTATCCAATATTTTTAATCATTTTTTCGCATCAATATCTTCCATATATCTGTTAACCGTACTGATCAGCGCGATAACGGAAGCGTTGATGATATCATTGTCAATACCAACGCCCCAGTAAGTCTTGTCGTTAGTGCCGTCGATGGCAACATACGCGCAGGCTTTGGAACTGGAACCGGTCTCCAGGGCGTGCTCTTCGTAGGTGGAGATGGTGTAGTCAATCTCAGAGTGACGTTTTAAGGCGTTGCTGACAGCGTCCAGACGGCCGTTTCCTTTGCCATGATATACTTTGTGAACGTCGTATTTATTGATGGTCAGCTCGGTCTGAATGCCGCCGTCTTTCTGCTCGAAATGTACTTCCCTGAATTCAATCGGGCTTGTGATATTGACGTATTTCTTTTTAAATACTTTAAGCACTTCTTCCGGCTGTAATTCCTTGTGGGCGTGGTCGGAAACATCTTTGACGGAGTAGCCCACTTCTTCCCGCATCTGTGTTGGAATACGGAGACCGTAAGTTTTATTTAATAAGAATCCGATACCACCCTTGCCTGACTGACTGTTGATACGGATGACGTCGGCCTCGTATTCACGGCCCAGATCCTTCGGGTCGATGGACAGATACGGAACCGTCCATTTGTCGCAGTTGTGGGTCTCTCTCCAGGTCATGCCCTTGGCGATGGCGTCCTGATGGGAGCCGGAGAAGGCAGCGAAGACCAGTTTGCCGGCGTATGGCTGTCTCTCGTAAACGTGCATACGGGTTACTTTTTCGTATTCTTCCACGATGGCCGGCAGATGGCTGAAATCCAGTTTCGGGTCAACGCCGTGGGAGTACATATTCAATGCCAGTGTGACGATATCCACATTTCCGGTGCGCTCGCCGTTGCCGAATAAGGTACCTTCCACACGATCTGCGCCGGCAAGAACAGCCAGCTCCGCGTCAGCGACGCCGGTACCCCGGTCATTGTGCGGATGCACGGATAATACGACGCTGTCTCTGTATTTTAAGTTGTCGCTCATGAACTCAATCTGGCTGGCATACACATGCGGCATGGAGTGGGAGACGGTAACCGGCAGGTTGATGATGGTCGGCCAGTCTTTGGTTGGTTTCCACACATTCAGCACGGCGTTGCAAATGTCAAGGGCAAAGTCCATCTCTGTTCCGGTGAAGCTCTCCGGAGAGTATTCAAAACGGTAGTTTCCGCCGTCCTCCTCGGTGAGACGTTTTAATAATTCTGCGCCGTCCACGGCGATCTTGATGATCTCTTCTTTGGATTTTTTGAAAACCTGTTCTCTCTGTGCCACGGAAGTGGAGTTGTACAGGTGAACGACAGCCTGTTTGGAGCCTTTGATGGCCTCAAAGGTCTTTTTGATGATATGCTCTCTGGCCTGGGTCAGTACCTGGATGGTCACATCGTCCGGAATCAGATCCTGCTCAATCAAGGTACGGCAAAATTTATATTCGGTCTCAGAAGCGGCAGGGAAGCCCACTTCAATCTCTTTGAATCCGATTTTTACCAGTAATTTAAAGAATTCAATCTTTTCTTCCAGGCTCATCGGGATGATCAATGCCTGGTTACCGTCACGAAGGTCAACGGAACACCAGATTGGCGGCTTCTCGATGTGATCCTTTGTGACCCATTTATAAGTATGTGTCGGTGACGGGAAATACATTGGTTTGTACTTATCTGCATGCTGCATAATTCACAATCCTCCTTCATAAAATGCGCGCCAAGCGCAGTAATAGAAATGTTTTGCAATTTATCCGTGATAAGGACCGGCGTGAGGGGGACAATCCGTCCAATGTCTGCACAGCTGCTGTCCGGATTATCATAAAAGCGAAGAGTTCTGCTCGGCAGAACTCTCGCGCCGAGCGCGGTCGCTTTAGCGACAAAGTTCGTTTGCGCGCGAGTGCGCATCCCGCCCGGATGGCTTTTATATCATAGGAATTCCAGCGGAATTTCCTATAATATAAAAAACCGCCTCTTTCCGAAAAGAAAGAGACGGAGAAAACTCACGCGGTACCACTCTTATTCATACAAAATGTATGCGCTCATCACAGATACGGACTTAAAAAGCCTTATATCCTCCTGCTGTAACGGTCAGGCTCCGGCTATGCCTACTGCATTCTGCGCTCTTTCTTTATCTGTATTCATGGCAGTTCGTGTATATGCCTTGAAACACAGAAAAGCGTTATCAGCGAATGCGGTTCAGCACGCTGCTCAGAGGCGAGTTCAAATCTGTCCTGCAGCCGCTTCACACCAGCCAGCGGCTCTCTGGATACATTCGGGATCCTACTATTCCTCATCGTCGCATTTGACTGTTCTACTTTAGCATGAAATGAAAAGGGTGTCAACCAAAAAAAGAGCAGAAAAGAGAAGAAAAACGGAAGATTAAACAACTTGTAGTAAAATGTTAAATAATCTTTTGTGATTGATACTATAATTTTGGAAAAGAATTTGGTAAAATAAATGTTAGTTAATTTATGGAGGAGAAACATGGGGAAAATAGAAGGAATTCATATAAAAAACTATGGACCGTTAAAAGATATTGTTCTGGGTAAAACCCGAACAAACCAGTCAGCAAAGGCTTTGGGGAATCTGGTGGCCGTCATTGGACCGAGTGGAAATGGGAAAAGTACGCTGGCAGATGCTTTTGGTTTTATTGCGGATTGCCTTGAAATGGGAGTGGAAGAAGCCTGCGACGCTAATAATCGTGGTGGATATGAAAAGTTAGTCTCACAGGGGGCAGATGGGCCTATATCCTTTGAATTATATTACAGAGAGTCCAGTAATACCAGACTGATTACCTATGAACTGGTTATTGATCTTGATAAAATGAACCGTCCGTATGTGAGAGAGGAACGATTACGTCAGAGAATAAAACGATATGGATGGCCCAGATCTTTTTTGCATTTACAGATGGGAAAGGGATATGCCTTTGAGGGAAGTGAAAAAGATGGGACAGGTATAGATGATGACGGAAGTGTCGTTGGGAAACAGATAGATGTGGAATTGTCGGATATCAGAAAACTGGGAATCGTAACTCTTGGAGCTATGAAGCAGTATGAAAGAATTGAGAAATTTCTGGCTTTTTTAAAAAGCTGGTATCTGTGCTATTTTTCGCCGGATGCTGCCAGACAGCTTCAATCAGCGGCTCCGCAGCAATATCTGAATCGGGTAGGCAGTAATATTAATAATGTAGCACAATATATGTATCGGGAAAATAAAAAAGATTTTGAGAAAGTATTAAAAGAGATACAGACCAAATTGCCAGACATTGAAAAAATTGAACCGGTTAAATTCGATAACGGACAAATGATGCTTCGATTTTGGGAAAAGGAATTTTCTGAACCTTTTTATTCATCCCGTATGTCGGATGGCACATTAAAGCTGTTTGCATATTATCTGTTACTCAATGAAAAAAATCCGAGACAGCTTGTGTTTATTGAAGAACCGGAAAATGGATTATACCATCATTATTTAGGGCAGTTGGCCAGAGAGATGAAAGAAAATGTAGGGACTGGATTTTCAAAGCAATTATTTGTTACGACACATAGTCCTTTTTTTGTAAATTCGCTGGCGCCGGAAGATGTCTGGGTTTTGATGAAAGATGAAAATGGATTTTCTTATATCAGGCAGGCTTCGGATTATGAATTTGTGACAGAACTGGCGGAAGAGGGAGTTCCCCTTGGAGATATGTGGTATAGCAAGTATTTTGGATAGCGGAGGGGAAATGTATTTTCAGTTTTTGATAGAAGATAAATCAACGGCTGTTTTAATAGAACAGATTATGATTAGAGTTCATGAAAGGTATCCTGAAAAAGAAATTTATTATGACAGCAAAAGCTTCTCCGGAATTGGTGGATTAAGAAAAACAGGAAAGCCCATAGACCAGAAAACAGGAAAATTACTCAATGATTTACCTTTATATTTCAAAGCATTCAACAGGAGACTGTCATTTATGGATGATGCGGCTCTGTTCATTGTGCTGGACAACGACAAAAGGGACCCGGCACAATTTTATAAGAAACTTCAGGAGATAGCTGTGAATAATAGAATTACAGTAGATTATGTTTATTGTATAGCAGTAAAAGAGATGGAGGCATGGCTTTTAGGAGATATGGAAGCGGTAAAAAAAGCATATCCGGATGCAAGAATCAGTGCGTGGCGTAAATATGAACAGGATGCCATCTGTCCCACATGGGAGATTTTAGCGGATATGGTATATCCGGGAGGTTATAAACAGTTAAGAAAAAAAGCGGGTGGAGGATATGACGAGATTGGAAAAATGAAAGGAGAGTGGGCAGAAAAAATAGGAGGTATGCTGGATTTTGATAAAAATCTGTCTCCGAGTTTTCAAAAATTCTGGTCAGAATTGCGTGTCAGAATAGAAAGGATATAGCGAAAATTTTGTGTTATAAAATAGAATGCTCCTTCTGGGAAACGGGAAAAATGTATAAA
>CAYULX010000074.1:0-8563 GCA_964445535.1 uncultured Eubacterium sp.
TAATATTTACTATCCAAAAAGAACATCTTTTGTTATAATAATTATAATACAAATATCAGGGAGGTAATATAATATGCGCATGACCTTAAACAGAATCACTCTTGAACACATCACTCTTGAACACATCGGATTTGTTCACCATGGTTTTGGTGTCGAATTACCTGTTTATCTTCTGTAATTGAGCAAAGAGTTTGCCAGAAGGCAAACTCTTTGTCTCATGAATAACTTTTTTCCATTTCCATTAAGAAGGGACGATGGTGATACTATGAATAAAGATTTAGGAAAAAAAGTCAAAGAACTTCGTATCGCTAACCACCTTACACAGGATCAGGTGGCCAAAGCTCTGGGAGTAACCCCTGGTTACATCAGCAACGTAGAGAACAACCGAAGCCTTATGACACTCAGAATGTTGACTTATTACGCTCAGCTTACCGGTATGTCTCTGGACTATCTCGCCGGTACCATTGATGAAGATTATAAAGAGACTTCTCTGGATAGGGAGCTTTTATATCTCATCCGTGATTTCTCTCCTGAAAAGAAAGAGAAATTAATTCAGTTAGTACAGTTATTAGAAGATTACAAGTAATTTCTTATTCCCACTGTCTGATTGTTTTGACGGCTGCCATACCGCCGCGGCGGTACATCCCGGTAGCCCATAACTGCTGAAAATCAACTTCCTGCTCTTCGCCATAGGTATGATATTTTAAAATACTTCTTTCGTTTTTCACATCATAGCCAGTTATCATAAACCAGTGCCAGTTCAGATCTTTAAAACTTTTATCCCTATGACGGAGCAGTAGAAAAGGTACCGGAAGGTTCTTTTTCAATGCATTCTTTATGAATCTTTCTGCCTCTTCAAAGGATTTCTCTCCCGGGCACACGTCAAAGGTTACATCATATCCCCTGTCATTCAGATATTTTTCATATCCATCCGTAAAGAGAGAAATCTTTGCCACTCCTCCCATTCTGGGATGAATATAAGGTTTCATCACCATGGAAAAATCCACATACTGCTTTCGTGTCATGGTCTCCGGGTTATAGGGGCAGCAATTTGCCAAACCCATATTTTTAGATAGACAGATGGATAAATCACAGGCAGTCAGCGCCGCACATCCTCCCAGATACATCCAGAAATCCGTGCACCAGTCCTGATTTCCTCCCGGAGTACCCTCTATGTTAAAATAGTCGATTATAATAGCATTTTCTTTATTTACCATAGTCATACTTCTTTTCTATACTATTGAATCCTTCTTTGACTCCCTCAAGGAAATTATCATACATATTTTCTTTATTAAAAAAACATAGATGACGATATACAACATAATAAATGGCACAATAAAATCAGAAAAATAGGGGAAACATTGTTTCACGGGATCGGTATATATCCCGGAACCATATCATGACAGCCAATGAAAATCTATCCTAGATAAACTCTCTTCACTCTCTGTCCGATATCGCAGACGAACTCATAATTAAAACTTCCGGATAAATCCGCCATATCTTCAACGGAGATTCTCTCCTCAGCATCCTGTCCGATCAGAGTGACCACATCTTCTATCTTTACATCGGGAATGTCCGTGATATCCACCATAGTCTGATCCATACAGACTTTTCCAACAATCGGCGCCTTCTTTCCATGAATCAGCATCCAGCCTTTATTGGAAAGACTTCTTGGATAACCGTCCGCATAACCGATGGAGATGGTGGCAATCCGGCATGGGTGGTCGGTTACATAGGTAGCTCCGTAACTAATTCCCCGGTTCATCTCCGGCTCCATAATATTGACTACATGTGCCTTCCATGACATTGCCGGTGTCAATGAAAGATTTTCTTTTCTGACTTCCTCAGACGGATATAGACCATATAGAATAATTCCTGCCCGCACCATATCATATCTGTGATGGTCAAACTCCATGATTCCTGCGCTATTACAAATATGTTTCATCGGAATAAATATATGATTCTCCTCCAGTAAATGTACAAAATCGTCAAAGCGTTTAAACTGCTCCTCGGTATATGTTTTATCTTCCATATCGGCGCAGGATAAATGGGAAAACAGACCTGTGATTTCCAATCCAGGCAACTTTATGACTTCTTTCACAAAGGATAACCCCTTTTCATCCGGAGAAATACCGATTCTTGTCATTCCAGTGTCCAGAGCAATATGTATTTTTGCCGTCTTTCCTGCCTTCACAGCCTCCTCAGATATTTTCACCGCTGCTTCTCTGAAATAAATGGTCTGTTCCACATTATATTTCAGATTCCATTCATACAGAGAAGGAGAAGTATATCCCAGAACAAGAATCGGTTTATCTATTTTCCCTTTCCTAAGTTCCACCGCCTCCTCAATGGTTGCCACGCCAAAATAATCTGCCTCGTTGTAAATGTATTTCCCAATCTCCACCGCACCATGCCCATAACCATCTGCCTTGATTACAGCCATTACTTTAGGACTATTTCCTGCTTTTTCTCTAACATTAATTATATTCTGGCGAATAGCCTTTAAGTCCACCTCACACCAAGTTCTTAAATATGGTTCCATTATTCTCTGCTCTTCTTTCTGTTATGTAATAATTCGTTATACACATCTCTCTTCCGGATTCCTCGATCTTTTGCCACCAATTTCATGGCTTCTTTTTTATCTATTCCCTGATTAAGGTACAGCGCCATATGTTCCGGAAGCGTCATCTCTTTCCATCTTTCCTGTTCTTCTTTTTTCAGTTCCTGGCGGCTCTTTCCCTCAAAAACAAGCACATATTCTCCCCGAGGCTCATTCTCCTCATAAAATGCAATGACCTCATCGAGGGTTCCCCGCAGTTTTTTCTCATGTTTTTTGGTCAGCTCTTTACAAACCGTCACAGACCTGTCGCCGAGATATTTCCTACACTCTTTCAAAGTTTTTTTCAAATGATGCGGCGCCTCATAAAGAATAATTGTTCTCGTCTCATTTTGCAGTTCCTTTAAAATGTCTTCCCGCTCCTTTTTGTCATAGGGAAGAAAGGCTTCAAAGGCAAACCGGCGGGTCGGCTGTCCCGACATGGTCAGCGCTGTGATGCAGGCGCAAGCTCCCGGCAGCGAGGTTACCGGTATATCTGCATTGAGACATTGCCTCACCAGTTCCTCACCCGGATCCGAAATTCCAGGCGTTCCGGCATCGGTAATCAGAGCTACATTGAGCCCCTGCCGTATCTTTTCCACCAAAACTTCTGCCTTTTCTATCTTATTATACTCATGATAGCTGGTCATCTTCGTCTTTATGTCAAAGTGATTCAACAGTCGGATACTGTTCCTGGTATCTTCCGCCGCGATCAGATCCACCTCTTTCAAAGTACGCAGTACCCGGAAAGTGATATCTTCCAGATTCCCAATGGGTGTCGCACATAAAAACAAAGTTCCTGTCATACCCTTCCTCCATATATTCCATAAATTTCATCCATATAGGAGCCGTCTTTTTTGTAGATAATCAGCGGAGACTCCACCGTTATACGCTGACGTCCTCCTTTGACAGCCTCAATCAGAACCATATTCGGTTCCTTGTCAACATACGGATAAACCAGACGCATTCGTTTTGGTTCCAGCTTATTTTCTTTCAGACAGTAAAAAATCTCTGCCAGACGAAACGGACGATGCACCATGATAAGATGCCCCGTTTCTTTCAAAAGCCATTTGGCAGCCAGCACCACATCCTCCAGCGAACAAAGTATTTCATGTCTGGCAATGGCTTTTCCATAGTTTTTATTTGCCTGTCCATGGCTTCCCGTCATATAAGGAGGATTACAGGTGACATAATCAAAAGAACCCTGTGGATAATGCTCTCTTACTTCTCTTACATCTCCTTCGGTCATCTTTATTTTATTCTCCAGACCATTCATGATGATGCTTCTTCTCGCCATATCCACACAGTCTTTCTGATATTCCAAACCTTCTATATATTCCGCTTCATACTTCGCCTCCAGAAGCACAGGCACGATTCCAGTACCGCTGCATAAATCCATCACGCTGCTGTCTTTTTTTATTCCTGCATAATCGGAAAGCAACACCGCATCCATACCGAAACAAAATTTGTCCGGATTCTGAATCAGTTTAAATCCCTGTATTTGCAGGTCATCAATTCTTTCGTTGGGATACAGAAAAATATTTCCGGTATCTGTGTTTCCTCCGGCTATATCGGATGTCGTTTCTTGTTTCTTACACAGTCCGGCATCTTTCTTGTTCCTATCTTTATTCATTTGTACTATATCTGGCATCATATTATCTTTATCCTGCCCCATTCTATTTTACAACCTGAAATCTATTTTTAAAGCTTTGATTTTCTTTCCTTTTTTTCGAGGGCTTCCAGACGTTTCAATTCGTCATCCATTTTTACCTTTTCTTTTTTCCTTCTCGGCCGGAAATGGAGATCTTCCACCTGATATTCTGCCAGATCTTTCTCACCTTTATCATCGGTCAAAAGAACTTTCACCCGCTGTCTTAGGACATTGACGCTCTGTACCACACCTTTGCCTCCTCCGACAATCTTTACTTCACTTCCCACCTCCGGAAGCTTGCTGTTCAAATATTCGTAGGTCTCCTGTTCATTTTTCAGGCAGCACATGAGCCGGCCGCAGACACCGGAAATCTTCGTAGGATTCAAAGAAAGATTCTGCTCCTTGGCCATTTTAATGGAAACCGGAATAAATTCTGACAGAAATGTATTGCAGCATAGATTTCTTCCGCAGATACCAATTCCGCCCATGATTTTTGTCTCATCTCTCACGCCAATCTGTCTCAGCTCAATTCTGGTCTTAAATACAGAAGCCAGATCTTTCACCAACTCCCGAAAGTCAATTCGGCCTTCTGCTGTGAAATAAAACAGAACCTTATTATTATCAAAAGTGTATTCACAATCAATGAGCTTCATTTCCAGTCCATGTTTTTTTATCTTTTCCAGACAGATTTTAAAAGCATCTTTGCTTTTTTTCTGATTATTCTTATGAATCTTCTCATCTTCCTCTGTGGCAATTCGTAAAACAGGTTTTAAAGTAGAAATAATCTTTTCCTCTTCTACTTCCCTGTCTCCTAAAACTACCCGGCCATATTCCACACCCCGGGCCGTTTCCACAATTACGCTGTCTCCCACTTTCACGCCCAAATCTCCGCCGGAAAAATAATAAATCTTTCCGTTATCGCGAAAACGGACTCCTATTACTTTTGTCATGCATTTCCTCCATCGTCACATTTATCTCGGATAAACATCAATAAAACCTCCAGCGAGGTGTCATAGTTTACATTGGCGCGAATCCTTTCTCTGGTATGCTCAATCTCCAGAAAAATCTCATTCAGAGCTTCCGGAGACAGGAACCGACACTGTTTTTTTATAAATGGATATTCCTCTTTGAATATCATCTCTTGATCATCGCCGGTAAGTTTTAAAATCAGGACGTCCCGAAACCACATTAAAAGGATATCCAGAAAATCATTGACAGATTCCTTCCATGGCTTCAGACGTTTCACCTGTTCCGCCAGTTCAAATGGTTCCGCCTCATAAATATATTGTAACACAGAAACTGTAAATTGTCGCAGTTCCATAAATTCTTCTGATAAAGCGGCATTCATAGCCTTTCCCAGATTTCCCATGGAAAATCCCACGCAAAATTCCGCCGTTCTCTCCGGAACGTGCATTTTATTAATCAGATAATCTTTGATACTGGTGTCCTCCACCGGTTTGACAGAGAGTAAAATACATCTCGAAAGAATTGTTGAAAGGAAGGCTCCCCGATTGGTCGTAAGCAAAAGGATAATACCGTAAGCAGGCGGTTCCTCTATGGTTTTCAGAATTGCATTCTGCGCCGCCAGATTCATTTTTTCCGCCTCATCCACAATATAAATCTTATATAGCCCCTTATAGGGCATGACATCCATTGTATTGACAATCTGCTCCCGTATCTCACTGACACTGATTACCCCCGGCTTTTCGTGAGTAACCCATATAACATCCGGATGATTCTTATTCTCCACCTGTATACAGGAAGCGCATCGGCCGCAGGTATCTATCGCGGACGCCTCTCTGTCATAGATGTCAGCACCAACACTCTCATCCGGATTCTTTCGCTTCTCCTGTCTCGTCTCACACTGAAGAATCTTGGCAAAAGCGGCCGCAATCATCTTCTTCCCGCTTCCCTTCTCTCCTTCAATAATATAAGCATGAGAAACTTTATTCTTTTTTACCGCCGTCCGAAAATGTTCTTTTAATACCTCATTTCCGAGAATATCATTCAAATCTGCCACTTTTTCTTTTTTCCTTTAATCTGATTTATTATTCTTTAATTTATTTATCCTTTGATTTACTATTCTTCCATTTTTTTGCCGGCCATACGCTTTTTTATCTCTTCCCGAATCTGCTGCTGAATCTGCTCTATGGATGCTGAACCATCCACATAAATCACTTCTTTTCTTCCTGATAATACCTGTCGGTATCCTCTAGAAACCATAGTGTGGAAATCTATGTTTTCCTTCTCCATTCTGTCCAGCTTTTTCTGTACTTTTTTGCGCCGGATACCTTCCTCCTCCGGTATATCAATAAAAAAGATACAGTCCGGCTGACAGCTTCCGATTCCCGGCGCATTCACTGCCGCTACCGTATCGACCCCAAGTCCTCTGGCAATCCCCTGATATACAATCGAAGAATCTACAAAACGGTCACTGATGACTATTTTTCCCTCTTCCAGCGCCGGGACAATGACCTCCGACATAAGCTGCGCTCTGGAAGCGGCATATAACAGCATTTCCGTTACATCAGACATTTCTTTATATTCAGTATTTAATATTATTTTTCTGATGGCTTCTCCGATGACCGTTCCTCCCGGTTCTCTGGTTATCAGACATTCACAGTCTATATCATTGAGATATTCCCTTAACAGGGCGATCTGTGTAGATTTCCCGGAACCGTCCGGGCCTTCCACGACAATAAATATTCCTTTCATATGTACCTCCCGGTTTATCTCCCATTTTTAAGGATAACTATATTATCCTTCTTTTTTAAGGACAACTATATTATTCCCGGATACTCCAAGTGCATTATATCTATTATAAATGTAATATCTTAGATTTTCCACTGTTTCTTTTACTATTTTTTCTCCCGGAACGAGCAGAGGAATACCCGGAGGATACAGGAAAACATAGTTTCCTGCAATTCTTCCTTCTGCCTGACTCAGATTCACATTCTCTGTCTGAAAGCCAGTACACTGCCAGGATTCCATCACCTTTTCATGTACAACAGGTTTTCGCCATATATTCTGTTTCCCTGCCGTCTTATCTATCATTTTTTCATTATCCTGTTGCATTTCTCTGTCAATTTCTTTTAATGCCAGAAACAGACGATAATACATTTCTTCACTATCGCACACAGAAGTCATGGCAATACAATGAAAACGATCGGCCATCTCCAATTCTATGTGATATTTGCGCAACAACCGTTCAAATAAACGATTTCCATTCCATCCTGTCCCCTTTGTTGAAAATACCATCTTTCCTCTATCATAATCCCGGCAGGTCAAATCCTCTTTTGTAATCAGGTGAATCGAATGTAGTTGTTCACATTTTTTTCTGAAATTTTTAAGGTTATCCACATATACCTGTACTACATCCACATTTTCATTCATATAACACACTCCATATTCTGCGGACGCCATTAAAATATACGATGGACTGGATGATTCATAAACAGACAGCATAGCAGATATTTTTTCAGGTGCTATTTTATCGGAACACAGATGCAGTAGCGCCGTCTGTGTCATGGACGGCAACGTTTTATGAGTACTCTGAATTACAATATCTGCACCACAGTCCACCGCGCTTTTTGGAAAATATTCATGAAACTTAAAATGCGCTCCATGCGCCTCATCTACTATGAGAACAGTTCCATACGGTGAGACAGCACTTTTCAGCTTTTCAATATCCGTCACCACTCCTTCATACGTGGGAGAAGGCAGTACCATCGCTCTAATATCGGGATGCTCTTTCAAAATATTTTTTATTCTCTCTATTTCTCTATCATCTGTTTTTTGAATCAGACTATATTTCTCAGAACAGTCGGGATAAAAATAAAATGCCTCCAGATGTAGTAAATAAACGGCATTATACACCGATTTATGGCAATTCCGGCTGATTAAAATTTTATCTCCAATATTACAACAGGAAGAAATGGCGGCAAGAATCCCCACCGTACTGCCGTTGACCAGATACCATGATTCTCTAGTATCATAAATCTTTTTCAACATATCCATAGATTCCCGTATAATTCCTTCCGGCTGATGAAGATTGTCATAGCCTGCGATTTCGGTGATATCCATCTTTTCAGTCTGTGCAAAGCTGCCTTCTCCTCTTCGTTTATGTCCCGGCATATGAAAAGGAATTCTTTTTTCTTTTTTTAATTGTACCAGTTTATTATAAATGGGAGCATTCATCTTGTTTATATCCTTTTTTCTTTTTTTGGCTGGTGTACTAATTTCAAACATCAAAAAAGTTCTGTATAAAAAAGTGTCTTCGACACTTCAACCCCCTAGCCCCCATTCATGGGGGAATT
>CAYULX010000075.1:0-2573 GCA_964445535.1 uncultured Eubacterium sp.
AAGGGAGAAGAAATGGATCACGTTCTGGAGAGGATTCGTCAGGAATATCGGTGGGCCATGGAGCGCTCGTCATATTATGAGCTGGATATTCTCCAATTTGAGCAGGTAAAAGACAGGATTATTTTTCGTCTGGTGAATTATGAGAGGAATAAGGATGTCCTTGCGGAGTGCCCGCATATTCAGATGTATGATCTGGCGTTGACTTTCCGCTGGGTGGCTCATACGGATTCCATCGGGATATCTACCGCTCTGATTACGAACCGGGAGCTTGGTTTTTGGAACTTATCTCTTCATGAGCTTTTGCTGGTGGCAAAGGAGAATACGCAGAGATTGTTTCCGCCGCGTATTATCAACATGGATGATTTCCTGGTACAATCAGGAAAGAACGCGCTTGGGATGGAACAGGGAAAGATTATGTATATCATGACCAATGAGCAGCAGGTGAACGGAGCCGCGGTATTGGTTTACGACGGAGTTTTACAACCGTTTGCCGACGAGCTTCAGGAAGATTTTTATATTCTTCCCAGCAGTATTCATGAACTGATTCTTGTTCCCGCCAGCGGGTTTGCCGGGGCAGACAGGCTCCTTGACCTGGTAAAAGAAGCGAACCATTCTGTTGTGGATCCGGTGGATCTGTTGTCAGATTCCGTATACTATTATAATAGAAGAAAAAATCGTTTGACCCCGGTGATAAAAGAAGAAAGGTAGCCGCGCTGCCAGTGCGCGACTCGGGTTTGAACAGCAACAGAATTTCTTTCGATTTATGAAATTTCCCTGTGGCAGGGTTGATATGTGTTAGGGATATTGTTATACTGATACAAAAAGGATAAATATGGTAAAGATTGGAAGGTGCTCTGATGAAAAGATGGCAGATTGGTTTAAATATCATAGGGGAGATATTGGTTTTTCTCATCGGCGCAGCGCTGCTCATCTTCCTGGTTCCGAGGCTGCTGGGTTTTTTCTGGCCCTTTGTGGCCAGTTGGATACTGGCGATGCTGGCAACGCCGTTGTGTAATTTCCTTGAGAAGCATATCCGGCTGAAGAAGCAGTGGGCGTCAGCCTTTATTATCATCTTGGTGCTGCTCATCCTGGCGGGACTTGGTTATCTGCTGATCACGAAGCTGGGAAGAGAGATGATTTCTTTTTTGTCAGATGCGCCGGTATATTACAGTTATTTTCAGAAGACCATTGAAATGATCAGCGCCAGACTCAATGATATGATTGCGCCGGTTTCCGGCGATTTCGGCAGCCAGATTGAGACGGCCTTTAACAATCTGCTGCTGCAGGCGGGGGCGATAATCAATAATTTTGCTCCTAAGGGAGTGGAGTTTATGGGAAGTACCGCCGCCAACATCACAAATGGGCTGGTCGGTACGCTGGTAATGATCCTGGCGGCTTATTTTTTCATTGCCGATAGAGAAAAAATTTCCGTGCAGATGATCAGGCTGATTCCAGCGGATATGGAAGAGCATGTGAGAAAAATCAAGGACAGGCTGGTTTCCGCCTTGGGAGGTTTCCTTTTGGCACAGCTTAAAATCATGTTTATCATTTTTCTCATTCTGCTGGCGGGACTTCTGATTCTGCGGAATCCTTATGCCCTGTTTCTGGCGCTGTTGATTGCCTTCCTTGACCTTTTGCCGATTCTCGGTACGGGAACGGTACTCATTCCATGGGCGGTGATCGTTTTTTTTGGAGGACATTTCCGGCAGGGAATTATTCTGCTCATTATTTATGTTATCTGTCTTCTGACAAGACAGATTCTCCAGCCTAAGATTATCGGGAACAGTATCGGTATGGGAACGCTCTCAACATTGTTTCTGATTTATACGGGATTTAAGCTCCAGGGAGTGCGTGGGATGATACTTGCCCTGCTGCTGGGAACCGTTGTCATAACTTTGTACAGGCTCGGGCTCTTTGATGCAAAGATTAAGCGGATGTATTACTTGATAGATGAATACCGTCATTACGATGACCGCCGTGGCGGTGAAAAGAGGCAGAACAGGCGGAATAAGTGATGGAGGGATTCTGATGTTTAGAGGAACGGTAAAATGATTTAACAATCAAAAAGGTTATGGTTTTATCCGAGATGAGGACGGCAAAGATATCTTTGTACATTATACCGGGCTGGATATGGAAGGGTTCCGCTCTCTGGATGAAGGGAATAAAGTGGAGTTCGATATTGTGGAAGGAGAAAAAGGATTACAGGCATCTTATGTAGTCAGAATATCGGACTGAGTAGCGCGGAATGATAAAAAATGCGGAAGCGAAGCAACGGAGGAATCGACAAGATTATGGATGAAAGTTCTGGAACAGAAAAGAAATGCAAAAAAGATGCAGGATAATAGATGAAAGAGAGATACCATAATGAGAATATATCTGGTACGCCATGGCGAGACAGTTCTTAATCAGAAAGGGTGTTATTACGGACGGACAGAGGCGGCATTGTCTGAGTCTGGCAGAGAACAGGCCAGAAAGCTGGGCGCCTTTTTTCAGTATATTCCGCTGCGGCGGATTGTGTCCAGCCCCCGGTTGAGAGCGATGGAGACAGCCGATATCATCATGGCGCAGCATAT
>CAYULX010000075.1:2673-8276 GCA_964445535.1 uncultured Eubacterium sp.
AAAATTGCAAATCGAAAAGGATGAAAGATTGTCGGAACAGGATTTCGGCATTTTTGAGGGATTTACTTATCAGGAATTGACGAAAAAGTATCCGGAGGAATGGAGACAGTGGAACAGAGATTTTTCCGGTTACCGTATTCCGGAGGGAGAAAGTTTTTTGGATGTCAGAAAAAGGACGGAAGATTTTTTTCAAGAATGGAAACAGTTTTCAGGAACGGCGGACAGGGAAGATGCGATATTGTTGGTGGCCCACAAGGGAACCCTGGGACATCTGCTGGCTGTCAGCCTGGGACTTCCGCCGGAAGGGTACTGGAATTTTGTTTTTGAGCAGGGGTGTTACAGCCGGGTGGATCTGGAGGATGGATATGCGATCATTCGCTGTCTCAATCAGCACATAGACGATGTGTTGAGCGGCGAAATATGATATGCACAGCACGATGGAAGCGGACGCAATGAATAAGAGAGACAGAAGAAAAGAAAGATAGAGAGGCACAGTACACATGGATTTATTTGATTATATGCGGATGGAGCGCAAGAAACAGGAGTCCCCGCTGGCAGTGCGGATGCGGCCGAGGACATTGGATGAAGTGGTGGGGCAGTCACACATCATCGGAAAGGGCCGACTTTTGTACCGGGCCATCAAGGCAGATAAGATCAGTTCCCTGATTTTTTACGGGCCGCCGGGGACAGGAAAGACGACTCTCGCTAAGGTCATTGCCAACACAACTAGCGCACAGTTTGTACAGATGAATGCCACCACTTCCGGCAAGAAAGATATGGAACAGGCGGTGAATCAGGCGAAAGATGTGTTTGGCATGTACGGAAACCGGACAATTCTTTTTATAGATGAGATCCACCGGTTCAATAAGGCGCAGCAAGATTATCTGCTTCCCTATGTGGAGGACGGGACGATCATTCTCATTGGCGCCACCATGGAGAATCCTTATTTTGAGGTAAACAGCGCGCTCTTATCCCGGTCAAAGATTTTTCATCTGGAGCCGTTGTCCCGGGAAGATATCGCCGGGTTGATACGGATTGCCGTGACGGATGATGAGAGAGGTATGGGCGCTTACGGCGCAAAGATTACGGAAGAAGCGGTCTCCTTTATCGCGGAGATGGCGGGAGGAGACGCCCGGGCGGCGCTTAATGCTGTGGAACTGGGAATCATTACCACGGAGCCCAATGCAGAGGGAGAGATTGTCATTGACCTGGATGTGGCGCAGGAGTGTATTCAGCGGAAGGCGTTGAATTACGACAAAAATGGCGACAATCACTATGATGTGATTTCTGCTTTCATAAAAAGTATGCGAGGGACAGATCCGGATGCGTCGGTGTTCTATCTGGCCAGGATGCTTGACGCCGGTGAGGATCCGAAGTTTATTGCCAGAAGAATTATAATCTGCGCGTCGGAGGATGTGGGGAATGCGGATCCGCAGGCGCTACAAGTGGCGGTGGCGGCATCCCTTGCCGTGGAGAGAGTGGGGCTCCCCGAAGGGAGGATTATTCTTTCTCAGGCGGCGTCCTATGTGGCCAGCGCCCCAAAAAGTAATGCCTGCGTCATGGCCATCGATAAGGCGCAGGAGATGGTAAAACGGGCGGATACCGGTCAGGTACCTCCGTATTTGCGGGATGCTCATTATGGAGGAGCAAAAGATTTGGGCCATGGGATCGGCTACCGGTATGCTCACGATTACCCGGAGAATTATGTAAAGCAGCAGTATCTGCCGGATGCCATCCGGGAAGAACAATTTTATATTCCTACGGAGAATGGATATGAGAAGAAGATAAAGATGCATCTGGAGCATTTGAGAAACAGGGAGGAAGAATAAATGCACAAATTAAAACGAATCGCCGCGCTGCTTCTGGTGATTATTCTGGTGGGTCTGGTCTTTCTGACCCTGTATTTTGCTGTGACAGGAAGTCGTTTTTTTATGGCTTCTCTGATGACCACGCTGTTGCTACCGATTTTGCTCTACGCCTATATGTTTATTTACCGTCTGTTGAAAAAGAACGGGGAGGATACAGCGGGGACCGGCAACAAAGATTGATTCTGCGTCCGAGTGATAATAGTGATGGTAAATGTCGTTTTCAGGCGGGTGAGGAAAAATAATCCTGCCCTGGCTATTGACAAGCCGGGCAAAATGGAATAATATAATATCAGTAGTTATTATTATTTTTTAAGTTACTTTACAAAAGTAGGAAAGAGAGGTATATCATGCCAAGTTTAAAAGGAACTAAAACAGAACAGAATTTAATGACGGCATTCGCTGGAGAGTCTCAGGCTACTAATAAATACACATATTTTTCCAGTAAAGCTAAAAAAGACGGATATGTACAGATTGCCAATATCTTTGCTGAGACAGCAGCTAATGAGAGAGAACACGCAAAAATGTGGTTCAAATTATTAGAAGGCGGCGCAATCCGTTCTACAATTGAGAATCTTCAGGCAGCAGCAGATGGTGAGAACTACGAATGGACAGATATGTACGCACAGTTCGCAAAAGAAGCGAGAGAGGAAGGCTTCTACGAGATCGCTGATAAGTTTGACGGCGTAGCAGCAGTAGAGAAAGAGCACGAGGCAAGATACTTAAAGCTTCTTGATAATGTAAAGAAAGAAGTTGTCTTTTCCAAAGATAACGATGTCATCTGGCAGTGTGCAAACTGTGGTCACATCTGCATCGGCAAGAAAGCACCGGAAGTCTGTCCGGTATGTGATCATCCACAGTCTTACTTCCAGATCAAACCGGAGAACTACTAAGTCGGGATTTGCTGATGGACGTAGATGGAAGGCACTATTCGCCCTATGAATCTGTAAAGATAGTATAATAGACTTCAGAAATAAAATAATAAATTTAAAAAGATTTTTCAAAGAGGCGTATAATTTTTTTGAAACTGGCAATAATGATAATATCCGATGGGGCATCGGATATGACAGTCGTCAGAAAAAACTTATCTCCTCCCCCCCTTTCTAACGGGTATCTGCTTTCATGAGAAGGCAGATACCCGTTTTTTCAGATTATGACGGGAGAAGAAAAATGCCTCTGTGTGTCTCTGCGACATGTGTCTCTATGACAGAAAAAATTACTTGACAAAAAAAATACGCATGTGTATAATACCAAGAGTATGAGTACGAAAGGTTGCTGATATTATGACTATAAATATATCGGAAATCTTGGCCAATCCATCTGTGGTCAGAGAGTTTAAAGCAGAGCCTTCTTTCAATACCCTTGTATTGAAGCAGGGCAGTTATCCGATCAGTCGGAAGGAGCCGTTTATTCTGACGGTATCCAGAGAAGAAGGGAAGATTCACATTGCCGGCGAGACGGAGATTCATCTTTTGATTCCCTGTGACCGATGTCTGGATGAAGTGGATACAGCCTTTCCTATTCGGATAGACTGCCGTTTTAATCCTGACGGGGGAGCAGATGGCGAGGAAGACGTAGATGAAATTTCTTTCATGGACGGATGTATACTGGATATAGACAAGCTTATCTCGGACGAGATTGTGGTTGCACTCCCTACAAAGGTTCTGTGTAAAGAAGATTGCAAAGGATTGTGCAGTGTCTGCGGGATGAATCTGAATCATGGCACATGTGATTGTGACCGCCGTGTGCTAGATCCGCGCATGGCAGCCATCCAGGATATCTTTCAAAGCTTTCATCAATAATTCAATGAAGATGGTATATGTTCTTACGTCTGTAATGATATTGTACAAGAGGAGGTGTGACCATGTCAATTTGTCCAAAAAATAAATCTTCCAAAGGAAGAAGAGACCGCCGCAGAGCAAACTGGAAAATGTCTGCGCCTACATTGGTAAAATGCAGCAAATGTGGAGCATTAACAATGCCTCACAGAGTATGTAAAGCATGTGGCAGCTACAATAAAAAAGAAATTATTTCTGCAAACTAATTGTGATTTTATCATAAAAAGGAAGCAGCTTGAGACCAGAGCTTTTTAAATGAAAGTTTCTGGTCTTTTTTATTTCATGGGAAATTGTTCTTTTTTTGTATTTGGAAAATATTGAAAAAAATATTGAAAAAACTTTCTATATTTTCTTTTTCATTTTACTTATATATAATAAAATCATGATATGGAAGTATTTCATACATTCTTTTTACCAGACCAAAAAATAAAAACAAAACAAAATGGAGGAGGAGATAATATGTTTGTAGATCCTATTGCAGTTCAGTATCCGGAAGCGTTAGATAAGGAACGGTTTGTTATTGCTACTTATTACTGTGCAACACCAAGAGATACCAACAGCCTGAAATTTGCGGTGGCTCTTGGTATTGAGCAGAGTTGTGGAACATGGGTAAAGGTTCCCGGCGAGACGCCGGAAGTCAGAGAGCGGAGCATAGCGAGAGTTGTCGGTGTATATGAGACTCCTAGTTACTCTTGCGGCTTGCCGGAAGACGTGAAAAAGAGACATTTTATTATTCGGATAGCTTTCCCGGCAGCAAACTTCGGCCCGTCTTTTGCCATGATGTTGAGTACGGTGATTGGCAATATTTCCAGTTCAGGAGAAGTAAAGCTTCTTGACTTGGAATTCCCACACTCTTATCTGAAAGAATTTAAAGGCCCTAAATTTGGTGTGCAGGGGCTCCGTGATATTTTGGGTGTTTATGACAGACCACTGCTCAATAATATGATCAAACCGTGTACCGGACTTGATCCGCAAATGACAGCGAAGTTTGCTTATGAAGCTGCTGTTGGCGGAGTAGATATTATCAAAGATGACGAGTTGGTGGCAAATCCGCCATATTGTCCTTTGGAAGAGAGAGTAAAAGCGGTTGTTCCGGCTATCCAACAGGCGGATAAAGAAAAAGGCGAGAAGACATTATACTCTTTCAATATTACTGACAAAACAGAGAATTTAAAAAAGAATGCCATGACAGTTATTGAAAATGGAGGAAATTGTCTGTTGCTTAATTACAATACGGTTGGTCTTGACGCTTGTAGAATGATTGCGGAAGATCCGGATATCAATGTGCCGATTCTTGCTCATTCCGATTATACAGGCGCTGTTTATGAATCTCCGTGGTCTGGAGTAAGCATGAATCTGATTGGGGCAGTATTCCCGAGATTGGCAGGCATGGACATGGTCATTGCGCTTTCTCCATATGGCAAATTCCCTATGATGGAGGATGCGTTTATCAGCGCCGGATATAAAATGTTACAGCCATTGGAGCATATTAAACCAATTATGCCGATGCCGGGTGGCGGAACCACACAGGGTCACATCCAGGATATCATTGAAAAATTTGGAACAGACGTTATGATTGCGGCAGGAGGAGCTGTTCACGGACATCCTATGGGATCAACAGCAGGAGCAAAAGCATTCCGTCAGGGTATCGATGCAGTGATGTCTGGAAAGACATTAAGACAGGCGTCAGAAGAATATACAGAACTGAAAGCAGCTGTGGACGCATGGGGTATCTATGGGGAAGACCAGGGTAAGATTTTCGATTTGAAAGGCTGATAATATATAATAACAAAATTATATGCCTATATAATGTACAGCAGGCTGTGTTCTAATCTGAGAAAGAAGGGGGCTGTCGGTTAATACCGATTTTTGACTCCTGACAAATAGGACGGAGACAATC
>CAYULX010000076.1:0-8127 GCA_964445535.1 uncultured Eubacterium sp.
CCTGATACCGGCATTTTGAAAGATAGGTGTTGTAAAATTTTTCGTGTTCCTTGTTTCTGAAAGTGATTTTTCTTTCCTGTTTTGCTCCTGTCGCTGTGTTCTTTGCCATTTGTTTTTCCTCCTGAATTTTAAAATTTTGTATAAAAAATAGGGACACTCTGCTGTAAGTATCCCTATCTTCTATCAATGTATTGATAGCTCTATATTCACTTTCATAATTCAGGATTTTTTTGTGTTCCCCGTACCGAGGTCTAAGGCAACCACAACGGTCACTTTGTTTACAAGTACCTTTTCCTTGTGATTTTCCTCTAATCTGTTGAAACTGAAAAAGTCAACAAAGTGCGTAAATTCAAGGATTTCTAGGTATGTTTCTTCTGTAGTCCCACCACAGTCTCCACATGGCAACTATGCCCGAACTGGTCCACCACTGCCACCCGCTCTATCTCATATCCTTCTTCGCAGAGGATGCGGCAATCTCTGGCCAGGGTTCCCGGGTCGCAGCTCACATAGACAATTCGCTTCGGACGCATCTGGGTCATGATGCGAAGCAAGGTCTCATCACAGCCTTTTCGCGGAGGGTCCACGACAATAACATCCGGACGGATGCCGGTGCGCTGGTACTGGGCGGGCACGATTTCTTCGGCTTTACCCACACAGAAGGTGACGTTATCCATTCGGTTGAGAACTGCGTTGCGGCGGGCATCGTCGATGGCTTCTTTGACAATTTCCACTCCGTAGACCTGTTTTGCCTTCCGGGCCAGGAAGAGGGAGATGGTTCCGATACCGCAGTAGAGATCCCAGACAATTTCTTCTCCTTTCAGCTCGGCATATTCGAGAGCTTTGGAATAGAGCACCTTCGTCTGCTTCGGATTTACCTGGAAAAAAGAGAGCGGCCCGATCTGATAGCGGACGTCCCCGATATAGTCCTCAATATAATCTCTGCCCCAGAGGGTTTCGCAGGCCGCGCCGAGGATGCGGTTAGTCTTTTCTTTATTGGTGTTGACCACGATGCTGGTCATGCCCGGAATGGCAGCGAGCTGTTTTACAAGAGCAGAGCTGTTTTTTAGCTGTTCTTTTTTACCGTTTAAGACAAGACAAACCATAATCTCACCGGTGACAAATCCCACACGGGTGAGCACATGACGAACCAGGCCGGTATACCTCTTCTCGTCGTAAGGACGGATGTGATTTTCCCGCAAATAGCGCAGGATGATTTCCAGGATGTCTTTGTTGACCTCCGCCTGGATGAGACAGTCGGTGTTCGGTACGATGGTGTGGGTGCGCTCGGCATAGAATCCGGCGATGATATTGCCGTCTTTGTCCAGCCCGATGGGATACTGGGCCTTGTTGCGGTAATGCCACGGGTGTTCCATGCCATAGATGGGCTCCATTTTGTCCTCAATGCCGTCAAAGCCTCCAATACGTTTCAGGCAGTTTGCCACCTGATTCCATTTGAATTCTTTCTGTTTCTCATAAGAAAGCTGCTGGATTTTGCAGCCGCCGCACCGCCTTGCCACAGGACAGGGCGGTGTCACCCGGTCGGGGGATGGTTCCAGGATTTCCACCAGACGGGCGTAACCGTAGTTTTTCTTCAATTTCGTGACGGAGACCTTTGCTTTATCGCCGATGACCGTATCTTTAACGAACAAAGGAAAGCCCTGATATTTACCAAGGCCTTCCCCTTCTCTCGTGAAGTCTTCGATTGTCAGCAGAATCTCCTGATTCTTCTTTAACTCCATATAATGCTCCTTTATTTTACCATAGGACCGCTGGTACTGCGGATGTTGCTTTCAAATAATTTATTATAACCGCGCCACTCGCCGCTCTGGCGGTTCTCCTCAGTCAGCGCCTCGATGAAGGACTCCATCTTGGCGTCAGTGTTGTCGGCAAAGTTCAGAGCCAAAGCTTCGATAAGCGCCGGCTTCTTCGGTGAGCCGTATTCCAGCTCGCCATGATGGGCGAGGATACAATGTTTGAGCTCGTTGGCCAGCTTCACCGGGAAACCCTGGATACTCCTAATCTTCTCATCGACCATCAACGTTCCTATAACTATGTGTCCGATGAGTTGCCCCTCGTCGGTGTAATCGTTTTCCGGGAAATCAGACAGCTCGTTGACCTTTCCGATATCGTGGCAGAGCGCCGCGGTGATCAACAAGTCGCGATTCAGGATTGGATACTGGGTGCAATAATAATCACAGAGCTTCGTCACATTTAAGGTGTGCTCCAGCAGGCCGCCCAAGAATCCGTGATGCACTCGTTTGGCTGCGGAATGTTCCTTGAACTTCTTGGCGAATTCCTTGTCGCCGAAGAAGGCGACAAGAAGCTGGCGCAGGTGAATGTTCTGAATGTGATTCACATATCCCACCAGCTCTTTGTACATTTCTCCCACATCCTTTGTGGAGCATGGAATATAATCCTGCGGCATGTACTCGCCCTCTTTGACTTTGCGAAGACGTCGGACATTGAGTTGTAAGTTTCCCTGAAAGCTGGTGACTGTGCCCTCGACGCGGACATAGTCCATCTGCTCAAAATTATCAATACCGTTGTTAAGTTCCCATATTTTCGTGTCAATGACACCGGTTTTATCCTGAAGAATCAGAGAATAATAAGTCTTCCCCGCTTTTGTTTTCGATATATTTTTTGATTTGCAAAGATACACATCAGAGACGGTGTCTCCTTCTCTGAATTCGTTAATGTAACGCATACATAGTCCCTTTCTAATATTTTCCACAAATGTACCAGACATCTGTCAGACGTCCTCTCCCTCATTGTTTTTCATCTAGAGAGCCGGCGGTCAATGTCGTATCTCTGTTCCCCGTTGTTTTTCATCCCCGTAAACAGATGTTCACAATCTGCGCTCCTGTCCTCTTCTGTATTCCTCCACCCACTGATACAAGGCACAGAAGATGCCGCATCCCGGACGAAAGTATAAACATTATACTCTACTTTCCTGATAATAACAACTGAAAATTCCTTTCCGGGCGCATTTTAAAGCCGTATCTATGGGTTATATCCGTATGTATCGGAATCTCCGCCTCAAAGTCATTGTCCACCGGCACTTTCGCGCTCTCACAGTTCTTTCCTTCCGGCGCCAGCCATGTCAGAAGCCGGCTTCCCATAGACGACTGATTCTCTCCAGGCGGTTAGCGTTTGACAAAACCATGATTTCATGTCACAATTATCAAAGCCCGCAAATGCGGGACTTACATTTTCGGAGAGGGTGATTCTTATGATTCGTAAACATGTCATCGCCCGCGGCCGGGTACAGGGAGTAGGCTTCCGCTATATCACCTCTTCCATCGCCTCCAAATATCATGTGACAGGATGGGTGAGAAATGAGTACGACGGCAGCGTTGAGATAGAAGTACAGGGGCCGGAACACCGGGTAAAACTGTTCCTCAGTGAGTTGGAAAAGGGTTACCGGTTTGCCCGGATTGATTCCATGGATGTAACCGAGATTCCGACGGTCAACACGCTCAAGGAGCAACAGTTCCGAATCCGGCATTAAGCTCGGCAATTCAATAACAATAACAACAGGAGATTTGTATGAACGATAAAGCACTGAAAACGCTGGAGTATGACAAAATCATTTCCAGATTGGAGACCTATGCGTCTTCTCCCATGGGGAAGACGCGCTGCGCCTCTCTTCTTCCTTCCTCCGATTATGAGGAAATTTTACAGTGGCAGGAGGAAACCAGAGATGCGCTTAGCCGGCTTTATAAGTCCGGTTTTTTATCTTTTCAGGGACTGTCCGATATCCGGCCGCATCTTAAACTGCTGGATATTGACTCCACGCTGACGGCGGGAGAGCTTCTGGATATCGCAAGACTTCTCTCCATCACCGCGCAGGTGAAGGAGTATGGCATGACGGAGGACGAAAGCCTGTCCTTTGACAGCCTGAATACTTATTTTGATATGTTGGAGCCGCTGGAATTTTTGTACCAGCGCATTACCAGTTGTATTTTATCGGCAGACGAGATCAGCGACGACGCCTCCGCCGCCCTGCGGGATATCCGCAAAGAAATCAAACAGACTAACATCGCCATTCATAATAAACTGGCGTCTATCATTAATTCCCAGAGCAACAAAACCATTTTACAGGATGCTCTTATCACCATGCGAAACGGCCGTTACTGCGTTCCGGTGAAGGCAGAATATAAGAACTCTTTTCAGGGAATGATCCACGATCAGTCTTCCTCCGGTTCCACGCTGTTTATCGAACCTATGGCGGTGATACAGCTTAACAATAAAATCAAAGAGCTTGACATGCAGGAACAGGCGGAGATTGAGAAGATTCTCCAGGGGCTGAGTGCTCAGGCCGCCGGCTGCATCCGGGACCTGGAGGAGAATCAGAAGATTCTCATCACCCTGGATTTTATCTTCGCCAAGGCAAAATATGCCAAAGATTATCAGGGTTCGGAACCAATTTTCAATCAAGAAGGCATCATTGATATCCAACAGGCCCGCCATCCACTGCTGGATGCCAAAAAAGTAGTGCCTGTCCACATTTACATTGGAGAAGATTTTACCATGTTGCTTTTGACCGGGCCGAACACCGGCGGTAAGACCGTCTCCTTAAAGACAGTGGGATTATTCCAGCTCATGGGCCAGGCGGGTCTTCACATTCCGGCTTTTGAAGGCTCCCGACTGGCGGTCTTTTCCGACATCTTTGCCGATATCGGAGACGAGCAGAGTATTGAGATGAATCTGAGTACATTTTCTTCCCACATGACCAACATCATCCAGATATTAAAGGACGCCCGACCGGATTCCCTGGTGCTTCTGGATGAGCTCTGCGGTGGAACGGACCCTACCGAGGGCGCGGCCCTGGCCATCTCCATTCTGGATGATCTGCACACGGCGGACATCCGCACCATCGCCACCACCCACTACGCGGAACTGAAAATGTACGCCATGGATACTAGAGGTGTGGAAAACGGCTGTTGTGAGTTCGATTTGGAGACACTGTCCCCGACCTACCGGCTTCTCATCGGTCTGCCGGGTAAGAGCAACGCTTTTGCCATTTCCAAACGTCTGGGACTGCCGGATTATATTATCGAGCAGGCAAAATCTCAGTTGGATGTTTCCGCCATCGACTACGAAAATATGCTGACAGAGCTGGAGAAAAACAAGGCAGAAATTGAAAAAGAACAGGCGGAGCTTTACAGCACCCGCCAGGAAATCAACCGCCTGAAAAATGAATTGAAAGAAAAACAGGACGACATCAAAGAAAAACGGGCGGAACTGCTTCGTAAGGCAAGGGAGGAAGCCCACGATATTCTCTCCGAAGCCAAAGAAGTGGCCGATGAGTCCATCCGCAAATACAATGCCTGGGCGCAGCATCCGGGTCAGAATAACACCAAAAAGATGGAGGCGCAGCGAAGCAATCTCCGGGGCCGTATGTCCAAGCTGGAAAAACAGCTTGCCTACAAAGGCAAAAAAGCCAAACACATTCTTCGTCCAGAAGATTTCAAAGTGGGAGACCCGGTGTTTGTCACCACGCTTTCCTTAAAAGGTACGGTCAAATCCCCGGCCAACAAAAACGGCGATTTAACTGTACAGATGGGATTTTTAACTTCTACCGTCAATTACAAAGATCTGGAACTTCTGGATGCCAAAAAGGAAGCGCCACAGGACAAACCAAAAGATCGATACAGCATCAATAAGGCGGCGATCATCTCGCCAGAAATCAATCTGCTGGGCTGCACCGTAGATGAAGGCATTTCCAAGCTGGAAAAATATCTGGACGACGCCATGATTGCAGGACTATCTTCTGTTCGTGTCGTTCACGGAAAGGGCACCGGCGCTCTGAGAAAAGGTATTCACGAGTACCTGCGCCGCCAGAAGTTTGTGAAATCCTATCATCTGGCAGAGTTTGGCGAAGGAGACGCCGGGGTGACCGTTGTGGAATTCCGGTAATTTTATAATACTTCACAAAAATAATATTACACCAAAATAGCATTATGCAAAGAAACGCGGCTGAACATTCATCCTCTGCCGCGTTTTTATGTCTTTATTATATTTTTGCCTGAATATTTATCGGACTCCCATTCCGACATTTTAGATTTCCATATGGAGACTGAAATATTCCAGTGTCGCCTTTGCCACCAGCTTCCCTTCCTCCGTCCGGATATAGACATCGTAGGTCAGCAGATTCTTTCCGGCTTTCAGCTCCACTGCCTCCGCAATCAGCTTTTCCGGATTCATGGCAACGTTTAAATAAGAAATAGTACCGTTGGCAGTGGTCACCCGGCTTCCCCTTGAGGATGCAGCGGTGCCTCCCACCGAGTCAGCCAGGAAAAAAATGACGCCTCCGTGGACAGAACCGATGGGATTCAAATGATATTCCCGGAAAGCAAGCTCTCCCTTCGCCCAGCCCGGCCCCACATCGGTGATCTCAATCCCCATGTATTCCGAAGCTGTCCCTTCCAGCCGACGGTAACGAAGTACCTTTTCAAAAAACTCCTTCGATAAATAGTAATCATTGTTCATATCTTTCGTATTACCACTCATAATGATGCAACTGTCCTTCCCGCTGAAGCTCCTTAAATCCCTGCTGGCGCAGCGCCTCGTACAGGATGATGGAGACTGAGTTTCCGAGGTTCAGTGAGCGGATGGAGTCCAGCATGGGAATCCGCACCGCTGTTTCTTTATAGTCAAGGAGAATCTCTTCCGGAATTCCCGCGCTCTCCTTACCAAACATGATATAGCAGCCGTCTTCATACTCCACTTCCGTATACGTCTGCTTTGATTTGGTGGTGGCCATATAAATCTTTGCGTCGGGATTTTTCTCCAGAAATTCCTCAAAATTCACATAGCGGCGCACATCCAGCTTGTCCCAGTAATCAAGACCCGCCCGTTTTAACATCTTGTCGTTGATCTTAAAGCTCAGCGGCTCAATTAAATGCAGAACACTTCCCGTGGCCACGCAGGTTCTCCCGATATTTCCCGTATTGGCCGGCATTTCCGGCTCGTGCAGTACAATATTTACCATAATTATCCCTCCCGCAGCCGGTTCACAAACCGTTCCAGTCTTCCGAGGGCCTCTTTCAGCTCTTCGATAGAGTATGCGTAGGAGATTCTGAGGAAACCTTCCCCGCAGTCCCCAAAGGCTGTTCCCGGAACCACCGCCACCTTTTCTTCTTTTAAGAACCGGCTGGCAAATTCATCGGAACTCATGCCAAACTCTTTGATACATGGAAATGTATAGAATGCCCCTTCCGGCTCAAAACAGGATAGCCCCATATTTTTAAACCGCTGCAGCACAAAACGCCTGCGCTGATTATAGGATTTCCGCATGAGATCCACATCATCATCACCGTTGTTCATGGCCTCTACCGCCGCATACTGACTGGTTGTCGGCGCCGCCATGATGGCGAACTGATGAATCTTTGTCATTTGTTCCAGCATTAGACGAGGTCCGGCCGTATAGCCCAGTCTCCATCCGGTCATGGCAAAGGCTTTGCTGAAACCGTTGATGACAATGGTACGTTCCCTCATGCCCGGGAACGAGGCAATGGAGCAATGCTCTCCATGGTAGGTGAGCTCAGAATATATCTCATCGGAAATCACAAACAAATCATGTTCTTTTACGATATCTGCGATGGGTTCCAGCTCCTCTTTTGTCATGATGGCTCCCGTCGGATTATTGGGAAATGCCAGAATCAGTATCTTCGTCTTGTCAGTGATGGCCGCCCTCAGTTCTTCCGGCGTCAGCTTAAATGCATTTTCTTCTTTCAGCTCAATGGTCACCGGGATGCCGTCAGACAGCTCAATACAAGGCAGATAAGACACATAGCACGGTTCCGGCAGAATAACCTCATCTCCGACGTTTAACATGGCCCGCAGCGCCAAATCGATACCTTCACTGCCCCCGACGGTGACAAGGATTTCATGAACCGGGTCATAATGAAGCTTCAGTTTTCGCTCCAGATAACCGGCGATGGCTGTCCGCAGCTCTATCAGCCCGGCATTGGACGTATAGAAGGTTCTCCCCTTTTCCAGGGAGAAAATTCCCTCCTCCCGGATATGCCACGGGGTATCAAAATCCGGCTCGCCCACACCGAGTGAAATGGCGTCCGGCATCTCCTGTAACAGATCAAAAAACTTCCGGATGCCGGACGGCTT
>CAYULX010000077.1:0-7580 GCA_964445535.1 uncultured Eubacterium sp.
ACTTTTTATCTACATATTATCTTCTATACATTTGTAGATATATTAAATGTGCATGGCCACATCCACTGCCTCGTGGGTGGCGGCGTACACTTTGCCTGCTTTTTTCGCATCTCCGATCACATAAACTTCCGGAACTATCTTTTTGATTTCTTCGCCAAACGGATTATAATTGCGTGTGCCGAGGGCGAGAACGATGCTGTCAAAACCGTCCAGAATCTTCTCCGGCGCCTCAGGATGATTCACGTCCCTGTAGACAATGCCATCTTTCCGGAATTCCTGAATGGCCGCATCGGCAAGCAATGTGACATCGTGGTTTTTCAGTTCTCTCAAAAGCATCGGTTTTCCATAAGGGTCCAGATCTTCTGCGATTTCCGGCTTCATCTCCACGACAGTCACTTTTCTTCCCTGTTCCGCCAGAAAATCTGCTGTCTCAGCGCCAATCAGTCCGCCTCCGGTCACAAGGACTTTGTGTCCGGTGACTGTCTTCCCGAGAAGGACGTCACACGGGTTCAAAACTCCGGCTGTATCAAGGCCTTTGATCGGTGGTGTCAGATTTTTGCTTCCTGTGGCGATAATCAGGGCATCCGGTCTCTGTTCCTCTATCATTTCCGCAGTCAGTTCTGTTCCCATCCGGATATCCACGCCATATTTCTTACATTGTCTGATATAGTAGCCAACCATCTTTGTGAGAGGACTTTTTGACGGCGGATAGGAAGCCGGAAGAAATGCTCCTCCAAGATAATTTTCTTTCTCCACCAGCGTTACTTTGTGCCCTCTTCCCGCCAGAATCCATGCTGCCTGCAGACCGCCGGGACCGCCGCCTGCCACCAGCACTTTTTTTTGATTTTCTGCTTTATAACAAATATAAGATTCCGCTGTGCTGTTGAACGGATTGACCACGCAGCTGATCGGTTCATCGGAGAACAAATGCATGATACATCCCTGACCGCAGCTGATACATGGAATGATCTCATCCGAAATGCCTTTTTCTACTTTTTCCGGAAAATGAGGATCCGCAATGGACTGTCTTCCGAAAGCAACCATATCTGCGCTTCTATCCTCAATGACCGCTTCCGCGATTTCCGGATCGGTGTACCGTCCCACTGTGATAACCGGAATGGATACGGATTTTTTCAACTGAGCCGCAGTTTCTGTCTCATACCCCGGCGCCAGATAGGTGGAACCGATACAGTAACACAGGCTTCCATAAGTAGAAATGCTTACATGAATGGCGGCAGCGCCTTCCTCCTCACACATCCGGCATACTGCCTTTGTCTCCTGGATCTCTCTGCCCCCTGTGATCATCTCCGAACCGCTGATACGCACGATCACCGGGAAATCTTCTCCGGTTTTCTGCCTGATATTCGCAAGAATCAGGCGAAGGAAACGCATTCTGTTGTGAAGAGAACCTCCGAACTCATCGGTACGTTTGTTGGCGTGTCCTGAGAGGAACTGGGCAATCAGATATCCATGGGATGCATGAAGCTCCACGGCATCAAATCCCGCCTTTTTTGCCCTGCCTGCGGCATCGCCGAAAGCTTCCACCATCTCGTACACTTCCTCCGTTGTCATTTCGTGGGGCATGGACTGACAGGACGGACATGGCACTCTGGACGGCGCCAGCACTTCTTTTCCTCCTGTGTATTTCGGTTCTGTTTCTCTTCCACAGTGACGAAGCTGAACCGCGATCCTGGCTCCATATTTATGTACGGAATCCGTCAACTCCCGACACCCCGGAATCAATGAATCATCCCAGATTCCACATTCATTGATGAGAGAACGGCCATCATAACTGACAGCAGAACATTCCATGATGATCAGGCCAAATCCACCCCTGGCCCGCTCCGTATAATACGAGATCAGTTCCTGTGAAGCGGATCCGTCATGATTGGCAAGATTCGTACCCATGGCCGGCATGACAAATCTGTTTTTTACATCCATTGCTCCGATTTTGATTGGCGTAAATAACTGCATAGGTTTCATGGAAATTACTCCTCCTTTATTTTTCTCTTGTTAAAATTATGACAAATTTTTATTTGAATGGCAATTGATAAACAAACCGCATCCATCCACATGCAGAATATCCACGTAAAAATGTCTGATTTTCACCTGAAAAAGAAAAAATGTCTGTATATAGACAAAATAGGTATAATTGTCTATAATATGGATAATTGTTTTGGGAAATCTTTGTGAAAGAAAAATCAGAATATGTTATAATTGATAGAAATTATTTCGGAGCGGAAAAGACGGGGAGTTGATAAAATATGGCAATTAATATCCACAATCTTCTGGCTAAAGCATTGTTGGAATTGTGCGACCAAAAGCCTCTGACATCCATTACCATCAAAGATCTGCTTCAAAAAACCGGTGTGAGCAGGCAGACCTTTTATAATCGGTTCAGAGACAAAAATGATCTGATTCAATGGACATACGAGCACAAGGTTCTGGGGAATTTTCTTAATAATGATCCAAACTATACCTACTATGAAAATACAGTGAGCTTTTACCGGAATATAGACGCCCACCGGAATTTTCTCAGGCAGGCCTGCTCCATCCGGGAACAGAACTGTCTGATGGATTTTATTCTGCAGTTTGTGGTGGAATATGATATCCGCTGGCATACTTATCATAACCATGGAAAGCCTTTAACGAAAGAGCAACTGTTTGCCACCAAATATCATTCCATCGCGTCCATACAGATGGCCATCAACTGGATCATGAGCAATGACCCGGAACCTCCGGAGGTGATGGCAAAGCGTATCACAAGAATCAGAAATATCAATCTCAGCGAAGAATTATTCGGAAGCGACTGCGATATCTATGATATTCCTGATGGGGATGATCTGCCTGATGAGGCCTGACAAGTACCTGACGGCAGTCCATAAACTTCTGGTGGTCACATGAACTTCCAGTGGTCCTCGGTAGATGTCAGAAGATAAAAAACCGCACGGCGAGATTATGTTCGCCGTGCGGTTTTTTCTTTTATATGTATACAAATCTATATCGGCCTGCATCCACATGTGAACGGAATTTGCGATTATCGTACTAATCCAGCTCCAGCTTACCGGTATAGAGCTGATAATAAGTACCTTCCAGCTTCAGCAGCTCATCATGAGTACCCCGCTCGATAATCCGGCCATGTTCCAGAACCATGATGGCGTCACTATTCCGGATGGTGGACAGACGGTGGGCGATGACAAAGACCGTACGTCCCTTCATCAGATTATCCATACCTCGCTGCACAATGCTCTCTGTTCTCGTATCGATGGAGGAAGTAGCCTCGTCGAGAATCAGTACCGGCGGGTCTGCGATGGCGACTCTGGCGATGGCCAGAAGCTGTCTCTGTCCCTGGGAAAGTTCCTCTCCGTCGCCGCTCAAATGAGTATTATAGCCATTTGGCAGCATCTGTATGAAACCGTCGGCGTGGGCCAGCTTCGCTGCATTATATACTTCCTCGTCGGTAGCATCCAGCTTACCGTAACGGATATTTTCCATGATAGTTCCGGTAAACAGATGGGTATCCTGTAATACAATACCCAAGGAATGACGCAGGTCTGCCTTTTTTATCTTATTTATGTTAATACCGTCATAACGGATTTTGCCGTCGGCCACATCGTAAAAACGGTTAATCAGGTTGGTAATGGTGGTCTTGCCGGCTCCCGTGGAACCAACGAAGGCCAGCTTCTGTCCCGGCTTCGCGTAAAGAGTCAGGTCGTGAAGCACCATGTGCTCCGGCACATATCCGAAGGTCATGTCGTCAAACTGCACCTCACCTTTCAGCTCGGTATAAGTGACAGTACTGTCAGCCTGATGCGGATGTTTCCAAGCCCACAGGCCGGTACGCTCTTTACATTCCACAATGTTGCCGTCGGCATCTTTTTTGGCATTGACGAGAGTTACATAACCTTCATCCACCTCCGGCTCCTCATCCATCATGCTAAAGATACGCTCCGCTCCGGCGAGAGCCATGATGATGGAGTTAAACTGCTGGGCAATCTGCATAAACGGCTGAGTAAAGCTTCTTGTAAATTGTAGGTAAGACGCCATGACACCGAGGGTGATGTTGCCGATACCCATAACTGAAAGAAAACCGCCGAATACCGCTGTCAGTACGAACAACAGATTTCCCATGTTTCCGATAATCGGTCCCATGATACTGGCAAATGTATGTGCCTTTGAAGAACTCTCAAATAATTCTTCGTTAAATTTATCAAACTCTTCTTCAGACATTTTCTCGTGATTGAATACCTTTACCACCCTCTGTCCGCTCATTCGCTCTTCCACAAAACCGGTGACATCGGCTAAATCCAACTGCTGGCGGATAAAGTACCGTCCGCTGTATCCCGATACGCTCTTTGACACAAAAAACATGAGAACGATCATCAGAACGGCCAGCACGGTAAGAATCGGGCTTAATACCAACATGGAAATAAAAGTCACCACAATAGTAAAGGCCGACATCAGCACCTGCGGAATGGACTGGTTGATCATTTGCCGCAGCGTATCAGTATCGTTGGTATACAAACTCATGATGGAGCCGTTGGTATTCTGGTCAAAATACCGGATCGGCAGCGTCTGCATGTGCGCGAACATCTCGTCACGGACACGTTTCAACACGCCCTGCCCGATGACAACCATCAGACGGCTATATACAAAAGTGGCAATGACGCCGCACAGGAAAATGGTTCCCAGTACGGTGAGCGCCGTATAAAGCTCAGAATAATCCGGATTCTGCTGTCCAATCAGCGGAATGATATAATCATCCAGCAGGAAACGCAGGGAAAGCGATACGGAGATGGACGCGATGGAACTTACCAGAATACAGAAAATAACCAGAATAAACTGTACTTTATAAGTACTGGTCACATAGCCCATCAGGCGCTTTGCCGTCCTGATGGTCCCGTCGGTCACGCCAGCTTTTTCCTGTGGTCTACTCATTGTCAGCGCCTCCTTTCACCTGTGATTCATATACTTCTCTGTAAATCTCGTTGGTCTTCAAAAGTTCTTCTGAGGTTCCGATGCCGTTAATCTCACCGTTATCCATGACGATAATCATATCGGCATCCTCCACGGAAGATACTCTTTGGGCGATAATAATTTTGGTGGTATCCGGAATCTCTTCCCGGAACGCCTGACGGATCAGGGCGTCTGTCTTGGTATCCACCGCGCTGGTGGAATCGTCCAGAATGAGAATCTTCGGCTTTTTGAGCAGCGCTCTCGCGATACAAAGTCTCTGCTTCTGCCCGCCGGATACGTTATTACCGCCTTCCACAATCATAGTGTCATATTTATTCGGGAACTCTTGAATAAAGCTGTCGGCCTGCGCCAGCTTACAGACTCTCTGGACTTCCTCGTCGCTGGCATTCTCATCACCCCAACGAATATTTTCATAAATGGTTCCTGTAAACAGGACATTTTTCTGAAGTACCATGGACACCTGGTCACGCAGGGACTTCAGATTATATTTTCTGACGTCAACGCCGCCGACCTTCACGCAACCGCCGGTCACGTCATACAGTCTCGGAATCAACTGCACCAGCGTAGATTTGGCGCTTCCGGTACCGCCGATGACGCCGATAATCTGACCACTTTTAATATGAAGATTCACATCTTTTAAAGACAGATTGCCGCCTTTGCCGGAATAGCTGAAATCCACATGTTCAAAGTCAATGTCACCGTTGGTCACTTCCGTGAGGGCGCTGTCATTGTCGATCATTTCCGGCACCTCATCCAGCACTTCCTGAATACGATCCGTGGACGCTTCCGCGATCATGATCATGACAAACACAAAAGTTACCATCATCAGGGACATGAGAATCTGGAAAGCATATACAATAATACTGGTCAGCTCTCCGGTCTGCATGGTTCCCCGGATAATGCCCTCGCCGCCGACTAATACCATGAAAAGCATCACTGCATAGATAGTAAACTGCATTACCGGTGCGTTCCACGCCACGATTTTCTCTGCCCTTGTAAAAAGTTTGAAGACGATGGTTGAAATCTTCCCGAACTTCTCGTTCTCATGGTCCTCACGGACATACGCCTTAACCACACGAGCCGCATTTACATTTTCCTGCACGGTATTATTCAGTACATCGTACTCATCAAATACCTGGATAAAATGTGGATGTGCCTTCTTTGCAATAAAAATCAGCATGCCGCCTAAGATTGGCACCATGGCCAGCAAAAGCAGCGCGATCGACACATTGATGGTCAATGTCATTATCCATGATAAGATAATCATAATTGGTGCTCTCGCCAACAAACGGATGGAGAACATATACGCCATCTGTACGTTGGTGATATCCGTGGTCAGTCTGGTAACCAGACTCGGCGTGGAAAAATGGTCAATGTTCCCAAAGGAAAAATCCTGAATCTTATAAAAAATATCATGCCGCAGATTCTTGGCATACCCAGCCGATGCAATGGCCCCGAGCTGTCCGGCTTTCGCGCCGAAAAACAAAGCCACCATAGCCAGCACAATCAGAACTACACCCACTCGGATAATATATCCAATGTCACCGTTGACAATGCCAACGTCTATAATATTCGCCATCAGAAGCGGTATCAGTACCTCCATAAACACTTCCAGCGCCACAAAAACAGACGTCAGTATCGTCTCCCGTTTATACTCGCGGACAGAACGAAGTAATTTCCTATTCATGTTTTGTTATCTCCTTTCCTCTGTCTTTCTCATTTCCGGCTAAATTTGCAGACATCTGCTCCAGCACACGCACACATACCGCCAAATCCTCCTCCGGAATCCCCTCCCGGAGCAGTCCTTCCATATAACGGATATTGGAGATAATATGTCCGTGCAGCTTCACCGTCTTCTCTGTGGGGACTATCTTTTTCAACCGTGCATCCCTCTTCACAGACTCCCGGTAGATATATCCTTCCTTTTCAAGAAACTGAAGGATTCCTGTCGCCGTCGAACGCCGGATCTGAAACGCCTTCTCTACATCCTTCTGGTAAAGATCTTTCTCCACAGTCTGGAACGCTATGTAATGAAGTACCAGACTCTGCATATTGGTCAGTCCACTCTCTTTCTCCAACATATACATCTGACGCTTCAACTGATGGGCCAAACTGTTAATCATCCTCCCCATATCAAAGGTAGTATCATATCTCTTTCGGACGTTCATCTGTATCCCCTCTTTGAAATAATTAGTTCGATAGCTAACAGTATAATATATAGAATAAAATTTATTGTCAACCCGTTAAAATGCACAAGAAAAAGTAAGAAAATCTTTACTTTTTTGACAGGACTCCTTTTTTTCTTTTGTCAAACCGCTAACAATATTTATATTCTGAAGACATATAATCTTCTATTTTCTCTTTTCGTGAACGGTAGATAGTACGTACCTATACAAAACTGGAGCAAACCTGTATGATAGACACAGATTCGCTCCAATCTCTATTTCACTTCTCCTTTTCCAGATTTCCGGCAGTTTTTAGTGGCTCAGTTGTCAAGACAAAAATCTAAGATTTTTATAATGAACTGATATGGTGGATAAGTTACAGAGAGCAGGTGTAGGATGGTGGAATACTCCCATTCCCATATATGCTAAGCTACATAG
>CAYULX010000078.1:0-4831 GCA_964445535.1 uncultured Eubacterium sp.
TTTTTATTGAAATCTTTTTTTAATCACCTCTTGACATATCACCAAATTGCTTTTTCATTTAAGTACGCAGTTCCATAAAGGGGAATCTATTTCAAAAGAATAGCTTTTTGAAACGAAAATGTCCTGTTAAAAAGCAGCTTTTTCGGACAGAAATGTTTTCATGGAAGCTGTTTTTATTATATCGCTATACAAAAAAGGGACAATAAAGGATGCGTAAATTAATACGCAGGAGGAAAAAACTATGATTGCGAGGGATGAGTTACTGTCATATCATTTAAAATGCAAGTAAATTTACATGTAAATTTACTTGCTAATTTTGCTCAAAATGTGTATTATAATAGATAAAGTAAATTGTTGCAATGAAAAATAAACTATCAGGTTTTAAGAGACTATGTTTATAGTATAGGAGATGAGGATATGCCAAATATTAAGCCGATATCGGAACTGCGAAATTATACAGAAGTGCTGAAAGAAGTGGATACATCACACAGAGTGTATTTAACGAGAAACGGCCATGGAGAATACGGAATTCTCACTATGGAAGAAATCGATGAATTAGACCGTTATAAAGAAGCCTATTTTCTATTTTTAAAATTAAAACAGGCAGAAAACAGAGCAGATCGGGAAGGATGGATTTCTGCTGACGATATAGAAAAGGATTTGGGGGTAGCTGATTGAAAAAACTGAAATACTCTCCGGATGCCGTAGACAAATTGCATGTAATAAAAAGACAAATTGCAATGGAATACGGAGAAAACGTAGCTGGTCGGATTATGAAAAATTTTACGGCACCGGTATCATGATTTTCAGCACAAAGACGCCGTCCGCACATTTTACAGTGCACTGGCCGTCGTATTTTTCTAACGTATTTCTGATGTTGGACAGACCGAAGCCGTGGAGGAAGGCGTCGTCCTTGGTGGTTTTGCCGGAGGCGTCTGTATCCGGCAGCGCGTTGTTTTCCACCAGAATGATCAGCATGTCACGGATACGCCGGGCTTTGACAGTGATGACCCGGCGGGGAACCGCCAGCTTTTCGCTGGCCTCGATGGCGTTATCCAGAGCGTTGCCGAAAATGGTGCTGATATCCAGCGGGTCCAGGAAGGCGCCGTCGGCGAAATGGATGACCGTGGTGAAGTCGATCTGTTTTTCCCTGGCGGTTTTCACCTTGTACCGGATGATGACGTCCAGATAGGCGTTGCCGGTGCGGTAATAGTTCTCGTAGGATGAGATTTGCTGCTGCAGACGTTCTATGGAGGAACGGATGCCGCCGGTGCCGGACTGATTGCCCGCTGTTGGGGCGTTGCCTTTGCAGCAGGGACTGTCACCTGCCGATACATTTGCCGATACATTTTTAGCAGTGGGCACAGCGGCATCAGCGTCCGGCACCGCATTTTCCAGCACCAGCAGATGATTCTTCATATCGTGATAAATCTGGCGGATACGGGTGTCGTCCTCCATTTTTTCTTCATAATAATTCTGCCGCATCTCCAGTTCCTGGGCGTGCCAGGCGGTCTGCATGGCGCTGCACATGTAGGAGGCCAGGTAAATACAGCCGAAGCTTGAAAAAATCGAGGCGGCACAGATGGGATACACGATGATGATCTTCTCCGGCATGAAGTATATAATAGTAAAGATAGAAACCACGGAGGCCAGCATCAATGTGTCCACGATCAGCCACATGCGGTTGGTGAGAGTGTAGGTGGTGTTTTGTAAATATTTCCGCAGAAACACCCACGCGCCGGTCCAGAAAAGGAGTTTTGCCAGCAGGGTGGCGGCGTGAATGGCGCTGCTTAAAACTATGACTTCCGGCGCCCAGAGAGATTCATCATTGGAAGCTTTGGTAATGCCAAAGAAAATGAGGGCGCCGGTGTCCTGCATGATGTAATTGACGGCGATGACAGTCGGATAAAAAATCAGCACAGCGGTGAACTTTTCCATCCCGCGGCCCCGGTGGAAAAGGGCCACATAGATGCTGAATCCAATGAGGGAGCCCAGCAGGTTTGGCAGGTCATTGGAATAAATGATCACCACGGCAAAAAAGCTGCAGGCGAAAAACGCCAGGATACGCACAAACCAGTTCCGGCGTACCGGAAGAAATGTGTGCAGAATCCAGAAAAAGACGAATACATAGGCCCATTCAAGGACAAAAGAAAGAATATTCAGAAAATGTATCATAGCATATCTCCCCAGTAATCCGTCAGCTTTTCCATAAATGCCTTCCGGCGAGGCTGGCTGATGGGTATTTTTTCGCCGGTGATCAGAGTGATTTCCAGCTTTTTGACGCCCTTCACATAGGCGAGATTGATGAGGTAACTGGTATGGCAGCGGACAAAGCCTTTGTCCTGGAGCCGTTTTTCTATTTCTTTCATACTGCGGTAGCAGAGAATGCCTTCCTGCCCGGTGTGGAAAAGCAGATTCCGGTTGAAGGTCTCTATGTATCGGAGATTCTTGAGAATTACCTTATACTTGCCCGTGTCATTGGAGACGATCAGAGCCGGCTCTGTTTCCTGATGTTGTCTCCGGATAAATTTGTCAAGCTCTGCCTTCAGCCGTCCGTATTGCAGAGGTTTGATGATGTAGTTGGCGGCCTGATATTTATAGCCTTCCAGTCCGTATTGGGCCAGGGTGGTGAGGAAAATGATGCCGACATTTTCATCTTTTTCGCGGATTCGCTCAGCGGCCCGAAGGCTGTCCACCATTTTCATTTGTATATCCAGAAAAATCAAATCAAAGGACGGATCATAGTTTTCAATGAGATTGAGGCCGTCGTAAAAAACAGAGGTCTTGATTTCCTCTCCGGTTTCTAACATGTACTGGGAAATCAGCGATTCCAGATGATGTACAAAAGTTTTTTCGTCGTCGCAGATTGCAATATGCAGCACTCGTGTAAGTCCTCTCTTTCTGTGCAAACTGCATTTATTATAACGGCTCAGGGGCGATTTCTCAAGGGGGGGGAGGTAGAAGGGATTTTTTGGAAAAGAAAAGATAATATTTTGTCATGACATCGTGATTTGTTTAGAAGAATCCCGCAATTTATTTGAAAGAGATGTTGCGAAGCCGGACGGCAATGTGTAAAATGAAAAATGTGTCGATAGAATGTCTGAATTGTGCGGCAACAGAATTTAATATTATAAATGAAGGAAATAAGACAATGCGGGAGAAAATCATTGGAAAAATTAAGCAAATACAGCATCAGGTAAAGGATGTGGAGATTCATTATCTGAGAATGATTGGATTTAATTTGAAGACGGGCATCCTCTGGATGATTCGGGCCTTCATCGTGGGCCTGGTGGTAGGCGGTTTCAGCAGTGTGTTCACCCTGGGACTGAGCTGGGTCACCGGGATGAGGAAGGAATATCCCTGCTTACTTTTCTTGCTGCCGGTCGGCGGTCTGCTGATCGTGTGGCTGTACCGGCTTTGCGGCATGAAGAAAGACACCGGCACCAATCTGCTGATCACGGCGGTGCATAACAGCCATCAGAACGTGCCGTTTTATCTGGCGCCCCTCATCTTTGGAGCCACTTTGATCACGCATCTGTTCGGCGGCTCCGCCGGAAGGGAGGGGGCGGCGCTCCAAATGGGAGGTAGTCTTGGCAATACTCTTGGCAGATTGCTGCATTTGGAAGAGGGAGACCGGAAGATTCTCATGATGAGCGGCATGAGCGCGGCCTTCTCGGCGGTGTTTGGGACGCCCATGGCGGCGGCTATTTTTCCCATGGAGATGATCAGCGTGGGAATCATGCAGTATTCGGCATTACTTCCCTGTGTGTTTGCCTCTCTGGTGGCCAATCAGTTCGCCCTCAATATGGGCATTTATCCGGAGGATTATAATGTGACGGGCATTCCGGCAGTTTCCTTTGAAAGTTTTGTAAAGTTGGTTTTGCTGGGAATTTGTTGCGCTGTGGTCAGCATCATCTTCTGTAATTTCCTGCGGGGCGCCAATGTATTTTATGATAAATGTTTCAAAAATCCATATACCCGTGCCGTTGTCGGCGGCGTACTGGTTATTGTTTTAACAATGCTGGTGGGAGATTTTGACTATAACGGTGCTGGAACAGAGCTGATTGAGCGAGCCATCGAACACGGGGAGACCCCTGCATTTTCTTTCCTTTTAAAAATGATTTTTACTTCTCTGACACTGGCGGCGGGATTTAAAGGCGGCGAGATCGTGCCGGCGTTCTGTACTGGAGCCACCTTCGGATGTTTGTACGGACATCTTATGGGAATCTCTCCGTCCGTATGTGCGGCCCTCGGCATGACAGCAGTGTTCTGCGGGGTAACCAACTGTCCCATTACTTCCATGTTAATTGGATTTGAATTATTTGGATTTGAGGGCGCGGTGTTCATTCTGCTGGTGATTTCCATCAGCTATCTGTTCTCCGGATACAAGGGGCTTTACCGGGAACAGATCATCGTTTATTCCAAATATCATCTGAAATATATCAATCGATTCTCAGGTGATGAAAGCTTTGACGGCAAAGATTACGAGGAATGAAAATAAATTCTCAGCGCTTCTTTCGCGCTTCTGGCGCATGGCTGAACTAATACAATATTTTTAACAATATTTCGTGAAAAATATAGCGTTCTAATTTTTTTTGTGCTATAATAATTGCGCATGTGAGGATTCATGTGCGTTATGTGTGCAGAATATAGATAATTTTTAAGGAGGAACAACAATGGCAAAAAAATGGGTATACCTGTTTACCGAAGGCGATGCCTCAATGAGAAATCTTCTCGGCGGTAAAGGTGCGAACCTTGCTGAGATGACAAACATTGGTCTGCCTGTACCTCAGGGTTTCACTATCACAACTGAGGCGTGTACACAGTACTA
>CAYULX010000078.1:4841-7512 GCA_964445535.1 uncultured Eubacterium sp.
GAAGATGGAAGGCAGATTAACGAAGAGATTCAGGCACAGATCATGGAGTACATCACAAAGATGGAAGAGATCACCGGAAAGAAATTCGGTGATAAAGAGAATCCTCTTCTGGTTTCCGTTCGTTCCGGTGCTCGTGCTTCCATGCCAGGTATGATGGATACCATCCTGAACCTTGGTTTAAATGAAGACGTTGTAGAAATATTAGCAGCCAAATCCGGCAATCCTCGCTGGGCTTGGGATTGTTACAGAAGATTCATCCAGATGTATTCTGACGTAGTTATGGAAGTAGGTAAAAAATACTTCGAAGAATTAATTGACAAAATGAAAGCAGAGAAAGGTGTAACACAGGACGTTGATCTGACTGCTGATGACTTAAAAGAGCTGGCTTTCCAGTTCAAAGCTGAATCTAAAGAAAAGATTGGGGAAGACTTCCCGTAAGATCCGAAGGAACAGTTAATGGGAGCAATCAACGCCGTATTCCGTTCCTGGGACAATCCGCGTGCCAACGTATACCGTCGTGATAACGATATCCCATATAGCTGGGGTACTGCTGTCAACGTACAGAGCATGGCATTTGGTAACATGGGCGATGACTGTGGTACAGGTGTTGCATTTACCCGTGACCCTGCTACCGGCGAGAAGAAGCTGATGGGCGAGTTTTTGACAAACGCACAGGGCGAGGACGTAGTTGCCGGAGTTCGTACACCTATGCCAATTGCTCAGATGGAAGAGAAGTTCCCGGAAGCATTCGCACAGTTCAAACAGGTTTGCAAGACTCTGGAAGATCATTACAGAGATATGCAGGACATGGAGTTCACTGTTGAAAACAAGAAGCTGTACATGTTACAGACCCGTAACGGTAAGAGAACCGCACAGGCAGCGTTAAAGATTGCCTGCGATTTAGTAGATGAGGGAATGAGAACAGAAGAAGAAGCTGTTGCAATGATCGACCCTCGTAACCTTGACACATTATTACATCCTCAGTTTGATGCGGAAGAATTAAAGAAAGCTGTTCCGATGGCAAAAGCCCTTGGCGCATCACCGGGAGCTGCATGCGGCAAGATCGTATTCACGGCAGAAGATTCAAAAGAATGGGCAGAAAGAGGAGAAAAGGTCATCCTCGTTCGTCTGGAAACATCCCCGGAAGATATAGAAGGTATGAAGAGCGCTGAAGGTATCCTGACAGTTCGTGGCGGTATGACGTCTCACGCAGCCGTTGTTGCCCGTGGAATGGGTGAGTGCTGTGTATCCGGATGTGGCGACATCATCATGGACGAAGAGAACAAAAAGTTCACTCTTCACGGTAAAGAGTTCCACGAAGGAGATTATATTTCTTTGGATGGTTCCACAGGTAACATTTACGATGGCGTTATCCCTACTGTTGACGCTACCATCGCCGGTGAGTTTGGACGTATCATGGCTTGGGCGGATAAGTATAGAACCATGGGCGTTCGTACTAACGCCGATACACCTGCAGACGCTCAGAAAGCTCGTGAGCTTGGCGCTGAAGGTATCGGCCTTTGCCGTACAGAGCATATGTTCTTCGGCGGCGAGAGAATCGACGCATTCCGCGAGATGATCTGTGCCGACAACGTAGAAGAAAGAGAAGCTGCCCTTGAAAAGATACTTCCATACCAGCAGGGAGACTTCGAGCAATTATTTGAAGCAATGGAAGGCAACCCTGTAACTATTCGTTTCCTGGATCCTCCTCTGCATGAGTTCGTTCCTCAGACAGAAGAAGATATCAAGAAGCTGGCCGACGCTCAGGGCAAATCTGTAGAAGACATCAAAGCGATTATCGAAGGACTCAAAGAGTTCAACCCAATGATGGGACATCGTGGATGCCGTCTGACAGTAACTTATCCGGAAATCGCTGTTATGCAGACAAAAGCTGTTATCCGTGCAGCACTGAACGTAAAAGAGAAACATCCGGATTGGAATATGGTTCCGGAAATTATGATTCCATTAGTAGGCGAATTAAAAGAACTGAAATATGTCAAAGATATCGTTGTTAAGACAGCGGACGCTGAGATCGCAGCAAAAGGCGCTGACCTCAAATACGAAGTTGGTACCATGATCGAGATTCCTCGCGCCGCATTACTGGCAGACCAGATTGCTAAAGAGGCTGAGTTCTTCTGCTTCGGTACAAACGACTTAACACAGATGACATTCGGCTTCTCCCGTGACGATGCCGGCAAGTTCCTGGATGCTTACTACGATGCTAAGATTTTCGAGAACGATCCATTCGCAAAACTTGACCAGGATGCCGTTGGTAAATTAATGGATATGGCAGTTAAATTAGGTAAAGACCAGAGACCTGACCTCCACTGCGGTATCTGTGGCGAGCACGGTGGAGACCCATCTTCCGTAGAATTCTGCTACAAGATTGGTCTTAACTATGTATCCTGCTCACCATTCCGCGTGCCGATTGCTCGTCTGGCAGCAGCACAGGCAGCGATTGCCGATGGAGGAAAATAGATTCCCCAAAATATGTTTATCTCATGTCGCTGGTAGTGACGAGGGATGATGTGAGAGAATATATGTCATATCATCCTGAGTATACAAAGGCGAACCGATTTAAAGATATTGTTTGTAAAATCTATATATAAATTCTTGAAAGGGGCTGTCGGGAAATAGATAGTTCCAAACAGGGGCAGGCGCGACTCTTACG
>CAYULX010000079.1:0-7506 GCA_964445535.1 uncultured Eubacterium sp.
CTTTTTATCCTGTCCGCAGACTGTCTCCGGAAAATACTAACCGTTATCTTCCGGAGACAGTCCGTTTCTCTCAAAACAGCGGGCAGTTATTATCCAATGCGGAATAATGGCTGACCGTATTCCACAGATTCTTCATTCTGAACATAGATTTCTTTTACGACGCCGTCGTATTCGCTCTCTATCTCATTCATCAGCTTCATGGCCTCCACAATACCGAGAATCTGTCCTTTCTTCACCGTATCGCCGACCTGAACGTAAGCAGGAGCATCCTCGGAAGGAGCCACATAAAAGGTACCGACCAGCGGACATTTCACGATGTTGCCGGACTGGTCATCGGTTGCCGGCGCTGCAGGGGCCTCAGCTGCAGGAACTGCCGTCGGAGCCGGGACAGGGGCAGGAATCTCCATCTGCTGTCCGCCATCCTGTACGGAAAATACAGGAGCTGCCGCCGGAGGCTGTTTGTTCTCCGGACAACTCATGACAATCCGGATATTTCCCTCTGTATATTCAAAGTTGGTCAGTCCCGCTTCGGAGACGCCCTTCACCAATTTAAGAATCTCTTCGTACTGCATTTTTTCTCCTTTCCTGACGCGCCTGCCGCGTCAATCCTGGTAGATTTGGAAGTTTACTTCCAAGCCTCTCATTCCCCATATTTTTTTACCAGAAGGGTTGCATTGTGTCCGCCAAATCCCAGAGAATTGGAGATGGCCACGTTGACATCCTGCTGCGCTGGTCCGCCTAATACATAATCAAGATCGCATTCTTCGTCAGTTTCTGTGGTGCCGACGGTCGGATGAATATATCCTTCTTCGATGGATTTCACACAAGTAATGAGTTCCACAGCACCGGCTGCTCCAAGCAGATGGCCAATCATGGACTTAGTGGAGCTTATTTTCAGATGAGCGGCCGCATCACCGAAAGCACGGTGAAGAGCTCTTGTCTCAAATAAGTCATTGTGATGGGTTCCGGTTCCATGGGCGTTGACATAGTCCACCTCTTCCGGTTTCACGCCGGCTTCCTCCATGGCAAGTTCCATGGCCTTGGCGGCGCCGCTTCCGTCTTCCGCCGGAGAAGTAATATGATATGCGTCAGAAGTCGCGCCGTATCCGGCCAGCTCCGCGTAAATCTTCGCGCCGCGCTTCTTTGCATGTTCCAGTTCCTCCAGAACCACAACGCCGGCTCCCTCACCGATGACAAAACCGCTGCGGTTTTTATCAAAAGGAATCGAGGCCTTCCTCGGATCTTCCTCCGAAGAAAGAGCTGTCAGATTGGTAAAGCCGGCAACGGCAATCGGAGTGATGCTGCTCTCGGTTCCTCCCGCGAATATCACATCGGCGTCGCCGTACTGAATGGCACGCAGCGCGTCACCGATGGAATGTGTGCCTGTGGCGCAGGCTGTCACCACGCTGGTGCATTTGCCTTTGCAGCCCAGGGCGATGGATACATTTCCCGCCGCCATGTTGCTGATCATCATAGGAATCAGCATCGGGCTCACTCTCTTCGGTCCTTTAGTGAGAATCTTCTCGTGTTCTTTTTCCATGCTGGACAGACCGCCGATACCGGAGCCGATAATCACGCCCACACGGTACGGATCCTCGTCTTCCATCGTAAGACCGGCGTCTTCCATGGCTTCTGTCGCTGCCACAATCGCATATTGAGAGAAGGTCTCCATACGTTTGGCCGATTTAAAATCCATTCTTTCTTTCGGAACAAACCCCTTGACCTCAGCCGCAATTTTTACCTTATAATCAGCAGTATCAAATTTGGTAATCGGACCGATTCCCACTTTTTGTTCTTTTATTCCATTCCAGAATTCTTCCAACGTGTTTCCAATTGGTGTAATCGCACCCATTCCGGTAATGACAACTCTTCTCTTATCCATTTACATAACCCTTTCTTATTTTTTACATGACCATTCCGCCGTCAACCAGCAGTACCTGTCCGGTAATGTATGAAGCCATGTCGGACGCCAGGAACACGGCCGCGTTGGCGATATCTTCCGGCTCCGCAAAACGTCCCAGCGGAATCTGTTTCATGGCCGCTTCCTTCACCTTGTCGGAGAGAACGTCGGTCATATCTGTCTTGACAAATCCCGGCGCGATGGCGTTGACTGTAATGTTTCTGGACGCCAGCTCTTTTGCCACTGATTTGGTAAGACCAATGAGTCCCGCCTTGGAAGCGCTGTAATTGGCCTGTCCCACATTGCCCGCCACGCCGGAAACGGAAGTGATATTGATAATTCTTCCGTATTTTTTCCGCATCATCTGACGGCTAGTGAAACGGATACAGTTAAAGCTTCCCTTTAAATTCGTATCAAGCACAGCGTCAAAATCTTCCTCGGACATTCCCATAATCAGTCCGTCCCGGGTGATTCCCGCGTTATTCACCAATATGTCAATCTTTCCAAATGTCTTTACCACACTTTCGATGAAGTCATTGCAGGCGTCAAAGTCCGCCACGTTGCAGCGGAAGATCTCCGCCTTGCCGCCTGCTTCCTCAATCTCCGCCTTCACGGCGGCCGCCTTCGCTTCATTTCCATTGTAATGTACCGCAACGGACGCACCGGCCTTTCCAAAAGCCAGGGCGATTGCCCTTCCGATTCCTCTGGAAGCGCCCGTTACAACCGCAACCTTTTTCTCTAACATCCTGTCAACTCCTTAATCTTTTCTACGACAGTATGCATCTCATCCATGCTGCCGATCTTGAACATATTTACACTTCTGTCAATCTTTCTCATGAAACCAGACAAGGTCTTTCCAGGTCCAATCTCCACGAAGATATCCACACCTTCCTCAATCATACGGCGGATGCTCTGCTCCCACATGACGGAGCTGGATACCTGTGCCCGCAGCAGATCTTTGGTTTTAGTGATATCTGTGATAACCTCCGCGTTTACATTGGTCACATACGGGATAGAAAGTGGCTTCCAGTCTACTTTTTTCAGGGTCTCATAGAGTTCCTCGCCTGCTTCTTTTAAGAACGGAGAATGGAACGGACCGCTGACGTTGAGCGGAAGCACTCTCTTTGCTCCGGCTTCTTTGAGAGCTGGAGCCACTGCCTCAATGGCGTCCTTTTTTCCGGTGATGACAATCTGTCCCGGACAGTTGTAATTGGCCACGGAGACATTTTCCGCCCCGTCTATCACTGCCTTTACCTGATCTCCGGAGAGTCCCAGAACAGCTGCCATCCCTCCGGATCCGTCTGGAACCGCATTGTGCATGAGACAACCTCTCTTCCAGATGGTCTTCACCGCGTCTTCATAGCTCATGCCTCCTGCCGTCACGATAGCGCAGTACTCACCGAGGCTCAAGCCCGCTGTCATGTCTGGTTTCAGTCCCCGGGCCTCGATCTCCCTGGTCATGGCCAGACAGGTTGTCACCAATGCCGCCTGTGTATAATCGGTGCGATTCAGTAAATCGTTCTCCTCAAAACATATCGACTGAATGTCCATATCAAGAATCTTTGCGCTCTCTTCGTAAGCGCTTTTTGCAAGAGCGCTCTGCTCATAAAAATCTTTTCCCATTCCGACAGTCTGCGCGCCCTGTCCCGGGTACAGAAATGCAATTTTACTCATAAACCTTTATCCCCTTTAACAGTTCCTCTGCCTGTGCGTTCAGGCCTTCTACAATATCTTTACAGCTCCTGATTTCTTTCACCAGTCCGGCAATCTGTCCGGCCATGACACTGCCGCCCACAACATCGCCGTCCATAACAGCCTTTTTCAGGCCGCCGAGGGTCAGATGCTCAAGTTCTTCCAAGGTTGCTCCCTTAGACTCCAGACGGAGATATTCCTGTGTCTGTTTATTTCTGATGCATCGAACCGGATGACCGGTGCTTCTTCCGGTAACCTTCGTATCAATATCTTTTGCCTTTACAATTTTATTCTTGTAATTGTCGCTGACAATGGACTCCTTAGAAGCCACAAAGATGGTTCCCATCTGCACGGCCTTGGCGCCCAGCATAAATGCTGCGGCAATACCCCTTCCATCGGCGATACCTCCTGCGGCGATGACCGGAATGGACACGGCGTCCACCACCTGCGGAACCAGCGCCATGGTGGTTGTCTCACCAATATGTCCGCCAGACTCCGTTCCTTCTGCGATCACGGCGTCGGCTCCTGTTCTCTCCATCCGTTTGGCAAGAGCCACGCTGGCAACCACAGGGATGACTTTCACGCCGGCCCTCTTCCACATTTCCATATATTTCTCCGGATTGCCTGCGCCGGTGGTAACCACCGGTACCTTCTCATCCACGATCACCTGGGCGATGGCGTCAGCCTCCAGATTCATCAGCATTACATTAACGCCGAAAGGTTTGTCTGTTTTTTGTTTTACCTGTTGAATCTGTTCTTTTACCCAGGACGCCGGCGCTCCGCCGGAACCAATAATTCCCAGGCCGCCGGCCTCAGATACGGCGGAGGCCAGCTCATTTGTTCCCACCCAGGCCATGCCGCCCTGGATAATCGGATATTCAATTCCAAGAAGTTCTGTAATTTCCGTTTTCATAATATCTTACTCCCAATCGCTGTTTTCTTTAATCGTCCTGATTCACATCAGCTCCGTTGATTTTCAGTAATTTATCGTAACAGTTCAGCCATACGGCTGGAAACAAAAAAATGCGCTGTTACATGAATCAATATTCAGATTATTTTTAAACGATGCATCCATGATCACCTGATCTGCATCGACACCAACTTCTTTCACTTATTAAATCTCTAATTTTCTCGAACATGACTTGTCCTCTCTTTCATCCTTTTTTACTTTGTCATTATTGCTTTTATGTAATCCGGCTTATGCACCGGGGATTACCATTCCAGATAGAAGCCGCCCCAGGTAAGCCCTGCACCGAATCCGGCCAGCACCAGCTTCATTCCCGGCTTCAGCACTCCCTTCCGGTTCATATCGTCCAGGAGCATCGGGATACAGGCGGAAGAAATATTGCCGTTATCCATGATATTCATCGGGAACTTGCTCTCATCCTGACGAAGTCTCTTAGCGATGGCGTCGATAATTCTCTTATTGGCCTGATGAAGCACAAAATAGTCAATCTCGTCCACCGTGTGGCCGCTCAAATCCAACACCTCGTGGATAACCGCCGGCACCTTTTTGACGGCAAACTTAAAAATCGCTCTGCCGTCCATGCGATAATACTCGTCATACGGAACCTTGTCCTTGCCGTGGCCAAGACTGCAGGTCAGCGCTCCGCCCATGCCGCCGTCGGCATGAAGCGCGGACGGAATCTGAATCTCTTCCGGAGCACAGTCAGCCTTCAGTATTGCCGCTCCGGCTCCGTCTCCAAACAAAATGCAAGTGCCCCGGTCTGTCCAGTCCACATAATTGGAAAGACATTCGCTTCCAATGACCAGCGCGGTCTTTGACAGCCCGGACTTAATCTGTCCCGCTGCTATCTGATATCCGGTAACAAAACCGCTGCAGGCAGAATTTACATCAAAGGCCGCCGCAGCATCGGCTCCCAACGCCTTCTGCACTTCACAGGCCACGCAGGGAAGACTCTGCTCTGCAGAGACGGTGGAAACAATAATTAAATCAATCTCTTTCGGGGCGATGCCGGCATTCTCCACCGCTCTCTTGGCGGCTTCCGTGGCCATATCTGCAACGGTTTCATCCGTGGCTATATGACGGGTCCGAATCCCCGTCCGGGTCTGAATCCATTCATCGGAAGTATCCACCATCCGGGCAATCTCAAAGTTATCGACCACCCTCTCCGGCAGAAAGGATCCCGTACCTGCAATCTTTACAAACATATCTGTTATCCTCTTTCTTTCATCAGCTTATGTCTGCCCGGAGCATCCGCCTGCCTTACAGCGGCAGGTTCTGTTTCAGGGACAGATTTTTTTCACTTCTTATTGTACATCATTTTTACATTGTTTGAAATTTGAATATTTTGATTTTCAAACTTTTTGAGTAACAATATATCATAATATTTTTTTTAGTCAAGTTTTTTTAGCGGAACAACACTCCAGCAAAATAGGGGAACCGTCCCACCGATTTTTCGGCCCAAAGGAACAATTCCCCATTCTGATATATTTTGATTATTCATTTATAAAAGATGATATTCATTGAGCTTCGCCGGTTTCTCGAAAGTCTCCTCCTGAATTCGTGAACTTACCACATCCACCGTACAGATCTCATGTTCCACCTTGAGAAAATCATGAATCTCCTCAATGCCCTCGCCGGTATAGGAACTCGTAAAAAAGATGTGTTCACAGCCGGTCAGCCTCAGCCATTCCGCCGCCTGCTGCGGATCCGCACACCAGTGATCGATCTTCGTCACTATGCCGATGGTCTCCCGATTGCTGACGGAAGCAACATTCGGCGGGTAAAGCGAATACGGCTCCGTGGCGCTGAGCACAATCCCCACCACATCGGCCTCCGCGATATAAAGGGCGATGGCATGTGCCAGATCAATGTTCTCCGCATACTCTCCCGGCATATCAATCAGACAGTCATACTGACTGACATACTGTGTCTTATGATAAGTAATCTTCTCTCCCCGGAGCGCCTGTTTCAGCGTCGTCTTGCCGCACTCACTGCGGCCGATCAATACCATTCTTCTCATGCTGCGTTTCCCCCTGACCCAATCCTGTCCCCGGCAAACTTCAGCCTCTTTGCCGGCTCCGTTCAATATTTTATATATTTAATAATATAACACTTTTTTTCGAGAATGTAAAATGAATCCTATAACCGAGTATTGATATCACCTAATAAAAAATTCCGTCAGTCTATTGACTGACGGAATTTTTTTTGTTCTCTGTTATCCCTGAGTCTTTTTGAACCGTTCAAGCATTGCCCGCGGGGTCGCTGTGGCGCGCTCATAACGCGGACACTCTACTCCCTCGAAACCTGCCAGATATTTGGCGATTTTCTTCAGTTCTTCCAGATCGTAGCGGCTCATCATGGTGATAGTCTCCATCAGTGGAGAACCGCCGCCGTGTACGCCGGCCACGCACTGGGCTCCCTCGAAAGCGTCGCAGAGTTTGTCTTCCATCATTCTCATTACCCGGTGGGTCTCCTCTGCGGTGTATTCCGGATTTCTCATGATATATTTGTTACAAAGTTCTGCAGTCTCCGGCGCGAAGAAGCTTTCTTCTGTCGGCAGGGATGCACAGATACCGCCGGTCAGGTCGGCAAGAATCTCATATTCATGGTAAATGTTATGGCCTGCCAGTCTTCTTCCGGCGTTGGTCAAAACCTCATCCGGCACCCAGGAGCCGTTCGGGAACTGTATTGCCCGGTAAGCGGACGCCTGTCCTGCTGCAAATACCAACTCGGCGATTCCGATGATATCACAAAGCTTCTCGCGGACATGCTCTGCCTTGGCGATATCGTTGACGTCAGCTACCAGGGCTGCCTGGGAAGCGATGACCTCGGAAACGGCGGTCTTACATCCGGTGTAAGAATGTCTGTGGAAATGGGCGAACATCAGCGCCAGATATCCCGCATACTGTACCACGTCCGGATTATCGTAACCGTTTAAGAAGATACG
>CAYULX010000080.1:0-7153 GCA_964445535.1 uncultured Eubacterium sp.
TCTGCGGTGGTGTATGCGCGTTAATGCAGGCAGGTTTTGAGACTTTGTGCGAAGCAGGCTATGATCCTCGTAACGCTTACTTTGAATGTATCCATGAGATGAAGCTGATTGTAGACCTGATTTATCAGTCTGGTTTCTCAGGGATGAGATACTCCATCTCCAACACAGCAGAGTATGGTGATTACATAACCGGACCGAAGATTATCACAGAGGATACAAAGAAGGCTATGAAGAAGATTCTTTCCGATATTCAGGATGGAACATTTGCAAAAGACTTCTTATTAGATATGTCCAGCGCAGGCGGACAGGTTCATTTCAAAGCCATGAGAAAGCTTGCATCTGAGCATCCATCAGAGAAAGTTGGAGAAGAGATTCGTAAGCTGTATAGCTGGAGCGATGAAGACAAACTGATCAACAACTAAGATTTTTCAAAAGAGGGTTTTCTCCGGAAGACTCTCTTTTTCTTTTGGAAAGGTATCCCGAAGGTATTTTAAGATACTTTCGGGATACCTTTTTTTGACTGTTTGTGTTATGATAACAAAAGTATTGCGGATACTATGAGAAAATATGTTCAGGAGGTTTTATATGCTGGATATTTCAGAATTAAAAGGTTATGTGCTCAAAGAGCGAAAAAAGATAGAAGAACTGCATGGGGAGGGATATGTGCTGGAACATGCCAGGTCTGGCGCCAGAGTGCTGCTTATTGATAATGATGATACCAACAAGGTGTTCAGCATTGCGTTTCGGACGCCGCCGGCGGACGACACCGGAGTGGCACATATTCTGGAACATTCGGTACTCTGCGGATCGGCGAAGTTTCCGTCCAAAGACCCGTTTGTAGAGCTGGCGAAAGGCTCCCTCAATACATTTTTAAATGCTATGACTTACCCGGACAAGACTGTGTACCCTATCGCAAGCTGCAATGACCAGGATTACCATAACCTGATGCATGTGTATCTGGACGCGGTCTTTTATCCGAACATCTATAAAAGAGACGAGATTTTAAAGCAGGAAGGCTGGCATTATGAGCTGGACAGCGCCGACGGAGAACTGAAGTTCAACGGCGTGGTTTACAACGAGATGAAAGGTGTGTTCTCCTCCGCCGACGATCTGCTGCAGAGAAAGATTCAGGCGGCGCTTTTGAAAGACACGCCGTATTTTTATGAATCCGGCGGTGACCCGGATGTGATTCCGGAGCTTACCAGAGAGGAATTTTTAAATTTCCACCGGAAATACTATCATCCGTCCAACAGTTACATTTACTTATATGGAAATGTAGATTTTGCCAGAGAGCTGGCATTTATTGATAAAGAATATTTAAGCCATTTTGAGAAAAAAGAAGTACATTCGGAGATTGCCATGCAAAAACCGTTTGATACTCCGCTCACCGTAAGAGATACCTATCCGGTATCCGAGAATGACAATGACAGCGGAGAGGGCATTTATCTAAGCTACAACGCTGTGACAGGAAAAAGCTGCGACAATGAGGAGATGCTTGCCCTCCAGATTCTTGAATATGTCCTGTTCTCCATGCCGGGGGCGCCGGTGCGAAAAGCGCTCATCGACGCAGGAGTCGGTAAAGATGTGGACAGCCATCTTGACGCCGGTATTCAGCAGCCGGTGTTCTCCGTGATTGTAAAAAATGTACAGCAGGGAAAAGAAGAGCAGTTTAAGGAAGTCATGGAGCTGTCATTGAAAGACCAGGTGGAAAAGGGAATGAACAAAAAGGCCATCTACTCCGCCATCAATAATTTTGAGTTCAAATATCGGGAGGCCAATTTCGGACGCTATCCTAAGGGACTCATCTATGGTCTGGACTTTTTAAATACCTGGCTGTACGATGACAGCCGTGCCATGGATCTGGGAGATACTCTGACTCCGCTGGCGAATCTCAAAAAGAAGGTGGAAAGCGGTTATTTTGAGGATTTGGTGAAGAGGTATCTGCTGGATAATACCCATAAGGCTTTTGTGAATCTGTATCCGGAGAAGGGGAAAAATGAGCGGGCGGAAGCCGAGTTAAAGTGCCAGCTTGCTCATATTAAGGGAACCCTTGACAAGAAACAAATCTACTATCTCATCGAGCAGACGAGAAAGCTGAAAGAATTCCAGGAGACGCCGTCCACCCAGGAAGAACTTCTGAAGATTCCGCTTCTGAAGCTTTCCGATATCACAAAGGAGGCGCTGCCGTACCGGAATAAAGAGATGACCATAGGAGGAATTCCGACAGTCATCCATGAGTACCGCACCAACGGCATTGTGTATCTGGATTTCTCCTTTGATTCCACAGAGATGCCAAAGGAACTGATCCCTTATGCCACCCTTTTGGTGGAACTTTACCGCTATGTGGATACGGAACATTACAGTTACAATGACTTGGCTACGGAAATCAATTTAAAGATTGGCGGCATTACCTTCCAGACCGGCATTTATCCGCTGGTATGGAAGAGGGATGGATTCCGGCCGTATTTCAGTATCCGGATGAAATGTCTGGGTGAGCAAGTGCCGGACGGTATGTCTCTTTTGGAGGAGATTCTTTTTACCTCCAGATTGCAGGATGAGAAACGGTTAAAAGAAATCATTTCCGAACTTCGGACGAAGATGGATACCCGAATTCCGGCGGCCGGCCATGTGTACGCGGCCAACCGTGCGCTCTCCTATGTGGACCCGATGATGAAATATAAAGAGATTGCCGAGGGAATTGATTTCTATGATTTCGTTAAGAATCTGGACAACCATTTTGAAGAGAAAAAGACCGTGCTCATGGAAAATCTTGTCCATGCCGCGCAGTGCATTTTCCGAAAAGAAAACCTGATCGTGGGGCTGACCGGTAAATTTAATTTCAAGGATTTACTGGGAGAACATTTTTCCCGTTTTGGGGCCAAGCTGTACGACATGCCTTGTGTCAAAGCGGTTCCGCAGATGGACATGCGAAAATTAAACGAAGGCTTCCGCACTTCCAGCAAGGTACAGTATGTGGCCACGGCCGGACGTTTTGAGAGAGAGGGACAGGATTATACCGGGGCTCTCCGGATATTGAAGACCATCTTCTCCTACGATTATCTCTGGGTGAACATCCGCGTCACCGGCGGAGCCTATGGCTGTATGTGTGGTTTTTCGAGAAATGGATACGGTTATCTGGTTTCCTACCGGGATCCGCATCTCACCGCCACCATGGACGTCTACAAAAATGCGGCGGACTATGTTCGCAATTTTGATGTGAGCGACCGTGATATGACCAAATATATCATCGGCGCCATCAGCGCCATGGATCAGCCGCTGGAGCCGTTGGCTCTCGGCGACCGCTCTTTCATGGGATATCTCACCGGAACCACGCCGGAGATGCTGCAAAAAGAGAGAGAACAGGTATTAAATACCACCCAGGAAAGCATCCGCGCCCTGGCTCCGTACATGGAAGCGCTCATGGAGGCGGACACCGTCTGCGCCATCGGAAACGACAAAAAGATTCAGGAAGCAGATGTCTTTGAGAATACACGGATGCTGATGCAGTAAGAATAAAACATGGTATGGCTCCGACAGTGATCGTCAATGAAGATTGCCGCCGGAGCATTTATGAGAGGAGCATATATGAGGAAGTTTAAATCCGGATTTGTAACGATTATCGGGTGACCGAATGTGGGCAAATCCACCCTGATGAACCGTCTGATCGGGCAGAAGATCGCCATCACCTCCAGCAAGGCGCAGACCACGAGGAATCGTATCCAGACCGTTTATACCTGCCAGGAAGGACAGATTGTCTTCCTGGATACGCCGGGTATCAACAAGGCAAAAAATAAACTGGGGGATTACATGCTGATGGCGGCGGAACGTACCTTAAATGAGGTGGATCTGGTGCTGTGGCTGGTGGAGCCGAGTACTTTCATCGGCGGCGGTGAACAGTACATCATCGAGAAACTGCAAAATGTAAAGACGCCGATCTTTCTGGTCATCAACAAGACCGACATCGCCAAAGAAGAGGATATCCTGAAAGCCATCGTTGCCTATAAGGATAAGGTGGACTTTGCGGAAGTGATTCCGGTTAGCGCCCTGGAAGGAACCAATACCCGGGATTTAATTGAAACTATTTTCAAATATCTGCCGGAAGGGCCGATGTATTACGACGAGGATACGGTGACGGACCAGCCGGAAAGACAGATTGTGGCGGAACTGATTCGGGAGAAAGCGCTGCGCCTTCTAAGCCAGGAGATTCCCCACGGCATTGCGGTGGTCATCGAGAGGATGAAAGTGCGCTCTAAGGGCGATATTGTTGATATTGAGGCCACTATCATCTGCGAGAGAGACTCTCATAAGGGTATTATCATCGGCAAGAAGGGAGCCATGATTAAAGAAATCGGTTCCACGGCCCGTCAGGAGATCGAGAACCTTCTCGATATGAAGGTGAACCTGAAAATGTGGGTCAAAGTCAAGAAAGACTGGAGAGACAGCGACCTTTTGCTGAAGAATTACGGATATAATAAGAAAGAACTATGAGTGAACAGACAAAGGTGATGGGCATCGTATTATCCGTATATCCCGTCGGAGAAAATGACAGACGTCTGACTATACTGACCAGAGAAAGAGGGAAGATTCAGGTATTTGCCAGAGGATGCCGCAAGCCGAATCATCCTCTTTTTGGCGTGACCCAGCCTCTCATCTATTGTGAATTTATGATTACGGAAGGGCGCAGATACAATTATCTCAACTCCGCAGAAGGAAAGAATTATTTTCCCCATCTGAAAGAGGACCTGGAATGCATTTATTACAGTACTTATGTGGCGGAACTGGCGGAATATTTTACTGTGGAGGGCATGGATGAGAGAAATATCCTCAACCTGCTCTTTGTGACATTTTCGGCCATGGAAAAAGGAAAAGCGCCGATCCCCCTTATCCGCCGCATCTATGAGATGAAGATTCTTCAGTATTACGGCATTGGTATGGAGGTCTTCCAGTGCATTTCCTGCGGAAAGACGGAGAATCTCGATACCCTTTCCTTCGAGGCGGGCGGCGTGTTGTGCCATGACTGTGCCCACAGGAGCGCTCGGAGTGACACAGCTTCCACGTCTGACCAGGAGACCGGGCGTCAGGGCAACGGCGGTTATTTATCCGGCGGCATCCACGTGGAACCGGCGGTGCTTTACACCCTTCAGTACATTTTGAGCGTTCCGCTGACTAAGCTTTACAGTTTTGTGCTGAAAGAAGAAATCTTTCTGGAATTTCAGTGGATTGTGAAGCGCTTCTTCCGAATGCATGTGGAGCATCGGTTCAAGGCAGCGGAAATGCTGGATAAGCTATGAAAAGGGCAGTGCGAAATAAGGATCCGTTGGAAAAAACTCTTGAAAAGAGCGCATATCCACGGTAGAATAGAAACCGATTATAAAAATGCGCCGGCCCTTTTTAAGAGCAGCAAAATAAAAAGAAAAAAGAGGTAAGACATTATGGAAAAAACAATGGATAAGATTATCGCTCTTGCCAAAGCAAGAGGTTTTGTATATCAGGGTTCCGAGATCTACGGCGGACTGGCTAATACCTGGGATTACGGTAATCTTGGCGTGGAGCTTAAGAACAATGTCAAGAGAGCCTGGTGGAAGAAGTTCATCCAGGAGAGCCCGTACAACGTAGGTGTGGACTGTGCCATCCTCATGAACCCGCAGACATGGGTGGCTTCCGGACATCTGGGAGGTTTTTCCGACCCGCTGATGGACTGTAAAGAATGTAAAGAGAGATTCCGTGCCGACCAGCTCATTGAAGACTTCGCCAAAGAGAACGGTATTGAGCTGCCATCCACCATCGACGGTTGGAGCCAGGAAGAGATGAAAGCATTTATTGATGAGCACAATGTGCCATGTCCAAGCTGCGGCAAACATAACTTTACCGATATCCGTCAGTTTAACCTGATGTTCAAGACCTTCCAGGGCGTCACCGAGGACGCGAAGAACACCGTATATCTCCGTCCGGAGACAGCCCAGGGTATTTTTGTCAACTTTAAGAATGTACAGAGAACTTCCAGAAAGAAGGTTCCGTTTGGTATCGGACAGATTGGTAAGTCCTTCCGTAACGAGATCACACCGGGTAACTTTACCTTCCGTACCAGAGAGTTCGAGCAGATGGAGCTGGAGTTCTTCTGCAAGCCGGATACAGACCTGGAATGGTTCGCTTACTGGAAAGATTTCTGCGTGAACTGGCTGAAAGATTTGGGTATCAAAGACGAGGAAATGCGGATTCGTGACCATGAGAAGGAAGAACTTTCTTTCTATTCCAAGGCGACTTCTGACATTGAGTTCCTCTTCCCGTTCGGATGGGGCGAGCTGTGGGGTATCGCCGACCGTACGGATTATGATCTGAGCCGTCATCAGGAAGTATCCGGAGAGGATATGAGCTACTTTGACGACGAGGAGAAGAGAAAATACATCCCGTATGTCATCGAGCCGTCTCTGGGCGCAGACCGTGTGACTTTGGCGTTCCTGTGCGCTGCCTATGATGAGGAAGAGATCAAGGAAGGCGACGTGCGTAACGTCCTGCACTTCCACCCGGCCATCGCTCCGGTGAAGATCGGCGTGCTGCCGCTGTCCAAGAAGCTTTCCGAGGGCGCCGAGAAGATTTATCAGGAACTGTCCAAAACATATAACTGTGAATATGATGACAGAGGAAACATCGGTAAGAGATACCGTCGCCAGGATGAGATTGGTACCCCTTATTGCGTCACTTACGACTTTGATTCCGTGGAAGACGGCGCTGTGACTGTCCGTGACCGTGACACCATGGAGCAGGAGAGAATCAAGATTGAAGATCTGAAAGCATACTTTGAGGAGAAGTTTGCTTACTGATCCTGCGAATGGATGAGAATTTGTAAGAATCAGTCGCGAACCGTGAGAACGAAGTGTCAGAGGTTTGTGATAAAGAAATGTAATAAAGAGACCGGCAGCGGCCAGTGGAATTCTGGCTGCTGCCGGTCTCTTGTCAACGCAGGGAGCGTCATCGGAGAGAGACGGTAAAGGCTCCGCCGATTGACTGATAATGTTTTAAGAAAATGACAGCATGAACGAAAGGAAAGTGGGAATGGCATATTTAAGAATGGACTTTTTATCAGATGCACTGCAGAAGATCACGACCATAAGCGTTGTGATTCCCAACGATGTGTCAGAGGAGGACCGGAAAG
>CAYULX010000081.1:0-7112 GCA_964445535.1 uncultured Eubacterium sp.
AATACGCTGACGTACTAGAACCATTATTTAATAATAATTGAAAATCTTCACGCTCGGAGTAGAATCGATGATGGTGTAAACAAAAAAGCAGTTTTGGCATTCCAGTGAACTGCTCCTTGTTTACACCATTTTCGATTTGACCTAATTGAACAAAGTAAGCTTTTTATTTTTGCTGCGGGACCTGAGCAGCCCATAATGCCGGATCCGGACAAATCCCTTTGGAGGAACATGCATCCAGAAGTTCCTCCTCATTTTGTCAAGCAAGTTTTTGTTGAAAAAACAAGGTTTTTTACAGATAGTCCCCAGTGTATAAAGAGGAAGAATGAGCATGGATGATGGATTATCCATGGTATCATGTACTGAATCAGCAAAGAAGGGTATAGGAAATAAAACATCTGTCATTTCGATATAGGGAATCTGTTCGGCCATTTCCTCTGTGATGGTGAGGATTTTTGAATCCCATTTCCTGTAATTCTTAAGCTGTTCGACTCCCGCCATATTTTATGGATGCCAGCTGCTCCCAGTTTGATAATGTCTTCCGGAAGGGCTGCCTGCTTCAGCAGGAGCAGGCTTCCAACACCTTCAACGTCTTTAAATACGGTCTTGTATTCCGGAAAATAGATGGACAGCCATCGGTTCAAGCGGTTCAGACAACGGGTCATTTCTCAGTTCTTCTTTTAGGACTTGCTTTCCACTGTTTTTATTATTTAAGAAACAAAAAATCGCTACACCACAGCCTCCGCAGGCCATCGCGCAGCGATTTTGTTCAATTATATAAAAAGTGTTTTTGTTTTCCTTTCTGAAAAATTTTCTCCTGATTAAAAAATATCAAAACTATCTTTCCTTGTTTTTTCAAGATATTTCCCTCTGATTTCTGTAAACTGTGTCGTATTATAACTCTTTCCTGCTATTTCTTTTTCTTCCCGCCAAAGAAGCCTTTTCTTTCATGCTTCTCATGTTTTTCCTTCTTTTCATGCTCCGACTTTGTCTCTCCGGAAGCGGTTGTATACGCTGCCGGCGCCTCTCCCATGGCCTCCTGGAATCGGCGCAACGCCTCTTTCTGGGCCTCTGTCATACGCTCCGGCACTTGCACCACCAGGGTGACAAAATGACTGCCTCTGAGATTCTTATTTCTGAGACTTGGAACACCTTTATTCTTCAGGCGGATCTTCGTATCTGTCTGGGTTCCCGGTTTGATGGTGTAATCCATCGGTCCGTCCACCGTGTCAATCTTGATGGTGGCGCCCAGAGCTGCCTGAGCGAAGGTAATCGGCTCTGTGGAGAAGATATCATATTCCTGTCTCTGGAACTTAGGATGACGGGATACGTTGACATTGACAAGCAGGTCTCCTCTTGGACCGCCATTGATACCCGGCTCGCCTTTTTCACGGATTCTGACGCTCTGTCCGTTATCGATTCCTGCCGGAATCGGCACTTTGATTTTTTTGCGTACTTTGATGTATCCTGAACCGGAACAATCCGGACATTTGTACCGGATTACCTGACCAGTTCCGTTACAGTCCGGACAAGGCTGTACATTTCTCACCATACCAAACATGGACTGCTGGGTGTAGACCACCTGGCCGGTTCCGTTACATTTGGAACAGGTCTCCGGGCTGGTTCCCGGTTTGGCGCCGGTTCCGCCGCAGGTGTTACATTTCTCTTTTAATGTGATTTCCAACTCTTTGTCCACGCCGCGGATAGCCTCGTCAAAGGTTATACGAACGGTCGCCCGCAGATTGGCGCCCTGTCTCGGGCCGTTTCTTCTGGCGTTGCTTCGGCTTCCGCCGCCAAAGAAATCACCAAAAATATCGCTAAAAATATCGCCCATATCGCCGCTGCCGAAATCGAAACCGCCAAAACCTCCGGTTCCGCCGCCGCCCTGCTCAAAGGCCGCATGGCCGAACTGGTCATAGCGGGCCTTCTTTTCCGGATCGCTCAACACTTCATAGGCCTCCGAAGCTTCTTTAAACTTCTCTTCCGCATTTTTGTCACCCGGATTCATGTCAGGATGATATTTTTTTGCCACCTTACGATAGGCGTGCTTTATTTCATCTTCTGTGGCGTTTTTGCTGACGCCCAGCACCTCGTAATAATCTCTTTTCTCTGCCATACTATCCTCCAAATGAACAACAAGGGAAGAGGGGACAGGGCTGCCCCGTCTCCTCTTCCTGCATCATTGTACTGATTTCCGGTATTAAACTTCTTTGTAATCAGCGTCAACTACATCATCTGCGTTGTAGGTTGCGTTGGCGTCTCCGCCAGGAGCTGCCTGCGGGCCACCCTGAGCGCCCTGCTGGGTCTGTTCATACATTTTTGCGAATAATGTCTGAGCGTCTTTCATCAACTGCTCTTTTGCTTCGTTGATTTCGGATACATCGGCATCAGTCATATTGTCCGGTGTGGTGCGGTCCAGAATCTCTTTTACCTTTGTGATATCAGCCTGAACTGTTGTCTTCTCAGAATCGCTGATCTTGTCACCGGCTTCTTCCAGCGCCTTCTCTGTCTGGAATACCATGTTGTCCGCATCATTTCTTGCGTCGATGGCTTCTTTTTTCTTCTTGTCCTGTGCTTCGTATTCTGCTGCTTCTTTGACAGCCTTATCTATATCTTCCTCAGACATGTTGGAGCCTGCTGTGATAGTGATGTGCTGCTCTTTTCCTGTTCCCAGGTCTTTTGCAGATACATTTACGATACCGTTGGCGTCAATATCGAAGGTAACCTCAATCTGCGGTACACCTCTCCGTGCCGGCGGGATACCATCCAGACGGAATTGGCCTAAAGTCTTGTTATCCCTTGCGAACTGTCTCTCACCCTGTACAACATGGATATCAACGGCTGTCTGATTATCCTCTGCAGTGGAGAAGATCTGGCTCTTCTTGGTAGGGATGGTTGTGTTACGCTCAATCAGTCTTGTGGCTACGCCGCCCATGGTCTCAATGGATAAGGACAGTGGGGTAACATCCAGTAAGAGGATATCGCCGGCGCCGGCATCTCCGGCCAACTTACCGCCCTGAATGGAAGCGCCGATGGCTACACATTCATCCGGGTTGATACCTTTGAATGGCTCTTTTCCTGTCAACTGTTTTACTTTATCCTGAACAGCCGGGATTCTTGTGGAACCGCCGACCAGTAATACTTTACTTAAATCGCTGGCTGTAAGACCTGCGTCTTTTAAAGCTGTGGTAACAGGTGTTACTGTTCTCTCAACCAGATGAGCGGTCAGCTCGTTGAATTTAGCTCTTGTCAGGTTCATCTCAAAATGTTTCGGGCCTTCGGATGTGGCTGTGATGAACGGCAGGTTGATGTTTGTAGTAGTAGAGGAAGACAACTCTTTCTTTGCTTTCTCTGCTGCTTCTTTTAATCTTTGCATTGCCATCTTATCAGTAGATAAATCCACGCCTTCTTTTGCCTTGAAATCATCCAGCATATACTGTGTGATGACATTATCAAAATCATCTCCGCCTAAGTGGTTGTCACCGGCTGTTGCCAGTACTTCAATGACACCGTCGCCAATCTCGATGATGGAGACATCAAAGGTACCGCCACCCAGATCGTATACCATGATTTTCTGTTCTTTCTCATTATCAAGACCATAGGAAAGAGCGGCTGCCGTAGGCTCGTTGATGATACGTTTTACATCCAGTCCGGCAATCTTTCCGGCGTCTTTGGTTGCCTGTCTCTGCGCGTCATTGAAGTATGCAGGAACAGTGATAACTGCCTCGGAAACGTTCTCGCCCATATAGTTCTCTGCGTCTGATTTTAATTTCTGTAAAATCATAGCGGAAATCTCCTGTGGAGAATATTTCTTACCGTCAATATCTACTTTATAATCGGTACCCATCTGACGTTTGATGGAAGAAATGGTCTTGTCTGCGTTGGTAACAGCCTGACGTTTTGCAGGTTCGCCGACAACTCTTTCTCCTGTCTTTGTGAATGCCACAACAGACGGTGTGGTTCTCATCCCTTCCGCATTGGTGATAACGACTGGTTTACCACCTTCCATAACGGCTACACATGAGTTAGTAGTTCCTAAGTCAATACCTATAATCTTACTCATCATTCATTCCTCCTAAAATCAACTATATCTATTATCTCTGTTCTGAAACAGAATCTAGTTGGCAACTTTTACCATGCTATGCCGAAGCACGCTGTCTTTGTACATATAGCCTTTCTGGAATTCTTCCACAACCTGGTTCTCACCAAGTTCTTCGTCTTCCACATGCATCACTGCATTGTGAAAATCCGGATTGAATTCCTTTCCGGCTGCGTCCATTGCTTTCACGCCAATCTCATCAAAGACGGTCATGAGCTGCTGGTAAATCTTCTCAATGCCTTGGGCGAATGCGCCTTCTTTCTCCTCCTCGGAGAGAGCGTCAAGACCTCTTTCGAAGTTATCGACTACCGGAAGCAGCTTCGCAAGGACTTCCTTGGCGCCGATGTCATACATGCGGCTCTGATCTTTGGCATTCCTCTTTCTGGCATTTTCAAACTCTGCCATCAGCCGCTGATATTTATCCGTAACTTCGGCAAGCTTTTCTTCGCTTTTCTTTAATTCTATCTCCAAAGCTCTGGCGGATTTCTTTTTCTTTTTGCCGCCCTGTTCATCGGATTCTTCTTCATCTTCCATCTCTGCGGTTTCCCCGGCGGCATTTTCTTCTGCCCCGGCTGTCTCCTCAGAAGTCTCCTCCTGCTGTTCTTCCGCAGAATCTTCGGAAGTATTTTCCTCTACAATACTTTCATCGAAATCTTTTTTATTCTCTTCCACTGAAGTACCACCTTTCTATGATTTATTATTAAATATCTCATCCAGATCGTCTGTCAGATTTTTGAGAGCATTCACCACCTTCTGGTAATCCATCCGTTTCGGTCCGATGATGCCGACCGTACCGGTTCCCCCTTCCGCCAGCTCGTAGGTTGCTGTCACAATACTACAGTCCTTCAGTGTCTTCACCGGGGTCTCATTACCAATGTAAACCTGGATTCCGTGGCGTTCTTCCTGGTTTACTGTATCATCCACAAGCTTCACCAGTGCTTTCTTCTCCACCAGAGTATCCAGAAGTGCCATGGTGTGATCCGGGCTCATCAGTTCCGGATACTTGAGCATATTCGTGGCGCCGCTAGTGTATATCTCCATATCATCTACTTCGTGTATCGCCTCCACAATTCCATTGAAAACGCCTTCCAGGATGGAGGCGTGCATTCCTGCCTGCACCTTCATGGTATGCACCAGTTCCAAGTTAATATCCTTGAGCGTCAGGCCCTGCAGGAAAGAATTCAATAAAATATTAAGTTTAAGAATCTCGTCATTGCCAAGAGGATCATCAATGTTCATTAAGAGGTTTCTCACGGTGTCATTGCCAAGAACAATGACAGCCAGAAGTCTTCTGCTGTCCACCATGGAAAGCTGTATAAACTTAATCTTCGACTCCTTAATCTGCGGCGTGGTAATGAGTGTAGCATAATTTGTATTAGTCGCCAGCACATCCGCCACTTTTTTAAGGACTTCCTCCATACGATCCATCTTCTGCAAGAGCGCCTGCCGTTCTTTCCGCATCTCATTCTCACGCGCGGCGAACTCGGTCTCCTTCTCTTCCATCAGATAATCGACATAATAACGGTATCCCAAATCAGAAGGAATTCTTCCAGCAGATGTATGAGGCTGCAAAATGTATCCCAGCTCTTCCAAATCTGCCATCTCATTACGGATGGTTGCAGAACTTAAATGTAAATCGGAATCTCTGGCAATAGTTCTGCTCCCAACAGGCTCACCAGTCTCAAGGTAAGTAGATATGATTGCCTTCAATATTTTCATCTTCCGTTCATCCAAATCCATAATCCTTTCCCTTCTTTCTTAGTTATTAGCACTCATTTATGTTGAGTGCTAATATCTTTATAGATAACTTAGCACTATCTGCTTTTCTTGTCAAGCATTAATTTTAAATTTTTTGTTATAAAGAAGAGACGTCATAACTAACTTTTGCCAGAATATCCAGCGCGTCACACTTCTATATAATAAGGACAGATATCCTCGTACCTACCGTCTTTCATCCGAAAACCACCGGGAATGACGCCAAGCTGCGTAAATCCAATCTTCTCATAGAGATGCCGCGCTCCTGTGTTGGTTTTCACCACGGCGTTAAATTGCAGAATTTTAAATCCCAGAGCACGGGCCTGGCCGATGCAGTCTCTTACAAGCTTTTCTCCAATATGCTGTCCACGCAGGGCGGACGCCACAGCGTAGCTGGCGTTGCAGATATGGCCGCAGCGTCCCACATTGTTTGGGTGCAGGATATAAAGACCCCGTACATTTCCTGTGTCCGCATCCTCCGCCACGCCGCAATAACTCTGGCTGCCGAAAAATTCTTCTCCCGTCTTCTCCGTGAGCATCTCCTCCTGCGGAAAGGCGACGCCCTCCTTCACCACTTCATTCCAGATGTCGATCATGGAAGAAAGGTCATGCCTGTTGTATTTTCTCACTGTAATATCCATGGAATTCTCCTGTCTGCATATTTTCGTTTTTGTATATTTCGATATATTTGCCGACATCTCGCAAAAGAAAAACCTTCCTTTGCAGGATGCCTAAATGGAATTATACCAACACTGCTTCGCTCTGTCATCCTTTTTTTATGTGCGTGCGCCGCCACTTCTCTATCATTTCTGAAAAAAAATCGGTTTCCATCAGACATATTGTCTGACAAAAGCCTATCTAACACCATTGTATTTTTCGCTGTTTTGGGTCTCTAAAGTCCCGTTATCAATATAATTAATCCGGCGACGCAGATAAAACCATACACGAATAGTTTCATTTTCGCTATATCGATTCTGTCCACAATCCGGCTTTCGGCCCAGGCGCCCAACAACAGAGCGGCAGCACCCACGGTCAGAGGAAGCCGATAATAAAACAAGTCCTAATAGCTTCTTATCCGTTGCGGTAGGGTACAGCTTGAAGAATGTTTCCAGAAATGTCGCAGCGTCATTAACTGTGTCAGCGTCCACGCTGTTGTCCGCTTCCTGTGCGTTTGGTTCGTAACTGGATTTTTCCATAGCGGGGGCAAGTATAGTGGCTCAGTTGTCAAGACAAAAATCTAAGATTTTTATAATGAACTGAT
>CAYULX010000082.1:0-6962 GCA_964445535.1 uncultured Eubacterium sp.
TATATGAACTTTTCAAGGTGCTATAGACAGGCTTTTGACCCCAACATCATCTTATTATTTCCCATACTGTGTATTCTCCTATTCTCATAGCTTTACAGCAGACACCCGGCTTTTTGCTACGTAAAATTGAAAAATATACGCTTTACACCGCGTCGCCGGTAGCCACCAGAGCTACACCAGTACCGCAGAAATCACCGTTTATGACGTCTCCCATATGCACCGGCGCTTTTACCGTAATGCGACAACTCTCTCTGGCACACTCCATCAGCATATGTTTCGGAACCGAACCGGCAGACTTAACCGGAACCAACGTAGATGAGCCACCCTCCACCTTCACTGTGGAAGTGAAAATGCGCACCGGAGCTGTAAATTCATTCTCTGCGTACACTTTGCCTTTGTTGCAACTGAATCCTTCTATCTTTCCAATGTTTTTTCCTTCATGAGTGACCGTAACCGCACACCCTTTCGGACATCCAATGCATATGATTTTTGTCTGTGCCATAATTTATCCCTCCTGTCTTTTTACCGATACCTTGAGGGAAACGGCAGTATCTGCCAGTTTCATTAATGGTATACTTAATGCTACCATAGATCCCGGCTCAATAGTATCTTTTTTAAATTTTGCAATCAGGTTTCCCTTCTCATCTTTTACAACCATCAGAACATTCTCATCCGGTTTCCGTACCCGCATGAATAGTTTGACTACTTTTTCATCTGAATTGGCATAGTCAATGGTCTGCGGAACCACATAGCCGATATTTTCTCCGGCGCACACAGCAATCGGACGTCCGCTTTTATTCAGATTACCTTTGATATATTCTGCTGCCGCTTTCCCTGTTGTCTCGGCCTCCTCTGTCACATTATCCACCAGATCATGGACCTGAAGTACATTTCCACAGGAGAAAATCCACTCCACATTGGTCTGTCGTTTCTCATTAACCACAGCGCCTTTCGTCACTCTGTCAAGACTCACGCCAGCCTTCTTGGAAAGCTCGTTCTCCGGAATCAAGCCCACAGACAACAGCAGAGTATCACACGGAACATAGACTTCCGTTTCCGGAATCGGATTTTTATTTTCATCAACTTTGGCTATGGAAACACCTTCCAATCTTTGTCTGCCGTGAATTTTTGTGACAGTGTGACTTAAATATAACGGAATTCCAAAATCATCCAGACACTGCACTTTATTTCTCACAAGGCCAGACGAGAATGGTTCCACCTCGCACACACATTTCACGTTGGCACCCTCAAAGGTCATACGACGGGCCATGATCAGGCCGATGTCGCCGGAGCCCAGGATTACAATCTCTTTTCCCGGGAGATATCCGTTAACATTGACGTATCTCTGGGCTGCCCCGGCTGTCATTACACCAGACGGGCGATCGCCAGGAATGGTAATGGCCTCACGGGTTCTCTCCCGGCATCCCATGGCCAGTATGCAGGCCCTGGTCTCCACCTCAAAAAGACCATCCTGTGCATTCTGCGCAATAATCTTTTTATCATCGGTGATATCAAGAACCATAGTATCTGTTTTCACATCAATATCGCTTTCCAGCACTTTTTTCACAAATCTACCAGCATATTCCGGTCCGGTCAACTCCTCCTTAAAATACTGCAGTCCGAATCCGTTGTGGATACACTGTTCCAGAATACCTCCCAGTTTAGAACCACGCTCACACACAAGAATTTTCTCCACACCATTTTCCTTTGCTTTCAACGCCGATCCAAGACCGGCAGGGCCGCCTCCCACGACTACCAGATCATAAAATAACCTTTTCATTACTGCTACCTCCTTCCTGCAGTGCAAGCTCCTTTGCCTTCATGGAAAGTATATAAGAAGTTTTTCCTCGTTTGGTAACTTCCAGCGGAGAAATTCCCATCTCCCTTTCCAGTATTCCAACAATACGCGGGCCGCAGAATCCTCCCTGGCATCTTCCCATTCCGGCGCGCACTCTTCTCTTTATGGCGTCCAGATCAGTAGCAGGAATCGGTCTTCGAATTGCGTCAAGGATCTCGCCCCGGCTCACAGTCTCACACCGGCAGATAATAGTGCCGTAGTCCGGATTTTCCGCAATAAATTTTGCTCTCTCTTCATAAGGAAGTTCTCTTAAAATCACCGGCTTTTCTCTGGTCGGAATATAATTATCTTTAATCTCAAAGTTAAGACCGTCTCCCACTTCACGAACAAGATCTTCCACCATATCCGCGATGGCAGGTACCGATGACAGCCCTGGAGACTGGATTCCGATGAGGTTAATCATACCCCGTATGGATTTGGAATGTCCGATAATAAAGTCTTCTGTGTTGGACGCAGCTCTATTGCCAGCGAAGATAGTGGTCACATCACCCATACGCGGTAATTCTGGATAATATTTATGTATTGCTTCTGCATAAATATGGTTCAGAGATTCCAAATCTGTAGACACATCATCTTTGTCATTGTTCGAAATTGCATTGGATCCGCACAGAAGATTACCTTCCGTAGTAGGCAGCATGATCAGCCCTTTGGAAATATCTGTCGGCGCTGTATAAATTGCTCTCCTGATGTAATCGCCAAACTGTTTATCATACAGGAAATACACCCCTTTTCGAGGTTTCACAGAATAGTCCACATGTTCCACCATTCCTGCCACTTTGTCCGAGTACAGCCCAGCGGCATTGATCACAATTTTAGCTTCAATGACTCCCTGACTGGTCGTGGCGGAAACTACTTTTCCGTTTTCTGTATTAATCCCTGTGACCTCAGTATTTAACAACACTTTTACCCCATTGATTACCGAATGTTCACCCAGCGCGATGGTCAGTTCAAATGGATTTAGGACACCTGTATTTGGATTAAACAGGGCAAATTTGGCATCCGGATTCATATGCGGCTCCAATTCATGAAGTTCCTCCTGTCCCACAATTCGGACGCCCCGTATGCCGTTCTCCGCACTCATCTCAAATTGATGATGGATTGCTTCCCAGTCCCTCTCTTCAAACCCCGGGAGAAGAGATCCACAGATGTTTAAATCGAAATGCAATTCTTTTGCCAACTGTTCATACCTTTCTTTTGTCGCTTTCAGAACCAGTTGCCCTTTTAATTTTGTCTTATCCACATTGTAACCATCGTGGAGCATGGAAGAATTAGCCTTGCTTGTTCCCATACAGACATCAGCTTCCTTTTCTGCCAGCACAACATCAAAGTTATATTTACATAATTGATGTGCAATTCCACATCCTATTACTCCGCCGCCAATAATCAAAACATCTGTTTTCATATCTGCGCCCCTTTCTGATACATCTTACATTGTCGCTTCATTTTAAAGGCTGGCATAAACAAGATTACTTATCGCTTATGCCAGCCTCATATCTCTTTATCACATTTTCAATAAATTCCGGCAATCTCCAAGGCTGTTCATCCTTTAATGTTTTGCCTTTTTACTCCAATGCATGAGAGATTCTACACAGTTTACCCATCCTGCATATAATTCTTCTCTCTCTTCTACCGGCATTTCCGGATGGAATACACGATCAATCTGACGGCATTCCAGAATCTCATCCTGATCTTTCCAGTAACCAACTGCCAAGCCAGCCAAATATGCCGCGCCGGCTGCCGTGGTCTCAACGCTCACCGGTCGTTCCGCATCTGCTCCCAAGATATCCGCTACAAACTGTGCCACGATGTTATTATCTGCCGCTCCACCGTCAATACGAAGCAACTCTATTGGAGCTCCTGCATCCTTTGCCATGGCGTTGGCGATATCTCTTGTCTGGTATCCCAGAGAATCCAAAGTCGCTTTGATAATATCATATTTGTTGGCTCCCCGATGGAGACCAAAAATAGTTGCTCTCGCATAAGAATCATACCATGGCGCTCCCAGACCCGAGAAAGCTGGAACTACATAAACGTAGCCTCTTGGCAGTTTAGACTTAGCCGCATAGAATTCAGAATCCGGTGTGGAATCAATAAGATCCATCTCATCTCTGAGCCACTGGATGGACGAACCCGCATTGTAAACAGTTCCTTCATAAATATATTCCACTTTGCCGTTTAAGCCCCATCCTATGGTCAGAAGAAGATCATTTTGGGATGGAATTGGATTCTCACCGATGTTCATAAGCATACATCCGGCTGTTCCAAATGTCATCTTACACTGTCCCGGTTTAAAACAGCACTGTCCAAAGGTGGCGGACTGCTGGTCACCGATACATCCAGTGATAGGAATCGCTGCGCCGCCGAAGAAATCGTGTCTCTCAATGGTACAGAAATGGCCGCTGCTCGGACGTACTTCTGGACACATAGACTTTGGAATACCAAATAATTCCAGTAATTCATCATCCCATTCCAAAGTATGGATATTGAAAAGTTGGGTACGGGAAGCGTTAGAATAGTCTGTCAAATGACAGCTGTCTTCCGTCAGCTTATACATAATCCAGCCGTCTATATTAGAAAAATAGAGCTCCCCCGCTTCTGCTTTTTCTCTTGCCCCCGGCACATTGTCAAGAATCCATTTAATTTCCGAAGCAGAAAAATATGGATCGATGATCAAACCGGTCTTATCCACCAACATCTGCTCTTTTCCTTGGGCCTTAAGCTCATCACAGTATGGAGCGGTTCTTCTGTCCGCCCATCCAATGGCGTTATAAACCGGTTCTCCCGTGTTCTTATCATAAACAACCACAGTCTCTCTCTGATTAGTAATACCGGCTGCCTTAATCTTCTTTGGATCGATACCGGACTGCTGAACTACTCGGTTCATTACTTCCTTGGTGGTCAGCCATATTTCCTTCGGATCCTGCTCCACCCATCCTGGCGTTGGATAATACTGTGCAAATTCTTTGGAACACATGGCCACAATTTCACTGTTCTTATTAAACAATATGGCCCTCACACTAGTCGTACCTTCATCAATCGTCATGATATACTCTTCCATTGTAACTCCTCCCAATACATAATAGTTTTAGTATAGTTTAGTTCTTACTACAGTTGCTTTGTTAGTTGCTTTGTTCCAGCTCATTATAAAGACTCAGAATCTTCATGCCGAGCTGATAGTCAATTATCAGCACATCAATTAATTTCCCCTTCAAGGCACTGAGAATCGTATATGCTTTATAAACTCCCGAAGCAATCGTAATCTTAGTGTCTATTCTTTTAAACTGCTCAAAACCAATAGAGATAATCCTGTCGGAAAGTTCTGTCTGGCACTCATTTCCCTCTTTGTTAAAGAAACGCAGCGCTATATCCCCCATAACAAACTGTTCCTGCAGCGATCTCAACTCCTCCCTGCTCATAAATTCAGGACTCGCCAGAATAGAATTCAGTTCAGGATAGAGCGATCCGGTTCCATTAATTGAAATATTTATATTTTCAAACATTTGAAAAACCATATGATTATTTCTCTCATGCTTGATAATATCCGCTACCTGCTTGCTGCTCATCAGTGCGTCTGTAAACAAACAGTACTGTTTGCCGGAAAATGCTTTCGCCATACGCATGACGAGAGTCCGAACATCCAGTTCATTTTTAAATCCTGCAATACTGCCATGCAAGGTGACAAAGGTGGCGTCCACTTTTTGGGCAGGATTCAAAAAATTAATCAATTGATAAATGGTGCTTCCCCAGGTAATACCCAGAACATCATTTTCCTTAATGATTCTCTGCAGATACCTGGCGCCTTCCAGCGCCACCAGCTTCTTGATTTCTTCCTCATCATCCACATAATTGCCGTCTTCTGTCTCCATGGAAACTCCCGGTGCAATAATGACATCTTTTAATTCGAATATCTGTTTTAATTTTTTTTCCAAAGAAATACAGCCTACATATGGGTCACGAATCACAAATTCAATTATTTTATCTTCCTTTGCTTTTCTCAGCAACCTGGATACTGTAGTAATTGATATTTTCAGAATCTTCGCAATTTCATTCTGAGAATAATTCTCCATATAATACATATAGGCAATCTTGATCACTAAAAAAGCAGATTGGTTATACATGTTGACTGTCATTGTAGTTTGCTCCCTTCTCCAATATTCACCTCTCTATGTTCTTTTATTGACACTCCCCTGTATAACCCTATCTTATCATCTGATTCTCCCGAATACAACAATGAAAATTTTTTTCAGCCTGCGACATTTTTATCATTAGCAATATTGCCGCTATATTTCTGTCATTATTTTTCAATTTTTAATGTAAATATAACCGTACATTAATCCTTTTCCAGATATTTATCATTCTCTGCAAATGGAGCGCAGGAAATAACGTACTGATTGTAATCATCGGTCGGATTGGTCACCGTATGAAACTCACCCGGCTCAATATGGAACATCTGTCCTTCCTCAACAATAGTGGTCACGCCATTAATCTCCACTTTTAACTTGCCCTTTAACACATAAAAGTTCTCTTCCATAACGCGATGTACATGTGGAGTAGCCGTCTCTCCCGGTCTCAGCTGACAAAGTCCGAAACTGGATCTTGGTCCTTTCATCAGATACTTCGGTCCGTGATCTCCGTGGCGATAGTCTTTATCTTTCGAATCTACTACATACATATTTCTTTTCCCTACCCTTGTTAAATAAATTAGTGGGTATACAACTTTATTGATTTTATTTTACTGTTGAATATATACATCCACAAGATTGAAAAAATTATCAATAGAGACGTGGAAAATAATATTTTCTCACAGCATTTTATTTGGTATAATGAGATGATATTGGGGTCAAAAGCCTGTCTATAATACCTTGAAGAGTTCATATATTTTGTAGTAAATATAAGCCGAGGGAGGCCGAACCGCAGAGGCAGCAAAATAACGAACTGGAATAGGGTCGGTTGTGCGCTTTGCCAGACTTTTCAAAAGGCCCTGGGCGCGGTCAGATTTTCCAGGTATAATGGAGGCAGGAATGGAGGCGCCGCCTATGACGAGAACCGAGGCCATCAAGGAATTTTTCAGGAAGGCAGTTTTGCCCGTCGCCATCGCCGGGCT
>CAYULX010000083.1:0-6961 GCA_964445535.1 uncultured Eubacterium sp.
ATGAATAAGCCCACCCCTGTATATCTGGGGTACAGGCTTATTATACGAGGAGAAATAATATGAGTGATCAGAAAAGAATCCCGTGCGTCATCATGCGTGGCGGAACAAGTAAAGGAATTTATCTGAAAGAAAATGATTTGCCTAAAGATCCGGTATTAAGAGATAAAACCATCCTGGCTATTTTTGGAAGTCCGGATGTGCGTCAGATTAACGGCCTGGCAGGAGCGGACCCGCTGACCAGCAAACTGGCGATCATCGGACCGCCTACCCATCCCGACGCCGATGTGGACTATACATTCGCGCAGGTGAGCATTAACGACAGCATAGTGGATTACAAAGGAAACTGTGGAAATATTTCCTCCGGCGTCGGCCCGTTCGCCATCGATGAATCTTTAGTGCGGACGGAAGAGCCGGTGACAAGAGTGTGCATCCATAACACCAACACCGGAAAGCTTTTATATGCGGAAGTGGAAGTGGAAGATGGGAAAGCGAAGGTAGCCGGAGATACCGCCATCGCTGGTGTGCCGGGTACGGCGTCACCGATTCAGCTCGACTTTTCCGATACCGCGGGAGCAGCTACCGGAAAAGTACTTCCCACCGGAAATGTAGTCGATGTGTTGGAAACCAGCCGGGGACCGATTGAAGTGTCCATCGTGGACGTGGCCAATCCGTGTATCTTTGTCCGGGCAGAAGACGTAAATATGAAGGGAACGGAAGGTCCGGCAGAAATCGACGGCAATCCGGAACTTCTTGCTTATCTGGAAGAGATCCGTTCCAAATGCTGCGTGATGATCGGCATGGCATCCACGCCGGAAGAAGCCACAAAGAAAGCGCCGGCATTCCCGATGATTGCCTTTGTGACAAAGGCCCAGGATTATGTGGACTTTACCACCGGCAATACCATCAAAAAAGAGGATGTGGATTTTGTATCCCGACTGATGTTCATGCAGGTATTACATAAGACTTATGCCGGAACAGCGACAGCCTGCACAGGAGCGGCCGCCAAGATTCCGGGAACCATCGTGAATCAGGTGATTCCTCATATTGATGAGATTAAAACTATCCGTATCGGACACCCGGCAGGCGTGATTCCTGTGGTGGCAGACGTGCAGGATAGACAGGTGAAGAAGGCTGCATTGATTCGTACCGCAAGAAGAATCATGGAAGGCTACGTTTATGTGGAGAAATCCAAATTAAAATAAGCGGAAAACAGAGATAAGAGAGGGAGGAGCAAATGACAGCAAATATTATTGTATATGATATCGGAAGCACCTATACGAAGGCGGCAGCCTTTCATAAGGAGGGAGACTCCCTTTCTTTCTGTGGCAGAAGTCAGTCGGAGACGACTCTCCACGATATCAATATCGGCGCCGGTCAGGCGAAAAAGCAGATTGAGGAACAAGGTGTCACCTTTGCAGAGGATTGCGAGAAATACAGTTCCTGCAGCGCGGCAGGAGGACTCAGGATGGTGGCACTCGGTTATATGCCAAGGGTGACTGCCAAGGCGGCAAAGGAAGTTTCCATGACGGCGGGCGCTCGGGTAATGGAAGTGGTTTCCTCCGACGAGCCGGTGGAATACCGGGAAGAGGTTCTCAGAGAAATCTGTCCGGATATTATCCTGCTGGCGGGAGGTACCGACAGCGGTGATGAATCTTCCGTTCACGAAAATGTGGAAATCATCTGCAAGGTGAAAGGAAAAGCCACGGTCATCATTGCCTGCAATAAGTTTGCACAGCGATATGCCGCCGGAAGATTCCGGGAAGAGGGCATCTCCTATATCCGGGTACAAAATATTATGCCGACCATCCATGAACTTAATATCGCTCCGGCCAGGGAAGCCATTCATGAGCAGTTCATCAAACAGATTACCAAGGCGGACGGCCTGACGCAGTTTCGGGAAAGACTGACGGACAAGACTGTCATTCCGACGCCGGGAGCTGTTCTTCTGGCCAGTGAACTTCTGGCAAAAGGGACTTACGAGCAGGATGGTATCGGCGGTCTGATTATTGTGGATATCGGCGGGGCCACCACAGATATCCATTCCGTTCTTCCGGAGCTTTTGGAGTTGGATATTGAGGAGAGGGGATTGATTGTTAGCAATCAGAAACAGTTTTCTTACCGGACAGTGGAGGGTAATCTGGGAATGCGCGTCAGCGCCACGGGAGTGCCGGAAGCCATAGGGCCGAAGGCAGTCATTCGCACCATGGACGACGACTCTTTTGATGTTAACACGGGGGAAATACTGGAATATACGGAATACCTGGAGGAACATACCAGTCATATAGCTAAAGATGAAAAAGAAGAATGTTTTGACCGGGCATTGGCCCGATGCTGTGCCGATAGAGCCCTCCGGCGCCACGCCGGAAGCTTCATGAAAGAAAATGACTTGGAGATGGGCGTCATGGCAGGCACCCCGGTGGGACGGGATCTCCGTCTGGTGGAAAACGTCCTGTGCGTGGGAGGTGTGTTCGTCTACATGAACCGAGAGAAGAGAGAGGACGTCATCCGAAAATGCTTTGAGAATGCAGAACTTTCCCTTCTGCCGATAAATGAACCGCAGATTGTCTTTGATGATAATTACATCATGTACGCCATGGGAGTTCTCGGCAAATATTATCCTGACGCGGTTCTTCAATTTATGAAGGAAACCTACGGCTTTCATGCAGAATAGCCGGAGAATAACCGCATGGCAGATGATGCATTTATAATAAAAAGTGAGATTTATAAGGAGATAACATCTATGAATAATGGAAAAAAAATGAGAGATTTATTTGCACAGAAAAACTTTGTGGTGGCGCCGGGCGCCCATGATGCGCTGACAGCAGCGATCATTGGAAAACTGGGCTTTGACGCTGTATATATGACAGGATATGGTCAGTCAGCTTCTCATTTGGGAAGACCGGATGTGGGACTGATGACTATGAGCGAGATGGTTATGCGTGCGGCCAATATGGTGGAAGCAGCCGGAATCCCGGTTATCGCTGACGCAGATACCGGTTTTGGTAACGCTGTAAATGTTATGCGTACAGTCAGAGAATACGAGAAAGCCGGCGTGGCAGTGATTCAGCTTGAGGATCAGGTTATGCCAAAAAAATGTGGTCATATGATTGGAAGACAGATTGTGGGTCTTGATGAAATGGTTGGTAAAATCAAAGCGGCTGTGGATGCCAGAGAAAATCCGGACTTCATGATTATGGCGAGAACCGATGCCCGTACCACCCAGGGTATTGAGGCGGCCATTGAAAGAGGACTGGCATTTAAAGAAGCCGGAGCAGATATTGTGTTCATCGAGTCTCCGGAATCCAAAGAGGAAATGAAACTCATTAATGAAAAGATTCCGGGACTGACATTGGCTAATATGGTAGAAGGCGGGAGAACGCCAATGTTTAAAAATGCGGAATTAAAAGAACTCGGTTATAATCTGGTGATTTATCCGACTGCGTCCACTTATGCTACCACAAAGGCCATGGTGGATCTGTGGGAAGGGCTCAAGAGAGACGACACCACGGAGACAATGATTGAAAGTTCCATGATTCCGTTTGAGAGATTCAATGAGTTAATCGGACTGCCGCGCATTCAAGAGATTGAGAGTAATTACGCCACAGGAAGATAATTAGACATCGGGAGGATGAAACATGAGCAGCTTAAAAGATAAAATCAGGGAAGAACTGCCGCTGACCATGGGAGAGATCTTTGCCTTGGCGAAAGAATATAATACAAGGGTCGTGGATGTTGTTTTGATTGAGTCGGAAATCCGTACAGGACTTTCCAGGGATATCATTCTTACCAAGGTGATGGATGAATATGCTCACAATATGAAGGCGCTGGAAATCGGTCTGAAAGATGGGGAAAGTATTCTGCTGGGGACCGTAGCTTCCCAGTTAAATAAGGTAGAAGGCTCGAAATGCTTTGAGGATTCTCTTCTTGATAATGCTCTGCTTTATACATTGGCAGCGCAGGTGGGAAACCATTGCATTGGTCTTCGTCCTTGTGCGGGAACCGGAGATTCCTGTCCGTACGCAGGTTTCTTAAAGGCGGTGCAGGAAGCCGGATATGATGAGAAAAAAGTAGCGGAATGCGGCGCGTTGATTTTAAAAATTGGCAGCCTCTTTCGGGTGGGTAAGGTGACCACAGGATGTAACATGGAAGGATACGGCGCCGGCTCCGCCTGTGTGGCGGCGGCAACGGTAGCGTTGGAAGATGGCACACCGGAACAGATGGAGAAGGCCATGGTCCTGGCGCTTTCCCCGACCATCGCAGTGCCTTGTACGCCTAGGGTACTGGTGCCGGCGCTTTGTACCACCCATGTGGGAGGCGCGATATTAAATGGTATGTATTCCGCAAGACTTTGTATGAAAGTGGATATGACTGTAAACGTGCCGTTTGACGTGATGATCGCCATGGCAAGCATCGTCCATGTGGAATCCGGCAAACATATCGTGCCTACTGTAGTGGAATATATGGAGCCGTTCTTCAAGAGAAAACCGGCGGTGGAATCTCTGGTTAGTCAGGAAGTCAAAGACAAAGAAGCAGAACAGATTGAAGAGACGCTGGATAAGGCAGGCAAGATTGCCAAGAAGATGGCGGAAGGCACGGCAGATATCTTACATACGCTGGGAGACGCCGTGGTAGGAGGAAGCAGTCAGGCGGTCGGTTCTCCGACCAACGCCGCGAGAATCTGTCATGAGCTAGCGGAAGGCAGCATTAAAAAAGTGACCGTGGAATTGTATCCGGAACTGTTTGCCCGTCGTTCCATCAACATACCGGGAGTCCTCATGGGAGCGGTATACGGAGCATCGACCTCTGATTATGAAATGTACAACAAAGCGGTACAGATGGTGAAAGACAATGGCATTCAGGTGGACATTGTGGAAGGAAAGGAACATTCCATCCAGAAGATTATCATTGAAACAGATCAGATGAGCTGTTTTGTGGATACATTAAACCGGGGAGGCGGACGCCTGGTGTTAAGAGATGCCAGTCCATCTCTGGAAAAAGCGGTAGAAGCAGCCAAAAGATTGGGTATTGTTCTGGTGGAAGGGTAAAACGCATATGCGGTGCGATGCCAGAACAGCTCAGAGTACAGAGATTGATATTGAAAAAAGGTGAAGAAATTGGAAAATCATTTTGATATAGTGGCAAAAACCTGGGACAATCCCACACGGATTACCCGTGCAAAAAATGTATCAATGAAAATCCGTACTTATGTGCCTGACGACAAATATAAGACGGCCATGGAGTTCGGATGTGGAACTGGTCTGGTTGGTTTTGATTTATTTGATAAGTTCGAGGCCATCGACTTTGTGGATTCCGCTGAGAAGATGGTAGATATTGTAAAGAAAAAAATAGAGATAACCGGAGTGAAAAATGCCGAGGCTTACGCAGTTGATCTGATTAACGGCGGAAAACTGGATAAAAAATATGACATTATTTTTCATTCCATGGCGCTTCATCATGTGGTAGATCTTGAAGCGGGACTTCAGATGTTTTATGATCACTTAAATGACGGCGGATGCCTGTGTATTGTGGATATGAACCCGGAAGACGGCCATTTTCATGATGATAGGCCGGGATTTACAGGGCATAATGGATTTGACCAAAAAGAGCTTCAAAAGAAGGTGAAGGCCGCAGGATTTACCGATGTGACCTCTGAGACATTTTTATTCGATTATAAAAATATTGGAGAAAAAAGGCTGGATTTCTCCCTGTTTATCATGACGGGGACGAAATAGATTATGAAAAAAGAATAGAAGAATTAAAATAAGATTGAAATGGATAAAGACCAAGGGCGGGAAGACAGATGAAACATATTCATATGAAATCCCGCTTTTGTTCTATAAAAATATTTTTAGTTTTTGTGAAAAAATTACGGTTTTTTCTATTTTTATTTGAAAATAATTGTAAAAAATAAAAAAAGGTAAGAGATTTATTGTATATGATGCAAAAAATACATATAATAAAGGCAATATTTTGTGATATAAATATGAACGAATACAGTAATATATAATGGGGCATTTTTTTGGAAATTTAACGCAAGACAAAAAATAAATCTGCAGTTATTAATGATGTGTCATAATAGAATGGAGATGGAATGTATGGATAAATTAAAAAGCTTGCGCAAAAATATAATTGCAGGAAATGTGACGAAAGCCTCTCTTATTTGCAGACAATTACTCGAGGAAAAGGTTTCTCCGCAGACAATTCTTCAAGAGGTTCTTTTGCCATCCATGTCCGAACTCAGTTCCCATTATGAAGCGGAGAAAATTTACATACCAAAATTATTATTATGTTCAAAAACTCTGAATGAATGCTTGAAAATATTGAAAGAAGTTACCGATGATGAAAGAGATATGACGTCGAAGGTAAAGATAATTATCGGAACAATAAAAGGAGATATTCATTCTATTGGTAAAAATATTGTTGCTTATCTTCTGGAGACTTTCGGGTTCACGGCTATTGATTTAGGAACAAATGTTTCAGGACAAAAATTTATAGATGCAGTTTACGAATACGATGCTCAATGTATCGTAATTTCTGCAATGCTTACTTCAACCCTTGTATATGTTAAGGATGCAGTAGATGAAATTAATAATGAGAAGTTTAAGAAGAAACCCTATGTTATTATTGGAGGGGCATTGATTACGGAAGATTTTGCTAGAGAAATAGGAGTAGATTATGGTTTTTCAGCGATAGATACTGTAAACAAAGTAAAGGAACAGTTTCAAGTAAATTAGTGAAAATGATAGAAAACAGGTGATAAGATGACAGTACTTGAATCAAAGATGCTGAAAAAGTGTCTGGAGGCGTTGAGTGAGTGTACGTCTGTTCCGCTTACTTTTTTCGACTCAAAATATGATATTCAAGAGGAGTTTCTGGCTTTAAAAAGATTTTGCAGTGGATTTGAGTGTTTTAATAACAAGAGCAGTCCTTGTAGAGAGACTGTTCATTTTTCTATGGACAT
>CAYULX010000084.1:0-6873 GCA_964445535.1 uncultured Eubacterium sp.
AAGGGCGCGTGGGTTCGACTCCCACCATCTCCGCCAGAAAATCCAGTCCTCAAGCAGATTTCCGTTTGAGGGCTTTTTTTATTCCCACGCTCCGTAAGTATTGAGTTCTCTCAAAAACATACACGCCGGCGAGAGAGAATGAATCATCGACTTATACCCCTTTCTGTGCTATGATTAGGAATGTACGATTATAGAACAGAAAGGGGTATTTCTATGGGAGATACGTCTGGGAATAAAAAGAATGATTTAAAATCAATAAATAAAAAACGCGTCTGTATGGGGATTCTCGCCCATGTGGATGCGGGCAAGACGACGTTATCGGAGGGCATTCTCTATCTGACCGGCGGTTTGCGGAAACTGGGGCGAGTGGATCACGGGGATGCGTTTCTGGATAATTTCGCCCTGGAGCGAAGCAGGGGCATCACGATTTTTTCCAAGCAGGCGGTGTTCCCGCTGGGGGAGACGGAGGTTACTTTGATTGATACGCCGGGGCATGTGGACTTTTCGGCGGAGATGGAGAGGGCGCTGTGGGTTTTGGATTACGCGGTTCTGGTGGTGAGCGGCGCCGACGGCATTCAGGGGCACACGGAGACGCTCTGGAGGTTGTTGAAGGCTTATGGTATTCCCACCTTTATTTTTGTCAACAAGATGGATCAAGACGGCACAGACGAAGAAGCGCTGCTGCGGGAGCTCAAAGAGAGTCTGGATGACGGATGCATCTCCTTTGGCGGCCTGTCTTTTTTGCGGGATGAAGGAGGACAGATTGCTGGTGTAGAAGACGTCGCAGCCGGGGCAAAAGGCGTTGCAGTCGGAGCAAAAGAAGGTGACGGGGAGCTGATCAGCGCCGATTCGGAAGAGCTTCTGGAAGAAATCGCCATGTGTGATGAGGAGGTGCTGGAATCTTATATGGAGACGGGGAATATCAGAAGAAAAGATGTTGGCCGACTGATTGGAGAGAGAAAGGTATTTCCCTGCTTTTTTGGATCGGCTTTGAAGTTGTCCGGAGTGGAGGAACTGCTGAAAGGAGTGGAGCAATTTGCAAAGATGCCGGAGTATCCGGATGAGTTTGCGGCGAAGATATTTAAGATATCCAGGGATGAGCAGGGCGGTCGTCTCACCCATGTGAAGATTACCGGCGGCAGCCTGAAAGTGAAGACTTCTTTCGGAGAGAAAGAAAAGATAGATCAGATTCGCGTCTATTCCGGCGCAAAATATACTTTGCGGGAAGAGGCGACGGCCGGGACGGTCTGTGCGCTGACAGGGCTTTCGGAGACGGCGGCCGGGCAGGGCCTGGGGAAGGAAAAGGATCTGAAAGCGCCGCTTTTGGAGCCGGTTTTGAGCCGCAGCGTCATCTTGCCGGAAGGAACGGATGTGCCGAAAGCGCTGCGTCAGTTAAAACAATTGGAAGAAGAGGATCCGTTGCTGCACGTTGTATGGAACAGCCGACTGGAAGAGATCCAGATGCAGCTTATGGGAGAGGTGCAGACGGAAGTTTTGAAAAGTATGATTGCGGAACGTTACCAGATGGATGTGGAATTTGGAGCGGGACGCATTATGTATAAGGAAACGATTGCGAATGCGGTGACTGGCGTGGGACATTATGAACTGCTGCGCCATTATGCGGAGGTACATCTTCGTATGGAACCGGGAGAGAAAGGCAGCGGCCTCGTTTTTGCCGCGGATTGCAGTGAAGATGTGCTGGATGGCAACTGGCAGAGGCTGATTCTCACGCATTTGATGGAGAAAGAGCACCTGGGGGTGCTGGCGGGTATGCCGATTACCGACATGAAGATTACGTTGACGGCGGGAAAGGCGCATTTAAAACATACGGAAGGCGGCGACTTCCGGCAGGCGACTTACCGGGCGGTGCGTCAGGGACTCATGCAGGCGGAGTCCGTCCTGCTTGAGCCATGGTATGAGTTCCGTCTGGAACTGCCGGCGGAGCAGGTGGGCCGGGCCATGGCGGATATACAGAAACGGTATGGTACTTTTGAGGCACCGCTGCTGGAGGTCGAGAGAGCGGTTCTTTCGGGCCGGGCGCCGATATCAGAGATGTTTGACTATCCGGCGGAAGTGCAATCTTATACCGGAGGGCGAGGCAGGCTTGCGCTGCGGCTGGAAGGATATTATCCCTGTCATAACCAGGAAGAAGTGCTTGACGCCATTGACTATGACTGTGAAGGAGATGTGGACAACCCGTCCGGATCCATTTTCTGCTCTCACGGGGCAGGTTTTTTCGTACCGTGGAATCAGGCGCCCGATTACATGCATATCAAAGAAAAGATTCCGGCGGAGGATATTCGGCAGGACGACGCAGAAGCAAATGTATCGGATGAAATTGGTTTGTCTTCTTGTGCATCTTCTTATATAGAAGACAAAGAACTGGAAGCGATCTTTCTCCGGGAATTTGGAAGCAAAAAACAGAAGGAAGACCGTTACCGGGGATACCGAAAAACATCCGGCCGTCCGGTCGCAAATCCGGCAGAAGAAGGGAAAAAGGCTGGGAACAAGATTTCTGGGAGAAGAAATGTGGTGGGGACATCCGGAAAAAATGATTCGTCGTCGGCCTTCTCTGCCGGAAATATATTTGGCAGAGATAATGGAGAAAAACAGTATCTTCTGGTGGACGGTTATAATATCATATTTGCCTGGGAGTTTCTGAAAGAACTGTCGGAGGTGAATCTGGAGGCCGCCCGGGGTAAGCTGATGGATATTCTCTGTAATTATCAGGGATTTACAGGATACACCTTGATTGTCGTTTTTGATGCCTATAAGGTGAAGGGCAATCCGGGAGAAATATTCAAATACCATAATATCCATGTGGTGTATACCAGGGAGGCGGAGACCGCCGACCAGTACATTGAAAAAACCACCCACGAACTGGGACATAAGCATCGAGTAATCGTGGCGACATCTGATTCTCTGGAACAGATTATCGTCATGGGGCAGGGTGCCAGACGTCTGTCCGCTTCTGATTTTCTGGAAGAAGTGGAACGGGCGGAAAAAGAAATTCGCCGGATTAATAGGGAACGGCGGCATAATGGGAAAAATTATCTTCTGGAAAATACGGATGACAAGACCGCTGAACTATTGGAAAATGTACGGCTGGGTAAGACGAGCCTGGAAGGAAAAGACTCCTGAACTTTTGAAGAGATTCTCCCGGAAGCCATAGGAAGCGGGGCAGGAGGACGCCGGAATCGCTTCGCCCGAAGCTATCCAAAATGCTTCGGAATCTTGACTTTTCCACTAGGGTATGATATATATAAGATTCGGATACGATGAATATTTTTATAAAATATTTTTGAGACCCGGAAGCACTTTGCACAAGGGAGGAACGGGTCTGGATACAAGGAGATAACTATGCTTGAACTAAAGAATATCAGCTATATTGTTGAGGATGATAAAGAGATTCTTGAAGATGTGAATCTCGCCATTGACGACAAATTTGTAGCCATTACCGGACCGAACGGCAGCGGTAAATCCACCCTCGCAAAGCTTATTGCGGGGATTATTCATCCGACTGCCGGAAGGATTATTCTGGATGGGGAGGATATCACAGACCTGAATATCACAGAGAGAGCCAATAAAGGTATCAGCTACGCTTTTCAGCAGCCGGTACAGTTCAAAGGACTGAAAGTAAAGGATCTGATTTCGGTGGCTTCCGGCAGAACCATGTCGGTAAAAGAAATCTGTGATATACTTTCAGAAGTTGGCCTGTGCGCCAGAGATTATGTGAACAGGGAGTTGAACGGAAGCCTGTCTGGCGGCGAGTTCAAGAGAATTGAGATTGCTATGATTCGTGCCAGAGCGACGAAGCTTTCTGTCTTTGACGAGCCGGAGGCCGGGATTGATCTGTGGAGTTTCAACAGTTTGATTCATGTGTTTGAAGAACTTCATGAGAAAACGGAAGGAACCATCCTGATCATTTCCCATCAGGAGAGGATTCTTGAGATTGCGGATAAGATTATTGTCATTAACGGCGGCCATGTGGAGCAGGTCGGACGCGGGGAAGATGTCATTCCGGGACTGCTTTACAAATCATCAGCCTGTCAGAAGCTGAGCCAGAAATAAGGAGCAGGGATCGATATGAGTGAGATGGATTTAATACAGAAAGAACTGCTGGAGCAGGTGGCTGACCTTCATGGTGTGCCTGCGGGAGCTTATAATATCCGTGCCAACGGTGTGGCGGCGGCGAGAAATACAACAGCTAATATTGATATTGTCACAAAAGAAGATAAACAGGGTATTGATATTATTATCAAACCAGGGACGAAAAGAGAGAGTGTACACATTCCGGTTGTTTTAAGCCAGAGCGGACTGACGGAAGTGGTATATAATGATTTTTATATCGGCGAGGACAGCGATGTGACCATCGTGGCCGGCTGCGGGATTCACAACGGCGGCGGCAGCCTTACGAAACATGACGGCATTCATACCTTCTATGTGGGGAAGAATGCGAAGGTACGTTATGTGGAGAAACATTACGGCAACGGCGAGGGAACCGGAGAAAAGGTTATGAATCCGGAGACAGTCATCCACATGGATGAGAATTCCTATTTCTATATGGATACGGTGCAGATTAAAGGCGTGGACAGCACCGACCGTGTGACCACCGCTGATTTGAAGGCGGGAGCCAAGCTGGAAGTATCAGAAAAGCTGATGACTCACGGCGTGCAGACAGCTAAAACGGCTTTCGATGTACAGTTGAACGGAGAGGGCAGCAGCGCCAACGTTATTTCCCGTTCGGTGGCAAGAGATCATTCATTCCAGGATTTCAAGGCCAGGATTAGCGGCAATACTGCCTGTGCCGGGCACAGCGAATGTGACGCCATCATCATGGATGACGCCAGAGTGAGCGCTACTCCGGAATTGGAGGCCAACAACATTGACGCCGAGCTGATTCACGAGGCGGCCATCGGAAAGATTGCCGGCGAACAGCTTATCAAGCTGATGACTCTGGGACTGACGGAAGAAGAAGCGGAAGAGATGATCATATCCGGCTTCCTGAAATAAATTAGTTTGGAAAGAGAGCAGAGATGGAGTTCGCTGTGCGTTCCGGAAGCAGGACGCCTGCGGATTTATCCATCCGTTATGGATGAATGGAGGGATATACCGATATGAGACAATGCATGGATGAAAAGAACCTTCATCAGCGTCTGAGCCGTATCAGAGGGCAGATTAATGCCATCGACAAAATGGTTGATGAAGATGTTCCCTGCGAGGATATTTTGATTCAGGTTAATGCGGTGAAATCAGCGCTGCATAAGGTGGGACAGATTATCCTGGAAGGTCATCTGAATCACTGTGTGAGAGATGGCATTGAGCATGGGGACGCGGATAAGACCATTGCGGATTTCGCCAAAGCGGTGGAATATTTTTCCAGATTATAACAGGCGGGAGGAATCAAAATGAGTTCTTATGAGCAGGATATAAAAAGATATGAGTCAAAAATACATGCCTGCACTACCATGACAGAATTGTTGGTAGCCATGTCTTCCTGGCAGAGTTTTGCGGATTCTCACGGATTGTCCGACGAGGAGAGAACGACAGTGCATAAGGCTTACATGGAAGAGGAAGCGAAGTTGATTACCCAGGTGAAGCCTACCCTGTGGTAAATGTAGGCTATGAGGGAGCGCAGGATATAATACAGCAAGAAAAGAGGCTGCTGCAAAATTATCCGAAATGCGGAATATAATGTATGAAAAACAGGATACATCATATTTCGTGAGGGCGATGTTTTGCGGCAGCCTTTTTCATTATAATATTAAGAAATTACTTTATTTTATTGACAGGATTTTCTCCGGCATCTTCACGAAATGCAGCGGGATATTATTCAGTGCTCTCTTATTCAGTGATCTCTCCAGAGATAATCCATGGAGCAGGTTTGGCCTCAAAAACATTTTTGCGGTTCAGTTTAGACATGGATATCTGAATCACTTCGCTGCGGGAAATATGGTATTTCTCAAAAATGCGAAGGATGGAGGAAAGAATATCAAGTTCCAGCGTATAAACCACAAATTTCATCTGAGGATTGATTTTCAAAAGATTCTGTACTTCCTCCTCGAACCGTTCTGTGGCGACGATGAAGGACAGGGAAGGAACCGGAAGATTCCGCATGGAGGAACGGCTGGTGTCTTCTACGATGGCGACGTTGGCAAGGCCGAATTTGTTGATGTTTTCTTCCATGGAATATCGGTCGTGTTTGTTGTATTCTACGGCGATAATCTGTCCGTCGTCGGCGATCATGGCGGATTCCACTGCGATGCTTTCGCCGCTGATAATACAGATAGTATCCTGGTCGTCCAGATGGAGCTTGTTGACAATGATGGAACGTATCTCACTGGCCACATAACGCACAGAACCCTGGGTAAAGTTATCATTCTGCATACCGATGCGGTAGGAACTTCTGGAATGTGGATTGAAAATCAGCATGACGGACGGCCCGGTGATTTCGGTGTTGATCATTTCGGACAGCTTGCAGATGTTTACGCTGCCTTCCGGGTTGAGTCCGGTTTTAAACCAAATGTCGCAGTTGCCAAGACCGTAATCCCACAGATTGAAGAAGAAGTTCGGGTCGCCGGCGTCGGCGAAAACCAGCACTCTTTTGTGAGTTTCGATGGTTGGAATCAGGTTCTTTTGTTTTTTGCTGATATCGATTAATTTAATCTTTTCGATATCAAGACCGGCTTTTTTGGAAAAGTATTCAAGCCAGGCAAGAATCTGTGTATTTGAGAAGGAAGATTTGTTGTTAAGCATGGGAAGACCTCCTTTGATATAATTATATTTATTTTAGTACAATAGATGAGAAAAGGCAAGAAATGAATGAAAAGTCTAATCCCCCAGCTATGCTGGGGAGAATAAAGTAGTGCGAGA
>CAYULX010000085.1:0-6791 GCA_964445535.1 uncultured Eubacterium sp.
GTCGCTCTCAAGCTCACTGCGGAACTGAGATGACATTGTTTGAACAGTACCCGCGCCGGCAAAATTTTTCCGTCATAATGCCGGAATCTCCCCTTGTAAAACAGGTCTTTCTATTGACTTTTGTTCCTGAAAAAGGTACTATAATTACAATATAATTTATTAAAAAACCCGAGGAGGATATGTCCAATGAAAACAGTGAAAATCTCTTTAAATTCCATTGATAAGGTTAAAACATTCGTGAACGTAATCAACCGTTTTGACGCTGAGTTTGATTTAGTTTCCGGTCGCTATGTGATTGACGCCAAGTCTATCATGGGTATCTTCAGTCTGGATATCTCCAAACCAATCGACTTAAACATTCACAATGCCGACAACATGGATGAGATTATGGAACAGTTACAGCCATACATTGTCACAGAAGAGTAAGACCGGTTTGCAAAAGTAACCTCTGTTCCATAATCATACATTATCATATATTACATCAGATAATACATTACATGGAGCTGCCGCAAAACACATTTTTCCGGATATTGTATTTGATTCCACAAAAGGATACGATATTCGCAGAGATGATATGTTTCACGGCAGCCCTTGTTTAAATTTTGCCTGGCGGATCGGAAGATGTCGCTAAAGCTCCCTCCGCCGGAATGGAATCCCGCAAAGCAGGATCCTTTCTTTGCATTTATTCTGATGGATATCATCAACTGTACATCATCAATGGGCGTGAATTTTGATTACTTCTTCTGTCTCAATGGCAGCTTTTAACAGCTCATCAATGCAATCGTCGAGCTTTCTCTCAGACTTCTTGATCACATCAAGCCGTGGCTTTGTCACCGGATGCTTGGCCACAAAAATCGTACAGCAGTCTTCATACGGCTGAATCGAGGTCTCGTAAGTGCCGATGCGCTCCGACAGTTCCACAATATCCTGTTTATCCATACCGATGCACGGACGGAACACTGGCATCTCACATACCTCATTGGTCACATAGAGGCTCTGCATGGTCTGGCTTGCCACCTGTCCGATGCTCTCCCCGGTCACCAGAGCAAGACATCCGCTCTCTCTGGCAAAATGTTCCGCAATCTTCATCATATAGCGGCGCATAATGATAGTCAGCTCATCATGCGGGCACTTCTCATAAATGGCCATCTGAATATCGGTAAAATTAACCACATGCAGAGTAATCGGCCCTGTATAACGGGCAATGAGCTTCGCCAAATCCACTACCTTCTGTTTTGCTCTCTCGCTGGTGTAAGGCGGCGCATGGAAGTAGGTGGCCTCCAGGCTGACGCCTCTCTTGGAAATCATATATCCCGCCACCGGACTGTCGATTCCGCCGGAAAGCAGCAGCATTGCCCTTCCGCCGGTACCCACCGGCATACCGCCCGGCCCCGGAATCTCATCGGAGTAAATGTACACCTTATCCCGAATCTCTACTGTGAGCAGCACATCCGGCTCGTGAACATTGACATAAAGTCCCTCTGTCTCATACTGTTCCAGGAGTTTCTCTCCCAGCAAAGCCGCCACTTCCATGGACTTAATCGGATATTTCTTATCGGCTCTGCGTACATTTACTTTAAAAGAAAACGCGCGATCCTCGTATCTCTCTCCCACATAATCACAGACAACCTTCTGTATGTGGTCAAAATCTTTATTCTCCTCCACCACAATCGGGCAGATGCCGGCAATACCAAATACCCGAGACAGCGTCTCTACTGCCTCGTCATAGTCATACTCTTCCAGCGCGTCCACAAAAATCCGTCCGGACTCCTTCCGGATACGGAACTCTCCCACCGACTGCAAGGCATAGCGCATCTGCTGAATCAGAGCATCCTCAAACCGAAACCGGTTCTTTCCCTTCACGCCAATCTCCGCATACTTAATCAGAAATGCTTTGAATTCCATATGGTCTCCTCTCTTTTTTCTCTTATAAAAATCTTCTGCCTCCATACAAAATCTTTAAAAAATTCCGCGCGACGCCTACTTATTCCATATAAGCTGTTTCCGCTCGACGTCTGACTTATCTCCTTGTAAATCGTCGCAGCACCGGCAGCAGTTCTTTCAGCACATCCACACAGATGTCTGTCTCCTCCACTGTATTGTATACAGAAAAGGAAAAACGCAAGGTGGACTCATAATGTTCCTTATCAAGACCGATACCCCTAAGGGTTCCGCTGACTTCCGGCTTGTTGGAGGAGCAGGCGGAACCAGCAGACACATAGACGCCTTTTTCCTCCAGGGAGTGAAGGAGTACCTCACTTCGAACACCGAGAAACGATATACTTGCGATATGCGGCGCCTTTCCCGAATTATCCTTCACATCCGGTATCTCTACCATCACCCGCTGCCGGAAATGATCTTTTATCTCCCTGAGTTTTTCTACTTTGGCTTTATGGTCCTGGTAAATCAGCCCTGCCGCCTTTCCTATACCGGCGATACCCGGTACATTTTCTGTTCCGGAGCGCATCCCTTTCTGCTGGTTGCCGCCCCAGATAATCGGCTTAATCTTCGTTCCTTCCTTAATATAGAGAAAACCGATGCCTTTCGGCCCATGGATCTTATGACCACTGACAGACAGCATATCCACCTTCCATTTTTTCGGAAAAAGCTTCATCTTGCCATAAGCCTGGATACAGTCCGTGTGGAACAGAATCTCCGAATTATATTTCTTTACGATTCGTCCGATCTCCTCTATAGGTTCCACAGCGCCAATCTCGTTGTTGACGCACATGACGGACACAAGAAAAGTATCCGGCCGGAGCGCCTCCTGCAAAGCCTCCAAACTGATAATTCCTTTCTCATCCACGGGAAGATAGGTCACCTCAAAGCCTTCTTCCTCCAGAAATCCCAACGGATTATACACCGACGCATGTTCAATACAGGAAGTAATGATATGTTTTCCTGTCCTCTTATGGGCCATGGCCGTTCCGATGAGCGCCAGATTGTTGGCCTCCGTGCCGCCGGACGTAAAATAAATCTCCTTAGGCTCTACTTTGATGCTCCTGGCTATCTCCTCTTTCGCGTTATTCACATACTGCTCTGCGTGATATCCCTTCAAATGCATGGACGAAGGGTTTCCGTATTCTATGTCCAGAACCTCAGACATAATCTGTTTTACTTCCGGAAAAACACGGGTCGTCGCCCCGTTGTCAAAATAAATCTCTGGCATATCTTTCACCTCACAATTAAGATAGAATAACACAGAACAGTTGGGTTGTAAACGGAGATTTTTTGCTGCGCACGACATACGCATGAATCTTTTTCTTTTCCCATTTTCGCAGACTTTCTTCTTCTGCCGCATATCTTCGATTCTTGTGATAAGTTTCTGAATATTACCATCATCTCATATGTTTCGCCAGATATTGATACAGCCAGTCTTCTACAATGATGGACGGATTAGACAAAATCGACAAATGCGCCATTGCTCTTTTAATTTTTTCACAAATGGACACGTTGATTTCTCTCCCACGCCGCTTTTCCGGCGACGCTGCCACTGGAAAATGCCCACTGGAGATTATATCCGCCGCAGGTTCCGTCTACATCCAGTACTTCTCCAGCAAAAAACAGACCCGGACAGATGCGGGATTCCAGTTTTTCTGAAAGTTCCGTCATATCAATCCCTCCCCGGGTGACCTGCGCCTTCTCGTAACCCTTGTATCCGCTGATCCGGAGCGGGAAGGCTTTGATCACTGCTGCCAGATGCTGAAAAACCTTCTCCGTCGCTTCGATTGCCGGGCGGTCCGGTTCCAGAGATGCTTCTCTTAAAATTACCGGAACAAGTTTCGCGGGAAGGATACCGCACAGCAATTCTTTATAATTCTTGTACGCACAGGATTTCTGACAGGCCTGAAGAAGCCCGGATACTTCCCGCTCAGCATATTCCGGCATAAAATCCAGCAAAAGCCGGACGTCCTTTTTCTCTTCCAGGGCCAGGATGGCAAAACGGCTGATCTGGAAGATGGCCACGCCGGAAATACCATAGTCTGTCCACTGAAGTTCTCCCAGTTCCCGGCACACTTCCTTATGGTCCACAAGCAGATTGATACCCGCCTGATTACGCACACCGCTCAATTTTTTTAAAAAGGGCGCGGAGGATTTCAGCGCTGTCAGCGCCGGAAGCGGTTTGATAATATGATGACCCAGGGCTTTTGCCAAAGGATAGCCGCTGCCGTCGCAGCCCAATTTGTTCCCTGCCATCCCGCCAGATGCGATGATCAGGCTGCGGCAAACGAACTGCCGTCTTACCGTATTGATAACCTGTCCACTCCTGTCCTTTCCCTGGCGCTTTTCCGTCAAGAAAGATTCTGCGGACACCAGAAAACCCTCCGCCGTCTTTCGGACGCCAGTCACTGATATTTCCGTCAGCACATCAAGCCATGGACAGGAACAAACTGCACTCTCAAAGGCCTCCCGGACAGCGGCCGCCTGTTCGTTATAGGGATACACATAGCCATTTTTATTCCTGGTGAGAATCCCCAGGCGACGGAAGAATTCCATGGTATCCTCCATATCAAAAGCCGACAGCACTGCGGCAATTTTCTCCGGCGTCTCGCCCCTGTAAGATTCCGGCTGCTGGCGCATATTGGTCAGATTACATTTACCGTTGCCTGTCACAAGAATCTTTTTGCCGATGCGATCACATCGGTCTAACAGCAGCGCCCGCTGTCCGCCCCTGGCGCACCAAAGGGCCGCCGTCATCCCGGACGGGCCGCCCCCAACAATAATGGTATCGTATGATTTCACTGATTCACCTCGCTTACCCGGAGATAGCCGCACTGAGCCAGGATCTCTTCCTGCTTCCGCTCCATGATTTTCCGCTCTCCGTCTTCCATGTGGTCATAACCCATGAGATGGAGCATACTGTGGGCCACCAGAAACGCCAGCTCTCTTTTCTCCGAATGTCCGTATTCCCGAGCCTGCTCCTTTACTTTATCCATAGAAATCAGGATATCTCCCAGCAGCAGCTCTCCGCTTTCCGGATGAAAAGCGTCCGGTTCTCTCTCCTCCAAATCCGAGAAGTCCGCCGGATGTGTGTACTCCGCCATGGGAAATGAAAGGACATCCGTCGGCCGGTCGATCCAGCGCTGTTCCAGATTGACCTGATGAATCTCTTCATTGTCAGTGAGCAGAATATAGACCTGTGTCTCATACGGACATTTCTCATGGTCAAGAGCGGTCTCCACCACTGTCCGGATGATGTTTTCATAATCAGGGATAAATTTATCTTCGTAACTGTATTCAATCTCTATATGCATAATCTTCTCCCGTTCTTTTGTCTTAAAACAGAGTCTCATCCGCCTCGTCCTGCACCTGTCATACAAAAGCCCCGTCCCGCAAATTTTTTGTGCTTTTTTCGCGGCACAGAGCCTTTTTACTTCTTTCTGCGGCGCAGCATCTTGTCTTTTCTTTCATTTCGGCCGTCGCCTTCCGCCCGTCTCGCGTGATTTCTGGCTTCCCGCCGTTTCTCGTCAGCATCGTAGGCCGAAACAATTTTCTGTACCAGAGGGTGACGCACCACATCCTGACTGGTCAACATACACACGCCAATCTCATCGATACCTTTCAATACCCGGAGAGCATCGTCAAGACCGGATTTCGCTCCCTCCGGCAAATCCTTCTGGGTCATATCCCCGGTGATGATGGCCTTGGAGCCAAAACCGATTCGGGTGAGAAACATTTTCATCTGTGCCGGCGTCGTATTTTGCGCCTCATCGAGAACGACAAAGGCGTTGTCCAGCGTCCGCCCGCGCATATAGGCGAGGGGCGCCACCTCGATGAGTCCTTTTTCCATATTTTTCTGAAAGGATTCGGCCCCCATAATCTCATAAAGGGCATCGTAGAGCGGACGAAGATACGGGTCAACCTTGCTCTGAAGGTTTCCCGGCAGAAAGCCCAGCTTCTCTCCAGCTTCTATGGCCGGACGGGTCAGTATGATTCTTCCCACCTCGTTGGCCTTAAAGGCGGTGATGGCCTTGGCCATGGCCAGATATGTCTTTCCCGTTCCGGCAGGCCCCACGCCAAATACAATCATCTTGTCGGTAATCTCTTTGACATATTTTTGCTGTCCCACCGTCTTGGGCTTCACCGGCTTTCCCATCACCGTATGGCAGATAATATCACTGTTAAGCTCTGTCATGGTTTCCACGGTGCCGGACTGGGACATGACCAAAGACAGCGCATAATTGACATCTTGCTCTGCGATCACATTTTCTCTTTCCGACAGGAGCATCAGCTCATCAATGACATCTTTGGCCTTCTGGCAGCCTTCCTCACTGCCGATAATCTTTATTTTATCATCCCGGAAAATAATGGTCACATGCAGCGTCCGCTCAATCTTTTTCATGTAAGAATCAAACTGTCCGAAGACATTGCCTGCATGTGCCGCTGGAAAAGAAAATTCCACTTCCGATATATTCATCCTTTCGCTCCCTTCTGTCTGATATCACAATCTCCGCCCTGCGGAGAAATCGTGCCTATTAAACATTCTATCATCTTTTTTCATTATTTCCAGCCTTTTTTGTGCAATGAGATTATAGAGCGCATCCTCTGTTTCTGCCTGTACGACTTCCTTGTTGAGAGTCTCCTTTTCGGTCTTTCTTTTTCTTCCAAACACCAGTTTCACTCCCTGGCGACATATTTATTCCTGTACAGAATTTCCTTCTTTCAACCTTATGCGCGATAGGTTGGAATCAGAACATATTATTCTGCAGCTATGACACTTTTTTCAATACCTATATATAAAAAAGTGTCTTCGACACTTCAACCCCCTAGCCCCCATTCATGGGGGAATT
>CAYULX010000086.1:0-6337 GCA_964445535.1 uncultured Eubacterium sp.
GTTTCCACCGAAAGCAGGACGTGTCATCAGCAACTGTCCCTGACGAGGCGCTGCGTCTCCGCGAGCTTTAAATTCGCCAATCTCAAGAACGGTACAGTCAGCAGTAAGACCCGTAGCCACACGAGCGGATACACGAGGACCCAGGTCACGTCCGATTGCAGTAGCGCCAACCAGAAGAATCTCCGGTTTGTATTCGTTAATTACAGAAGCCAGTGCATGTGTGTATGGCTCTGTTCTGTACTCTTTTAAAGCCGGTTCATCTACAACGATGACTTTATCTGCGCCGTATTCAGCCAGCTCATCAACCAGCCCCTTTACATCAGATCCGATTAAGACTGCTGTTACGTCTGTTCCTAAATCTGCAGCAAGATCATTTGCTTTTCCAAGTAATTCTAAAGCGATGGAATCAATTTTATTATCAACCTGCTGAGCATAGATAAATACACCTTTATATTCTTGTAAATTCATTCTATTCACCACATTCCCTTTATATTAGATAACATGTTTAGTTAACATTTTGTCCATGATGTACTCAACGCCTTCTTCCGGTGTTTCTGCTGTCATCATGACACCTTTTCCTTTACGCACTCTATCGGAAGCTTTAGCGATCTGAGTAGGTGAACCTGCAAGACCAAGGTTGCTGTCATCTACGTCTTTAAGATCCTTTCTTCCCCATGTTGTGATCTCTGCATCATATGCATCGAAGATTCCGCCCGGTGTCATATAACGAGGCTCATTTAATTCGGAAAGTGCTGTGATTACACAAGGCATTTTTGCTTTTAATACATGATATCTGTCGTCATACTGACGCTGAACAATAACGCTGTCGCCTTCTACCTTGATATCCTGAGCATAGGAAATCAGAGGAAGATCAAGATGTTCAGCAATCTGAGGACCAACCTGGGCAGTATCTCCGTCAATGGCCTGACGTCCAGTGATGATCAAATCATATTCAAGGTTGCGGATTGCTCCTGCAAGTGTTGTGGATGTAGCCCATGTATCAGCTCCGCCTAAAACTCTGTCTGTGACAAGGATACCCTTGTCAGCGCCCATAGCCATAGCTTCTCGAAGAACTTCTTCTGCTTTTGGAAGACCCATTGTGATCGCTGTTACTTCTGCGCCAAACTGATCTTTTAATCTAAGGGCTGCTTCAAGACCTGCTTTATCATCCGGGTTCATGATTGTCAGCATGGCTGCTCTGTCCAGAGTTCCGTCCGGTTTAAACTTAACTCCACCTTTTGTATCAGGTACCTGTTTAATACATACTACGATTTTCACAGTATTTTCCCTCCTTATTTCAATAAGTCGCCAGAAATAACCATACGTTGAACTTCGGAAGTTCCTTCGTAGATCTCTGTAATCTTAGCATCACGCATCATACGTTCTACATCGTATTCTCTGATGTAGCCGTACCCACCGTGTAACTGAACGCACTTGATTGTCACTTCCATCGCTACTTCTGCAGCAAACAGTTTAGCCATAGCAGCTTCAACAGAATAAACTTTCTGTGTAGCTTTTGCCATTGCAGCTTTATAAACCAGAAGCTGAGCAGCCTGAACCTTTGTGGCCAAATCAGCCAGTATAAACTGTGTATTCTGCTGTTGAGCAATCGTTCTGCCAAACTGTTTTCTCTCTTTTACATAGTTAATGGTAAGATCCAGAGCGCCTTCTGCGATACCCAGAGCCTGGGAAGCGATACCAATACGCCCGCCATCCAGTGTATGCATAGCGATACCAAAACCTTTACCCTGCGGTCCAAGGAGGTTTTCTTTTGGAATACGACAATCCTGGAAAATCAATTCATATGTAGCTGAACCACGGATACCCATTTTCTTTTCTTTGGTTCCAAATGTAAATCCTGGTGTTCCTTTTTCTACGATAAATGCGGAGAAACTCTTTTTCTTTCTTCCTCTTGCATCAACTTTAATGTCTGTTACCGCAATGATAATATAGACGTCTGCGTAAGATCCGTTGGTGATGAAACATTTTGAACCGTTTAATACCCATTCATCTCCATCTAAAACAGCCTTTGTCTGGGCTCCCTGAGCGTCGGTGCCAGCACCTGGTTCTGTCAAAGCAAATGCGCCTAACAGTTCGCCTTTTGCCAGAGGAATCAGATATTTCTGTTTCTGCTCTTCTGTACCATAAGTCATAATAGGGTCAGCGCAAAGTGAAGTATGTGCGGAAACGATAACGCCTGTCGTACCACAAACTTTGGATATTTCTTCTACGCACATGATATATGTCAGAGGGTCACAGCCCTGTCCGCCATATTCCTTCGAAAATGGGATTCCCATGAAACCTAATTTCTGCATTTTAGCAACGGTTTCTTCTGGGAAATGTTCTGTCTCATCTACCTCCTGAGCAAGAGGTTTTACTTCGTTCTCAGCGAAATCTTTGAAAAGCTGTCTAGCCATTTCATGCTTTTTGCTTAATGTGAAATCCATTTTCATTCCTCCATATTAAATTGGTTATTCAGCAGGCCAAATGACTTTTTTAAACCTACCTAAAGCCGTGGAGACAAATTGTTCCACGGCATTATAAATTGAGCTAAATTATTTTCTATAATCGTAGAAACCGATACCAGATTTCTGTCCCAGTTTGCCTCCGCGAACCATTTTTCTCAATAATGGATGCGGACGATACTTTGGATCTCCCGTATCATGATACAGAACTTCCATGATTGCCAGGCATACATCAAGTCCGACCAGGTCACCCAAAGCCAAAGGTCCCATTGGATGGTTTGCACCTAACTTCATAGCTGTATCGATACCTTCCACAGAAGCAACGCCGTCTGCATAGATGCCAACGGCTTCGTTGATCATTGGAACTAAAATCCTGTTAACTACGAATCCGGCAGCTTCTTCTACCTGCACAGGAGTTTTTCCGATTTCTTCGGAAATAGCTTTAATCTTGTCAACCATATCGGCTGGTGTGTTGATACCAGCGATAACCTCAATTAACTTCATAACCGGAGCCGGGTTGAAGAAATGCATACCAATAACCGGTCTGTCTAATCCTGCACCGATTTCTGTGATGGATAAGGAAGAGGTATTTGTTGCAAACATACAGTCGGCTTTTACGATATCCTGTAATTCTTTGAAAGTCTGTTTTTTAATTTCCATGTTTTCCAGAGCTGCTTCCACGATCAAATCAGCATCTGTACAGATATCTTTTGTCCCTGTGGTAATTTTAGCAAGGATTTCATCCGCTTTTGCCTGATCCATTTTGCCTTTGGCAACTTTCTTTTCAAAACCTTTGGCAATTCTGTTTTTACCATTTGCAGCCAGTTCATCATTAATATCGCACAAATACACCTCATAACCTTCTGTCTGAGCAAAAGTCTGAGCGATACCGGAACCCATTGTACCTGCGCCAATAACTCCAACTTTCATTGATTTTTCCTCCTAAAAAATTATATAAGTTTGCCTGCATTCCGTCTTCATAACAAAATGCAGGGCTTATTAATTATTAGTTAACAATTCTTAAACGGTTCTTTTACTTTGTCTTTGTTTTTATCAAGGAAGAAAGCCATACCGTATTTCTGGTCTTCTGTCTCAAAGCAGCTTCCGAATAATTTCTCTTCGATTACAATAGCTTCATCCATTCCAACTTCCAGGCCATCATTGATGGCTTTCTTGCATGCGCGAACGGCAATCGGAGCGTTCTTTGCAATGCCTTTTGCCATTTTAATCGCTTGAGGCATAAGCTCTTCTAATGGATATACTTCGTCCACAAGGCCGATTCTATAAGCTTCAGCAGCCTTGATATTACGTGCAGTATAAATCAGCTGTTTTGCTTTACCCGGTCCGACAATACGAGCCAGTCTCTGCGTTCCGCCAAATCCAGGAGTGATTCCAAGACCTACTTCCGGCTGACCGAATACAGCGTTTTCAGAGCAAAGTCTGATATCACAGCTCATGGAAATCTCACAACCGCCGCCCAAAGCGAATCCATTTATTGCTGCAATGACTGGAATTGGTAACGTCTCAATCTTTCTGAATACATTGTTACCAATTTTGCCGAATGCTTCACCTTCTTCTTTTGTCAGAGTACTCATTTCTCCAATATCAGCACCTGCAACAAACGACTTCTCTCCGGCGCCTGTTAAAACAAGACATCTAATAGCATTTAAGTCTACAGCATCAATTGTTGCGTCCAATTCTTTTAATACTTCACTGTTTAATGCATTTAAAGCCTTTGGACGATTAATAGTAATAATACCAACCTGTCCATCTACTTCATAATTAATGAATCCCATTGTTATATACCTCCTTCCAGACAGTAGATCATATCATGAAAATCACCAGTATCAGCAAAAAGCCGTTACCGGATTATTCTATGGTAATTAATCTCTCTTAACGATTGTAGAGCAACCCATACCGCCGCCGATACAAAGTGTAGCTAAACCAGTCTTAGCGTCGCGTCTCTGCATCTCATGCAGTAATGTAACAAGAATACGGCATCCTGAAGCCCCTACCGGATGTCCTATCGCGATAGCTCCACCATTTACATTTAATTTGGATGTATCGAAACCGAGGTCTTTTCCTACTGCCAGAGACTGTGCTGCGAAAGCCTCATTAGCTTCAATTAAATCAAAGTCGTCAATGCTCATGCCTGTTTTCTCAAGAACTTTTCTTGTGGAAGCAACAGGCCCAACCCCCATGATTTCCGGATCAACGCCGCCTAATGCGCCTGCAACCCATGTGGCCATTGGTGTAACACCGAGTTCTTTAGCTTTCTCTTCGCTCATAACAACGATTGCTGCTGCACCATCATTGATACCTGAAGAGTTAGCTGCTGTTACGATACCATCTTTCTTGAATGCCGGACGTAATTTAGCGATGCCCTCAGCTGTAGTTCCAGGACGTGGTCCCTCATCTGTATCAACAATCACTGTTTTCTTTTTCTGTTTAACTTCTACAGGAACAATCTCATCTTTAAACTTACCAGCTTCGATTGCTGCTGCTGCTTTCTGTTGAGAACTAGCTGCGAACTCATCCAGTTCTTCTCTTGTCAGTCCCCACTGTTCAGCAACGTTCTCTGCCGTGATACCCATATGATACTGATGGAAAGCATCTGTCAGAGCATCATTAACCATACAGTCTTTTAATACACCGTTGTTCATTCTGTAACCAAAACGAGCCTTGTCCAGACAGAACGGAGCCATGGACATGTTCTCCATACCACCGGCAACGACGATGTCAGCATCGCCGGCAATAATCTTTGTAGCTGCCAGGTTAACACAATTAAGACCGGAACCACAAACGATGTTGATTGTAGTTGCAGGTACTTCAACAGGCAGTCCTGCGTTGATGGAAGCCTGACGAGCAACGTTCTGTCCTAATCCGGCCTGGATTACACAACCCATTAATACTTCGTCAACCTGATCTGCAGCGACATTTGCTCTTTTCAGAGCTTCTTTGATTACAATAGTACCAAGTTCAGCTGCAGGTACTGTGCTTAATCCACCACCCATAGTTCCGATTGCAGTACGACAAGCACCGGCTAATACAACTTTCTTTGCCATAATACTAATTCCTCCATTTTAATGATCAATATTACTAAATAATAGTTACTCTGGGCTAGAAAATATCTAGTATGACGTGTTAATCCTATCATAACCTCAGATTCTTTGCAATAACATTATAATATGTTTTTTATTTTAATGCTACCTTTTATTTAAATTTCACAAAAACTTTTTTTTTTGCACTTAATTCTTTTTTATTTATTCTTTATTTTAGGGGAATACATGAGAAAACGTGTATTATCAGTGAGCCTTGCGACTTTTTCAATATTGTTTTTCCTGGACACTGTAAAATCATCGGTTTCTCAGAAGCTCATAAGAAATTTTATAAAGAAAAAGGCCATCAATCTTCTGATGACCTTTACAAAATTGCGGGGGAAGGATTTGAACCAACGACCTCCGGGTTATGAGCCCGACGAGCTACCAGACTGCTCTACCCCGCGATATACAATTGATGAATGTAAAAAGAGACTAATCACTGACTAGTCTCTAAAGAGGCGTCGACCAGATTTGAACTGGTGATGAAGGTGTTGCAGACCTCTGCCTTACCACTTGGCTACGACGCCATATGACTCCTAGGAGATTTGAACTCCTGTTACCGCCGTGAAAGGGCGGTGTCTTAACCACTTGACCAAGGAGCCAGAACTCCCCGAGTAGGACTTGAACCTACGACAGCGCGGTTAACAGCCGCGTGCTCTACCGACTGAGCTATCGAGGAATATCTTTTAGGGCGCACCCTGAAAACTGCACACATTATATCAGATATCCTGTTGAAAATCAAGTCTTTTCCGCTTATCTTGTGATCATCTC
>CAYULX010000087.1:0-6216 GCA_964445535.1 uncultured Eubacterium sp.
AAACATTCTCGAAAAGATCAGCGACAGCACCGCCATGGTCAGCAGCGGATTCAGCACGCTCCACACAATCCCCAGCTTCGATCTGGAATATTTTCTTTTGATTTCCCTGGATGTCAGCTCCCGTATGACAAACCAGTACTGCTTTTTCTGTTCCTTTTCACCCATGATTCTTTCTCCACATATGTCTTTTTCTCAGATACAGCAGGTACTTATACCCTGTGTATCTTCTCAGATGTCTCCCCACATGCCTGCCATTGTTCACCGCGCTGCCCTCATACCAGGCGCTTTCTTTTACATTTCCATGCCGCGCCGCGAACATGGCAATGGCTTTCCTCAACACATGATTCTCTGCCAGCTCCGCTTCTGTCATGGGTTCCGCCAGCTTCCTTCCCTTTTTCTCCAGCACATCATCGGTAAAGGATAAGCGGCCATATCGTTCCGCCTCCTCCCGCGTGGGCTCTCCCATAAACGCTGCCAGCAGCTTCCGGACCGCTTCCCTGTCATGCTCGCATTCCAGGATCCCGGTTCTTCTTTTTTGCAGGCTGCCGGCCAGTATTTCTGTATAGAGAGCCATCCTCCCTTCTGTTTCCCGGATAAACCGCCGGTTTTCCTCATTGATCTCCCCGAATACCGGATGGAAGCCTCCGCTCCCCTCCGCATACCCCAGGGTCATTCCGTGGGGGGCGCTGAAAATACATTCAAACAGACAGTTGCTGAAATATACCTTTTCCTGCAGATAGCTCCCCGGCGAAAAATAATAACAATGATAGGTCTGGGGATCCACATCCCCGGGAAGCTCATACAGTCCCCAGTAATACCCCTCCAGCGGAAGTCTTGTTCTGTTATGTTTCCCGGCCATGAAATCCAGGATCTGATCCAGCACTTTCTGCATGGATCCCACCCAGCCGCTGTCCACCAGCGCTATGGGGCCTTCATCCAGCAGTCCCTCCTGGAGAAGATAGCCCTCCAGCGCCGGCAGAGCTTCCCTGGAATGCCTGTCCAGAGCCTGCCAGAACGCCGCGCTCTGATCCATGGCCTCCCGGATGGACGCCAGCTCCGCATGGCTTACCGGATCTTCCATTTTATATTGTTTATGGTCCTGCCTGCCGAAGTACGCATTGACCTCCGCAAGCGCTTCCTGTTTTTCTTCTTCTGACAATCCTGTCCTTTCCAGGATTCTCTTCACTGTAACGTCTATCCCGCCCCGGCAGATATACTCCAGCGCTCCCCGGTGATCCAGATGGTACACGGGCAGCCGGAGGGAATATCTGGAACAGCACAGATATCTGCACTCAATATTCAGCTCCAGCTTCTTACACAGGATCTCTGCCGTCCGGTACATAAGGTATCCATCCCGCGCCAGGAAATACAGCCGCCGCTTTCCCGAAGCAAGCGCTTCCCGCAGCACCCAGAGGACATATCCGTTCAGGGCGGGGGAAAGGACATAATCACAGACATTGATGTCAATAAGACTGCCTTCCGTCTGTGCCGCCGTCATATCTGCGCCGGATTCCTGCCGCCGCAGCCGCTCCGCCGGTTCCGACAGCGCCGGACATATTTTCAGATAATCTTCATACCGTTTTTGTCGGGCTTTCCTCGTATCCTTCCACATGCATCTCTTTCCTCACACGCGTCTTTATTTTCATCATAAAGCCCCGGGGAACCAGCCCCATCAGCAGAGGCTTTATGATGTATACCGTATTCCGCGGCTTCAGCAGCTTCAGCCTGGCAAATCCTCTCAGGCGGATCCCCGTTTCTTCCAGTCTCCACAGCCACTTCTGCCTGGAAACGGCTGCCGGATCTTCCCTGTAATAAAAAAGCTCTTCCTGCAGGTTATAGCCCCGGTATCCCCCGGCGTGCAGACGCATGAACAGTTCGTAATCCTCGCCTTTCCTGGAGTTCCGGTATCCCCGGCATTCCTGCAGCACCTTCCGGCGGAAGATAACAGAGGGGTGGATATAAGGGGAATATTTCAGGAAGTCCTCCTTCCGGGGAATCTCCGGCATCTCCCGGCTTCCCCATCTGCCTTTATCGTCAATCAGCGCCGTGTTGGATCCGGCCCACTGATATTCCGGATGTTTTTCCAGAAAATCAATGATTTCCCGGAAACGCCGGGGATGGGAGATGTCGTCCCCATCCATACGCGCTATGTATTCTCCCCGGGCGGCTTCCAGGCACCGGTTCAGTCCCCAGGCCAGCCCATGATTTTCCTTTTCATATATGTAGCGGATGCGGCCGTCCATTGCCGCGGCCTCCGCAAAGATTCCGTCATATTCCGGGCCGGAGCCGTCATTATAAAGAATCAGTTCCCAGTTCCGGTATGTCTGGCCGGTCAGCGACCGGATTGCCCGGCGCAGCTGATCCTGATCCGGATTATATACGCTCATGATCACGCTGATCATTGTATCCATTTTCATTTCAACCTACCTCCTTCTGACGCGCCCGCCGCGTCATCAAGGTGGATCTGAAAGTTTACTTTCACACTTTCTCCCCCTGCCAGACTGTGGCTTTCCCCGGAAGGATTCCTGCCTGTGTCACCATCATTCCAAAATGCTTTCATAGATCTGTCTCATGATTTTTTCTGTCCTGCTTTTTTCAAAGGGGCCGGCGGATTCCCGGCAGCTGTCCCTCATGCGTTTTCTTTCTTCTTCACTCTGATCCTCCAGTTTCCGGATGCCCTCAGCAAAACCGTCCGCATCCTGCCAGCCGTAAACATATCCGTTTTTCCCCGGCTCCATATACTCCCGCGTTCCCCGGTTATCAGCCGCCAGAACCGGAATCCCCATGGACAGCGCCTCCAGGGCCGCCATTCCCAGTCCCTCTCTCCGGGACGGGAAGGCGAAAGCGTCCGCCCCTGCCAGATAATCCCGGACGGAACCGCAGTATCCGTACAGAACCGCCTGGCCTTCCAGCCCCAGCCGCCGGATTTCCGCTTCCAGGGCGCCTCTCCCCGGACCTTCCCCGCAGATCCCGTAAAGGATCTTCCTGCCGCCATTCCCTGTGCTTTCCAGTTCATGCATGGCCTGCAGGACTACTCTGTGATTCTTGTTCCGGTTCAGCTCTCCCACAGACAAAAGGAAGAATGTATCCTCCGGTATCCCCAGACGCCTTCTGCAGGCCGCCTTCTTTTCCGGTCCCGGCATGGGAAACTGTTCCATATCCAGGCCAATTCCGGGGACCCAGCAAACCGCCCCTCCCGGTTTCAGCCGGAAGTCGCGGGCGTTTCTGTAATCCTCCCCATTAATGGTAATAATCACATCTGTCGCTGCCGCCAGGCGTTCTTCCACCTTCCGGAATATGGCTCCCCGTATCCTGGGGGCTCCCGCGTAAAAGTGGAAGCCATGGGAAGTGTATATCACCTTCAGATCCGCTTTTCCTGTTTTTTTCGCGGCCACTCTTCCGAGATACCCTCCTACCGGGGTGTGGCAGTGAATCAGGCTGATATTTTCCCGCCGGATCAGTTCTGTCAGCACCCGGAGCTCCCTTTTATGGGAAATCAGGTCATAGGGGGATTTGCTGATCGCAATGTGGTGAAGCCGGACCCCTTCTGCTTCCAGTTCCTCCGGCTCAAACCGGTATACCTGGTTCTCCAGATTCGCGGCATAATGTACTTCATACCCCATTTCCCGGAGAATCCGGACATTTCTCATTTCAAATTTTTTCAGAAAGCCGCCTACGGTTGCGATAATCAGGACCTTTTTCATGTCTTTACTCCTGCTCCAGCGTCTCCCCGTTTTCCACCTGGCTGATCAGCTCCTTCGCGTGATCCACCGTAGACTGGTCCGGTTCCATAACATACAGGCTTCCGCTCATGGAATAGGTGGACGCCCTCGTCCCGGTTCCATCCACACTGTAAGTCACAATGTTCCAGGAGCCCCCTTCCGCAAGCTGGATTTTCACAAGACCTGCCAGATCATCATAGGACAGATCCGACTCAAAGCTTCCCTCCAGTCCTTCCATCAGATCAGAGAAATTCCTCAGGATTGACGGAGACATCAGCTTGTTGATCACGCCGGTGATCACGGCCATCTGATTCCTTCCCCTCTGCCGGTCTCCCTCCGCGAAGGAATAGCGTTCCCGGGCAAAGGCCAGCGCCTCTTCGCCATTTAGATAATTCGCCCCCTCCTCGTAGTGGAAGGAAGGCTCTACATCAAATGTATAGTCAGACTGGACGGTAATCCCCCCCAGCGCGTCGATCAGCTGTTCAAATCCGCTGAAATTTATCCGGAAATAGTAATCGATATCTATGTCATACAGCATGGCCAGGGTATCTTTCGACACAGTCACTCCATAAATCCCCGCATGGGTCAGTTTGTCCTTCACCCCGCCGGAAATGGACAGGGGTACGTAATAATCCCTCGGGGTGGAAACCAGAAGCACCTGCCGCGTATTTGTGTTTACTACGGCAAGAATATTCACATCACTCCGGCTTCTGGCGGAAATCGATCCGTATGTATCAATGCCGCTGATATACATCGTGAAAATACCGTCTTCGTTGATGGGATCCGCCGTCTCTCCTGTATCTTCCCCTGTTATGGCAGTCTGCCATTCATAATACGCCACTTCACGGATCTGTGATTCAAAATCCTCATATCCTTCGGTCTCTGTGATCATATCTACAAATCCCTCATTCAGAATTATGGCGCCGCATTCTCCATCCAGGAGAGCGTCTGCCAGCTCCGCGGCGTCCGCATAGGGTTCTGTCGCGATCTGGGTTCCGAGGGCGTCGTCAATCTGCGAGATTACGTTGTCAGTTTCCTCCCGCGCCTGGGTTTCCAGGATCCCGAAGGTATATCCCGGCATATCCTCAATGGACTGGGCCGGATCATCCTCCAGCACATACACCCCCACCCTGGTCGTCTCTTCTGTTGTATCTGTGATCGTCTGCAGGGTTCTGGTCAGCTCATACAGCTTCAGATCCGCATAAACCAGCCCCGCCGACACCAGGACAGACAGGACAAAGCCTGCAATAAACCGGACAATTCTGATTTTCCGCTTCATCAGCAATGCGGAAACCACAATCAGCGCAGCCAGTACCACGCCGGCCAGGATGACATATTTATCCGGCAGGAGTCCCGCCTTCTTCAATAAAACAATTGTGATCACAGAAATCACAATCTGGATCAGTGTGATCAGCCTTCCGATTATAAAAAGAACCTTTTCTCTCATGCTATCCGTTTCTCTACTTCTTCTTTCCATATATTTAATATACCTCTCAGACATCTGCCCTTCTGATATGTATGATTACGCTTTCTCTAATACTTTTCCCCGGGGGGGCCCGAGTGTTTCAAAGCATTCACCTGATCCTCATTTACTCCCTCTGTATTCTCCTTCTGGAACAGAATACGGACCGTCAGAACCAGCAGCTTCAGATCCAGCCAGAAGCTGTAATTATAAATATAGTAGAGATCATACTTGATCTTATCCTCCGGCTCAGAATTATATCTGCCGTAAACCTGCGCGTATCCGGTCAGTCCGGCCTTTACCTTCAGCCGCTCCGGGAATTCCGGAATATGTCTGGCGTATTCATCAATGAATTCCTGCCGCTCCGGCCGGGGGCCTACCAGCGACATCTCTCCCCGTAGCACATTCACAAGCTGCGGCAATTCGTCAAAATGCAGGTTCCGGATCACCCTTCCCACCCTGGTAATCCGCTCGTCATTTTTACGCGCCAGCCGCGCCCCGTCCTTTTCCGCATCCACATACATACTGCGGAACTTGTACATCCGGAAGGGATGCCCTTCCAGGGTGACCCGGTCCTGACAGTAAATCACCGGGCCTCCGTCCTCCAGTCTGATCATAACCGCAATCACCAGCATGACCGGCGAGCTGCAGACCAGCATCAGCAGCGCCCCCACGATATCCATACACCGCTTGATAGCAGCCCTCTCTCCCGCAAAGGATACCGGCGGATACTGCAGAAGCAGCTTATCATTCAGCTGCAACACCTCTGAGCTCTGAATATAGATATCAGAAATCTTCGGGATACTGCAGCATTCAATCTTTCTCGCCAAACAGAATTTCAAGATGACATTCCGGATGTCTACCGGAATATCACCCAGGAAAACCACAGCCGACTCCTGGATCCCGTCCAGAATCTGATCCAGCCCGATGGTATAGCTGAGAGATCTGCTGATCCGGAAATAACGGTTGATGGTATTATTCATACGGACATACTCTCCCGCATCCTCGCGGTTTCCATATATGAAAACAGCT
>CAYULX010000088.1:0-6184 GCA_964445535.1 uncultured Eubacterium sp.
CGCGGGTACTGTTCAAACAATGTCATCTCAGTTCCGCAGTGAGCTTGAGAGCGACGGCAGAATGGAGATCTTTGAAATAATAGTAATCACGGACCAGGTCCTCAGATTGACAACGGAATCATCTGGGAGGAGGGAAGTCTCAGACACGGTAAGGAAACAATAACTTCTGAAGGAGAGGGAATCCCTCCTTCAGTTATTCATTTAGACTTTGAAACTATTAACTTATAGTTATTATTGACTACATCATTATTATACTAGGAGGCATAAAATGGAAACGAAGAAAACCATGACGCAGAAAGAAACGGCGGTACGCCTCTGGAATTATCTGAAACCTCATACGTTCTTTGTAATAGTATCTCTTCTGATGGCGGCGGTCACCGTGGCGGGAACCCTGTATCTTCCTATTCTTATGGGAGACGCCATTGATTGTATCATCGGAAAAGGGCAGGTGGATTTTACGGCTATTCGGAGAATCCTGCTTTTTGGCGTGGCGGCGGCCATTATCACCGGACTCGCCCAGTGGATCATGAATATATGCAATAACCGTATTACCTTTCATGTGACCAGGGATATCCGGAACCGGGCCATTGAAAAGATTGAAATACTTCCCCTTAAATATGTGGACGGCCATTCCTACGGCGATGTGGTGAGCCGTGTCATCGCCGATGTGGATCAGTTTGCCGACGGACTTCTGATGGGATTTACCCAGTTTTTTACGGGAGTGATCACCATCCTGGGAACCTTGGGATTCATGTTTTCCATCCATCCTTGGATTGCGCTGTTGGTGGTCTGCCTTACGCCCATTTCTTTGTTCGTGGCACGGTTTATCGCCAGCCACACATACTCCATGTTCCGGCTTCAATCTGAGACCCGGGGACAGGAGACAGCCCTTGTGGAAGAAATGATAGAAGGGCAGAAGGTGGTGAAGGCGTTTGCCTATGAGCACACGGCCCAGGAGCGGTTTGACGTGATAAACGGAAAACTCCGGGACTGTTCCCTGCAGGCAACATTTTATTCTTCCCTCACCAATCCATGCACCCGGTTTGTTAACAGCCTGGTCTATGCCAGCGTTGCATTAAGCGGCGCCTTAACCGCCCTCTCCGGCGGCCTTTCAGTGGGGCAGCTCACGGTGCTGTTAAGCTATGCGAACCAGTACACAAAGCCTTTCAATGAGATCTCCGGTGTGGTGACGGAGCTGCAAAATGCTTTTGCCTGCGCGGCGAGAATCTTTGAACTTATTGACGAGACGCCGCAGACGCCGGATCCGGAGGATGCGGAAGTTCTCTCCGATGTGGAAGGAAATGTGACGCTTTCCCATGTGAAGTTCTCTTATCAGCCGGAAAAAAAACTCATTGAGGACTTTAATCTGCAAGTGAAACAGGGACAGCGGGTGGCCATTGTGGGGCCCACCGGATGCGGCAAGACGACGATCATTAACCTGCTCATGCGTTTTTACGATGTGAATGGCGGCTCGATTCAGGTGGACGGTGTCGATATCCGGCACATAACCCGGAAGTGTCTCCGAAGCTCTTATGGTATGGTGCTCCAGGATACCTGGCTGAAAACGGGGACGGTCCGGGAAAATATCACCCTCGGCAATGACGGGTACACCGATGAGCAGATTATACAGGCGGCGAAAGAGGCCCATTCTTACAGTTTTATCAAAAAGATGCCGAAGGGCCTTGACACATGGATTACGGAAGACGGCGCCGGCATGAGTCAAGGACAAAAACAGCTTCTCTGCATCACGAGAGTTATGCTTCATGTGCCTGCCATGCTGATTCTGGATGAAGCTACCTCTTCCATTGACACGAGAACGGAGCAGAGGATTCAAAATGCCTTCGCCAAACTCATGGAAGGAAGAACCAGTTTCATTGTGGCTCACCGGTTGTCCACCATCCAGAACGCGGATATCATTCTGGTCATGAAGGACGGGAAGATTATTGAGCAGGGCTGTCATGAGACTCTGCTGGCACAGAACGGATTCTACGCGCAGCTTTATAACAGCCAATTTGCCAGCGTATAGAAGCTTTGTTGAAAAATAAGTTTTTGTAAAGATACAGTAAATATACGGAGGAATACTTGTTTTTTCAAAGGAAATCCCGTATAATCAGTTTTGGCGGACAATAAAAGACAGATGATTTCCAATTATTACTCTTTTATTATCTGCATAAAAGTTTTGTAAGATATATTTTTACCAGATGTGGAAAGTTTCTCATCTGAGAAAGATTCCGCAGCAAATGCAGGGCGTTGTTTCTTCTGCGTTGCGCGGAAGCAAGATTATATGAACGAGGTGACAGAAATGTTTAGTAAAGTGACAGAAGACATTTATTATGTGGGCGTCAATGACCATCAGATTGATTTGTTTGAGGGACAGTATGATGTTCCTAACGGTATGGCTTATAATTCTTATGTGGTCATGGATGAAAAGATTGTGGTATTTGATACGGTGGACGCTCATTTCAAAGATGAATGGCTCGCCAATCTGGCAGAGGTGCTTGGCGACCGAAAACCGGATTATCTAATCGTGCAGCATATGGAGCCGGATCACTCTGCCAATATCGCCGCATTTGCGGAAGTGTATCCGGAAGCGCAGATTGTTGCCAATGCCATGTCATTTAATATGTTAAAACAGTTCTTCGGCACAGATTTTGCTGACAGAAAAATGCTCGTAAAAGACGAAGATACGCTTTCCACCGGCAAGCACACCTTTACTTTTGTGTTCGCTCCGATGGTACACTGGCCGGAAGTTATGATGACTTATGATTCCACAGACAAAGTGCTGTTCTCCGCTGACAGTTTCGGTAAGTTCGGCGCTCTTGATGTGGAAGAAGAGTGGGCCTGCGAGGCAAGAAGATATTATTTCGGTATTGTAGGCAAGTTCGGCATCATGGTACAGCGCCTGATTAAGAAAGTGGCCGCTCTCGATATTCAGATTATTTGTTCGCTTCACGGACCGGTGTTAAAAGAGAATCTCGGCTATTATTTTGATTTATATAATACCTGGTCTTCCTATGGGGTGGAGAGTGAAGGTACTGTCATCGCCTATACTTCCGTTTACGGTCATACAAAGGCAGCTGTGGAGCTGCTGGCGAAGAAATTGGAAGAAGAAGGCTGCCCGAAGGTTGTTGTCAATGATCTGGCCCGTTGCGATATGGCGGAGGCAGTGGAAGACGCCTTCCGCTACGGCAAGCTGGTGCTTGCATCCACTACATATAATACGGAAGTATTCCCGTTCATGAGAGAATTCCTGGCAGAGATTACAGAGAGAGGCTATATGAACCGTAAGGTGGCATTCATTGAAAATGGTACCTGGGCTCCGATGGCAGCGAAGGTGATGAAAGCGGCATTCGATAAATGTGAGAACATCACATTTGCGGATACTACGGTAACCATCCGTTCCGCCATGACTCCTGCCAATGAGGAAGAGATTGCTGTTCTGGCAAAAGAAATGAAATAATATTCTAAAAAATGATTCAATAAAAATAGTAGAATTTCCTAATTAGGTAAAGTTGTAAATGTAAAATACTGAATAAGGAGATAATGAGTAAAATATATAATGTAATTTCAAAAATTTGTAAAATTACTTTTGGAAGTATTTTTCTATGCTTCATAATTGCTGCATTATTTATTCGAGCTAAATACGATTATGCTGATTTTCCTTTTTTTACAGGGACAGGAGTGCTAGATTTTCTTTTACTCGCAGCAGGTGGGATATTAATTCTCATTTTGATAAAGAATAAAGTATGGATAAAGTATGTTCCTGATGGTAAAATTGTTATCGGAGTATTTGTGAGTATAGCTCTTATATTTGTTTTGTTGGTACCTTTAAAGCCATTTTCCGATATGGAACAGATATATGATGCAGCATTACAGGTGATAAATGGAAAATTTCATGAAGTAAATACAAGCAATTATTTTCTAAATGCGCCAAACAATTTAGTATGTGTATATATTTATGCTTTTATTTTATATATTTTTCCTGCATCGATATTAACTTTAAAAATATTAAATATTATATTGATAGTGGCAATAGGTATTTTGTCTAAAAAGATATTAGAAGAATATATCTCTCTACGCTATGATAATGTTTTTTATGTATTTGTATTTAGTTTTCTTAGTGTAATATTATATGTGAATCATATTTATACAGATATTCTTTTTACTGTCTTAACTTTGTGGTCATATTATATTTTTTTAAAAAAGAAAAATGGATTTTCTGTTTCATGTATAATATTAGGAATTTCTTATTTTATCAGACCAATAGCAATAATATATTTAATAGCGTATAGTATTGTAGAGTTATTTAAAATAGATAATTGGAAAAGAAAATTAATAAATATATGTACAGGATTATTATTATTTTTTGGAATTGTGTTTACATTTTCTGAGATAATTGATGATTTGCAAAATGAAAATAATCAAAGTTTACCAGTGGCATCTTATTTATATATGGGACTCAATAAAGAAGAATTTGGATTTCAAGATGGTTCTCACGATGTAAACAGAACAATGGATGATGTAATGAATCGGTTGAAATCCTATTCCATGAAGGACATTGTGAGTATTGGAGTTAAGAAAACATTTTGGACTTGGACAGAGGGAACTTATCAGGCAGAAAGATATGCTTTTGGTGAGGGTGTTGAAAATGAGTTGGATAAGTTTGAATATGTTACACCTGTCACTGGTTTTATAAAAAATCCTGATCAAAAAGTATATAGTATATTGGAAAGTATTATGAGAACTCAATATTTGATTTTTGCGATAATGGCTTTGATCGGCGCGTTTAAAGTAAGAAAAGAAAAAAAATGGGATACTATTATTTTGCTTTTTATTGGGTATTTTCTGTTTTATCTTCTATGGGAGATTAAGTCCAGATATATATTTTCCTTATATCCATTTATGATTATATTGGCATGGAAAGCTGTGTCTTCTAAAAAATTTGTTTTGCCAGAATTAAAATTTCATATAAAAAAATGATTTAATTTTTCATTTATACGAAGGATATTGTCTGTATGTAATAATAAGTTGCAGACCAGAATTCTCTTATAACGGGGAGGGAAACATATGAAAAAAGTATCTTTGATTATTCCGTGCTGGAATGAAGAGAAATCTTTGCCTTTTTTCTATGGGGAGATAAATAAAATCCTATTGAAACTGAAATACGATTATGAATTACTTTTTGTCGATGATGGTTCTAAAGATGAGACTTTGAGTATATTAAAACAATATGCTTTAGAGGATGAACATGTACAATATTTTTCTTTCTCTAGGAATTTTGGAAAAGAAGCTGCCATGTATGCGGGTTTTGTAAATGCAAAGGGAGATTATATAGCAGTAATGGATGCCGATTTACAAGACCCTCCCGCATTACTTCCGGAGATGCTCCGAATTCTTGAAAGTGGTGAATATGACAGTGTTGCAACTAAGAGAGAGGACAGAAAAGGAGAGTCAAAGATTCATAGTTGGTTTGCAAAAAAGTTTTATTACATTATTAATAAAATATCAGATGCTGATATTGTGAATGGAGCACGTGATTTTAGATTGATGCGAAAAGAGATGGTGGATGCCATTGTAAATATGAGTGAGTACAATCGATTTTCTAAGGGTATTTTTGGATGGGTTGGCTTCAAAACCTATTGGATGGCATACAAAAATGTAGAACGCGTTGCTGGAGAGAGCAAATGGAATTTCTGGAAATTATTTAAATATGCAATAGAAGGTATTATTAATTTTTCACAAGTACCTATTAGCATTGTATCAGGTTTTGGTATTTTTATGACGTTATTTTCTTTTATGATGTTGTTTGTAATAATAATCAGAAAGTTAATTTTCGGGGATCCGGTGGATGGTTGGGCATCGACGATTTGTGTTATTATTTTTATTGGTGGTATTCAGTTATTTTGTTTGGGAATCATAGGGCAATATATTGCAAAAACGTATATGGAGACAAAACACAGACCGCATTATATTATTTCAGAAACAAATAGTAAAGATGCAATTAGGGTAAACTGAAAATGACGACAGAAAAACTGGAGATGGACAACTGGAAGAAATCCTATGAAAACGGAGAACATCTAAGAAGCGCAGAGATTACGGAAGAACAGAATTATAATATGATCGATGGGCGAGACCGTTTCAAGTTTTGTGTAAACTAAAAAAACTGATATAAGATATGTCATTA
>CAYULX010000089.1:0-6164 GCA_964445535.1 uncultured Eubacterium sp.
TGTGGACAGAAAGTAAGGTAATGAACTGTTCGTCGAAAAACTATTATCAAAATCACATATGGGAGGTGTTCGCAGGTATGACAGAAGATTTCAGAGCAGAAGAGCTGATTTATATGATGAAGAAAATCGGTCTGGATGTGACGGCGCAAATAGACTGCTATCTGAAAAATGATGAAATCAGCGGCATTCAGGTTTATTTTCTCGTATATCTTCTGCGGCATCATTCGGAGGGAACCTACCTTACGGAGCTGTGCCGGGAGACAGGCATGTCCAAGGCGACGCTGTCTGCTCTGATCAAAAAGCTAAGAGAAAAAAAATATCTTTATTTTCGGGAGCACCCGGAGGATATCCGGAAGAAAAAAGTGCTTCCCACCAAAAAACTCCTGGATGAAAGCAAAAAGTTTCTTAATAAGACGAAGAAGATGGAAGAGGAAGTCTGCGGCGCTTTGAGCCAGGAGGAAAAAATGCAGCTCTGGGGTCTGGAACAGAAAATTCTTGCTCAGTTAACGGACATGGAGCGCAATGAAAAAAGAAGACAGGAGGTTTATTTACCGTGAAAAAAATTTTACAGCAGCTGGGACAGTATAAGCGAGAAACCTTTCTATGTATCGGTTTGACCACGCTTGAAGTAATCATGGAAATACTGATGCCTTTTATCACTGCAATGATTATTGACCGAGGACTGGAAGCCAGCAATCTGCCGGCCGTTTACCGTTACGGCGCCCTCATTGTTGTGATGGCTTTTTTGAGTCTTTTCTTCGGAGCCATGGCTGGTAAAAACGCAGCCGGAGCGGCGGCCGGCCTGTCGGCCAATCTTCGGGAAGCCATTTATAAAAATATCCAGACCTTTTCCTTTTCAAACATTGACAAATTCAGTGTACCGGGTCTGGTCACCCGTATGACGACAGATATCACCAACGTACAGAACGCATTCATGATGTGTATTCGTGTGGCGGTCCGCGCGCCGTTGAATCTGATTTTCAGTTTTGCCATGTGTATGATCATCAGCCCTCATCTGAGCGCCATGTTCTTAATCGCTGTGGTCTTTCTGGTCGTTGTGATTGGCGCCATTATGGTGGTCACCCTGAAAATTTTCCGTCAGGTATTCCGTCGGTACGATGACCTGAATGCCAGTGTACAGGAAAATGTAACGGCCATCCGTGTGGTGAAAGCTTTTGTGCGGGAAGATTATGAAAATGTCAAATTTTCCAAAGCATCAAAAATGCTTTATGATCTGTCCGTAAAGGCAGAGGGGCTGCTGGCCTTCAATAACCCGGCCATGATGGTGGCTGTGTACTTCTGCATCATCTCCGTGTCCTGGTTCGGCGCAAAGTTTATTGTGAGCGGTTCCATGACCACCGGTAATCTGACCAGCTTATTCAGTTATATCATGGCGTTGCTCATGAGTCTTATGATGCTTTCCATGGTTGTGGTCATGATCAGTATGTCCCTGGCCAGCATCCGCCGTATCAGCGAGGTGTTAAGCGAGAAAGCTGACTTGCATGATCCGGAGAATCCGGTCATGGAAGTAGCCGACGGCAGCATTGATTTTAACCATGTAAACTTCTCTTACAAACACGGCAGCGGAAAACATGCTCTGTCGGATATCAATCTTCATATTAAGAGTGGAGAGACCATCGGCGTCATCGGCGGCACAGGAGCCGGCAAGAGCAGTCTGGTCAACCTGATCTGCCGTCTTTACGATGTGGATGAAGGATCTGTCTGTGTTGGCGGCGTGGACGTCCGTAATTATGACACTGAGGTGCTCAGAAATCAGGTTTCCGTGGTTCTTCAAAAGAACACCCTCTTTTCCGGCACGATTCTTGACAACCTGCGCTGGGGTAATCCGGACGCAACTTATGAAAAGTGTGTGGAAGCCTGCAAGGCAGCCTGTGCCGATGAATTCATTGACCGGATGCCGGGTGGCTATGAGACGAGAATCGCCCGAGGCGGCGCCAACGTATCCGGCGGTCAGAAGCAAAGACTCTGTATTGCCAGGGCGCTTCTGAAAAAACCGAAAGTTCTGATTCTCGACGATTCCACCAGCGCTGTGGATACTGCCACCGATGCGAAGATCCGCGCTGCCTTTGCCAGGGAGATTCCCGGAACCACCAAGATCATTATCGCCCAGCGTATCTCCAGTGTGGAGTCCGCAGACCGGATTCTTGTGCTGGATAACGGCTGCATAGATGCATTTGATACCCCGGAAAACCTGCTTGCCAACAACGCAATCTATCAGGAAATTTATAATTCCCAGATGGAGGGCGGCGGTGATTTTGACCAGCCGGCTTAAAGGGAAGGAGGAAATACATAGATGAGTGAAAAGAAACAAAAATTTGAGACCAGGGCGGCCACAAAGCCGCTGAAACGGGTCATCCAATACATGCTTCATTATTATAAAGTTCCATTTATCATTGTTATTGCCTGTATTTTGATTACGGCTATCGCCACGGTCGTGGGAGCAACCTTCCCGCAGACATTGGTGGATGATTATATTATGCCGATGCTATCCACCGGATCCAACGACTTCAGCGGACTGGCATCCGATCTGATTCGTCTTGCCTGTATCATGGCAGTGGGTGTTGTCACCGCATTTACCTATAACCGTATCATGGTAAATGTAAGTCAGGGAACGATGCTCCACTTGAGGAACGATTTGTTCCACAATATGGAAGCGCTTCCGATTAAATACTTTGATACCCACGCCCACGGCGATATCATGTCCGTGTACACCAACGATGTGGATACTCTGCGACAGTTGTTGAGCCAGAGCATCCCGCAGATTATCAATTCCGTCATCACCATGGCGGCGACATTAGTAACTATGATAATATTAAATCCGGCGCTGACGATCATCTCTATTCTGACAGCCATCGTCATGCTCCTGATCACCGCCAATTTCTCAAAACTGTCCGGTAAATATTACATCCATCAGCAGAGGGACTTAGGCGAGGTGGACGGTTTCATTGAGGAAATGCTGGACGGACAGAAAGTTGTCAAAGTGTTTTGCCACGAGCAGGAAGCCATCGATGACTTCCATAAAGTCAACGAAAAATTGAGGAACAGTACCAATAAGGCTAATAGTTACGCCAACCTGCTGATGCCTGTCAACGCCAATATCGGGTGGATCAGCTACTCTTTAGTGGCGATCATCGGTGCGATTTTAGGCATCAACGGTCTAGCAGGAGTCAGCATCGGTACGGTCATCACCTTCGTAGGATTGAATAAAAGCTTTACCAACCCGATTACCCAGGTTAGCCAGCAGATAAATTTTGTGGTCAACGCCGTAGCCGGCTCGCAGCGTGTTTTTGACCTGATGGATCAGACTCCGGAAGTAGATGACGGTTATGTGGAACTGGTCAACGCCAAAGAGGATGAAAACGGTAACATCACCGAATCAGAAACCAGAACAAACCTGTGGGCATGGAAACACCCGCATAAAGCAGAAGGTACTGTTACTTACACTAATCTGGAAGGCGCCGTTGTCCTTGACGATGTGGACTTTGGCTACACCGATGACAAGCTAGTGCTTCATAATATCAGTCTCTGGGCGAAACCGGGCCAGAAGATTGCCTTTGTCGGCTCCACCGGCGCAGGCAAGACGACCATCACTAACCTGATCAACCGTTTCTACGATATCGCCGACGGAAAAATCCGTTATGATGGTATCAATATTAATAAGATCAAGAAACAGGATTTGCGTCGCTCTTTAGGTATTGTATTGCAGGATACCCACCTGTTTACCGGTTCTGTCATGGATAATATCCGTTACGGTAAACTGGACGCTACCGATGAAGAGTGCATCAAGGCAGCCAAGCTGGCCAACGCCGACGGATTTATCCGGCGTCTGCCGGATGGCTACGACACTATGCTCACCGGTGACGGCGCCAACTTGAGCCAGGGCCAGCGGCAACTCCTTGCCATTGCCCGTGCGGCCGTGGCAGATCCGCCGGCGCTGATTCTAGACGAGGCCACCTCATCCATTGATACCCGTACCGAGAAACTGGTACAGGACGGCATGGACGCTCTGATGAAAGGCCGTACTACCTTCGTCATCGCCCACCGTCTCTCCACGGTCAAGAACTCTGACTGTATCATGGTCATGGAACAGGGCCGCATCATTGAGAGAGGTACCCATGATGAGTTGATTGCCGTTAAAGGTAAATATTATCAGCTCTATACAGGAAACTTTGCGGAATAACCGGGTTATTGTTCCCGCATGATTTCATTTTGAGAAGAACGGTGAAGTTCAATCTTGTGCGCGATATCCAGACGGGTATTCCAGTTTTTGTCGAAATCAGCAGCAAAATAACAGGAATACAGAATATCCAGTAGCAGTTGTACCGACACATTTGTGGAGAAATTGCCGACTTTAGAGTAAAGCCGTTCCCGGGTTGTTACATCGAGAATATAATCAGCGTAAGGGCGGACGGCATTTTCTCCCAGACCGGTCAAAAGAATGATGGGTACGCCCTTTTCGTGAAGAAGCTGCGCTTCATTCTGAATACGGACGGTGGAACCGGAGTAGGTAACGATGATGGCGCAGTCTTCCGGGGTGACAGAGAGAGTCGTGCAGAGCTGTTCGGCGTTATTGGATTCCAGAAGCACCAGCTTTCCGAGACGCTGCATGTTTCTTTTAAAGAGCCATGTATAATCCAGAGAGATGCTGACGGCTGCCAGATAAATATTTCTTGAGCGGAGCATACAGCGGACAGCCTGTTCCAGTGTCTCATAATTGAGGAGGGACATGGCGGATATCAATAGCGCAAGTCAAACTACATTATTATAGAAAGGCAACTGTTGTACCTATAACAATTAAATATTGAGAGAGGACAAGCCTTTCCGACTGTATAGACGTTCAGAAATGAGCGTCTATTTTTTTGTAAAAATGAAAGGAGACATTAAAGCTATGAAAAAGATATTGAAGCGATTAGCCACAGGCTTCCTTGCCTTTGCGACTATCGTTACCGCTTTGCCGACAACTGGCAGTCCACGCTTCCGAGAAGCAATATTGGACAGAAAGTGCAGAGCGAGCAGGCTATATCGAAAAGGTTATGAATGATGGTTCTATCGGTTCGACTTTTCATGAGGGCATTATGAAAGTTGAGGGCGAAACTGCCTACTGCGTTGACATCAACACCAACTTCAAGAACGGCTATAAGACCAGAGCCGACGCAAGCACACGCATGAGTGCCGACCAGATTTCCGACGTTGCCCTCTCTCTGGAATACGTCAAGCAGTACGCACAGAGCCACAGTGAGTTGAATTATAAACAGGTCTATCTTCTTGAACAGTGCGTCGTATGGCAGAGATTGAGCGTTCATCTTGGCTGGCAATGCGATAACGTCAGAGCTTCCTATGATGAAATTTCAAAAGCCGTACAGGACAAGGTTTACGCTGGTGCGAAAGCCTTTGCCAGCGAGAACAAAGGACGCTATGAATGTGGCGGTTATATCTACTCTGGCGAGGGACAGGACATTGGACAGTTCTGGGCGAAACTTGCCGTAGGAAATGCCACATTGAAAAAGGCTTCCAGTAATGCCAGCATTACCGACGGGAACGGGCTTTACTCTATTGCTGGTGCGACTTATGGTGTCTATTCTGATAAGGACTGTAGGTCACAGCTTGCCACCCTTACAACGGATAACAGCGGAAACACTGATGTTGTGGAAGTAAAGGCTGGCACAGTCTACATCAAAGAGCTTTCTGCTCCTGCTGGCTATAAGGTGGACAGCACTGTGTATTTCTTAAACGTGGAAGCTGGCAAGACAGCGACACTTAATGTATCAGATACGCCAAAGGTCACAGACATCTTGATTGAATTATTCAAGATTGACATGGAAACACAGAAAGACGCTCCACAGGGCGACGCTTCCCTGGAGGGTGCGGAGTTCACATGGAAATTCTATGCGGGACACTATACCGCCGACACTCTTCCTAGCGAGCCTACCAAAACATGGGTGACAAAGACAATCGCTGAAAAGGACAGCGACGGCACTATCCATTACGTTTCCCGCCTTTCTGATGAATACAAGGTATCTGGTGACAGCTTCTATACACAGGACGGAAAGAACGTGCTTCCTTTAGGAACGCTGACTGTTGAGGAAACAAAAGCTCCTGACGGCTATCTTCTTGACGGTGCATATATGCAGGCAAATGGCAGT
>CAYULX010000090.1:0-5970 GCA_964445535.1 uncultured Eubacterium sp.
TCTATAGCCTGACATTTTCACAGAATCCCTGTCAGTTTCCAATATGGAATGTATACTGCAATCACTGCCGCGTATACGAGAAATGTAGCAGGCACTCCGAATCTCGTCACATACCTGGACGGGAAATATCCGTCCGACGCACCAATCATCATTGATACAGAGTGAAACGGAAGAATCGCGTGAAATGAAACGCTGATCACCGCCACATAAACAATAACAGGCGAAGGGACATACTGTCCGCATAGTATCATCATCCCGGGTACAACTACAGAAAGTGTTGTCGTATTGCTGCCGAGAATCATATGAAGTGCCATGCTGATTCCAATCATAATGAGAGCGTACTCTGTCGAAAATCCATCCGGAAATACATTTTTAAAGAGCCCGAACACTTTGTCCGCCGCCCCGCACGCTTCCATGACTCCTCCGATGGAAAAAGCGGCTGTCAGGAAAATCAGTGTCGTTACATCAATCGCTCTGAAATCTGCCGGCTTCAGGATTTTTACTGCAAACAGACAGATCACCGCTGCCAGCGTGACAACCGTATTGTTGAGCCCGTGCAGTCCGGATGTCATCCAGAGAATCACCGTGACGGAAATAATAACAGCAGCTGTTTTCTGCTGACGGGAAAATACTGTCTTTTCCCGCTTTTCCTGTGTACTGACACTGATCCTGTCCCCCATAAGCTGTTTTCTGAACAGAAATACAAACAGCAGTATAATAACAAGGCATATAACCACTGTCGGAATGAACATTCCCTGCATCCACGCCCAGTTTGTAATCTCTGTCTCCGAATACTCCGCTGCCACATGATTCATGATCATATCGGCATCTTTGGAAGACATATTCACCACCGCATAGAATAGAAACACTCCGTACATCAGGACACTTCTCGTCTCATCTGACAGATTCGTTTCTTTCAGAAAACGGTCAAATACAGCTGCCACAATTATCAGCCTTGCAAGGGGCTGCGGGATCACATAAACCATAAGGAAAAATACGATCACAGTCGCGGCGATGCACTGAACCGGTGTATGTACAAACTTAAAAAGAACCGGTTCAATTACTTTTTCCAGAATACCCGCGTTTGAGATTGCCTGGCTGAACAGGTAGGTAACTACAAGCATCGGAAACGTCTCGGAAAGCGGGAAGGAAAACACTTGTTCAGCGCCCGCTCCGCTCACAAGACAAAATACGGCAAGCAGAAAAATGGAAGTCGGGATCTTTTTTACAATATCAGCTGACCACCAGATAATCGCCAGAAGTACCCCGGCGATTACCCCCGACTGTCTCATGTCCAGCCCCAGCGGCCGTAATATAAGGATACATATTGGGGCGATCAAACTTAAAATCAGCTTCGCAATCCATTTCGCATCCGTCCTGTCCGGAAGGATATATTCCCGTGATATCGCTTTTATTTTATTTTTCAAGTGACTGTATTTCAAAACACGGCGCTTCCTTTCCAAGCTGGCAGAGCAGCCGGCGCATATCTGTATCCTGCACATTTCCCGCAAGAAGGATGCTGACCTTCCGGCCGCCGTCTTTTTCGGCTACATTCATCTCTCTGATATCGATCCCGTTTAAGGAAATCATATTAATATACAGATTCAGGGAGTTTTTCTTTTCCCGCAGGAAAAACCCTACACGCACATATTCATGCTCCGCCTCCATGTCGAACCCTGCCTGGGACAGAAGCTTTTCAAGCACATCTTCCTGCATGTTCTTCAGAAATCCATACTGATATTTTCTGCTGGCACACATAATCCATGTCAGAAACGATGTATATATACTCTTTATCTCGCCATCCGTATCTACCGTGCGCTTTTCCAGAATCTCCTTCTCCCGCTCCGGAGCGAAAACATCTCCTCCGCTTTCCGCCTTTGTCTGAGCTACATGCTCTGCGCATTCCATTCGTTTTAAAAACAGAGTTTTCATCTGATTGTCAATCTGGTCAATTTCTGCTCTGATTTCATTTAATGTCATTTCTCTTCCCTTTCCTTATCATGCCATTTTACCGGTATCCGGAAGCCCGTCCGGGGATTTCTCCCCGGCATACTTCCCGGCATCCTCCCGGTGTACCCGTCAGTTTCGCCCGCAGAAAATTCCTGCAGTGTCCGCTCACACAAGCGCCCCCTGGCGCATAAGCTCCGCGCGGATCAGTTCCACATCTGCGGTCCCGTTCTTTGCCTGACATGCTGCTCCAACGCCTGCGGCATGTCCGGTTGCAAAGCATGTTCCCATGACACGTACAGCTGCAAAAGCAGCCTCGTCCGAAGACAGATTTCTTCCGGCCCCGTACAGATTATCAAGATCTGCCGACTGAAGCGCTCCGAGCGGAATATCGAAATAGCTTCCGTCTGCAACTTCCAGATAAGTTCCCATTTTGTTTATATCTTTATGTATCTCCGGTTTCCAGCCTCCCCGTGCTACTCCGTCATCCCGTTTTCTTCTGTTAAGCACGTCATCAGCGGAAACTGTCTCTTTTCCGGCCATTCTCCTCGTTTCCCTGAATCCTACGGACGGCCCGATTACAGCAAGCTCCGCCATCTCCATCCCGTGCATATATTTTTTCAATGCCCGAACATACGAGAGCACCTGCTTTCTCGTCTCAGTTTCGAGACGGGTTACTTCTTCTGTATTCAGTCCCTTCGGAACAACACTGGGCAGGAGGACAGTCACAATGTCCGACCCTTCTTTTTTCAAGATAAAACCTTTTTCCTTTGTGAGATTCGGGATCCCGTCCTTTTTTGCCTGGACGATCGCCTTCTCCACCGCCTCGGGCGACATATCGCAGGATGTGTCCACTCCGCTCATTCGAAACGGCATGGTGGCTGCCTGCACAGTATGATCCTCTCCGCCCCACATTGTGTCCGCTCCTGCCAGATGAACCAGATTGGCATCTCCTGTCGCATCCACGAAGCAGGAGGCTTCCACCATAAATATTCCTTCATCATCGAAACAGCAGATTGATCTCAGCTGCCGATCCTCTGCGCTGGCTCCGACAATCGTTGTGTGAAGAAAGAGCTCCACGTTCGCCTTATTCAGCAGATTGTCAAGAGCGCATTTCAGATATTCCGGCTGGAAATTAATATTTTTATTTCCTGTCGCGGATATGATCTCATCGGCCTCTGCTCCGAGGAGCTTAAGCTCCTCCAGCACCCGGTCTCCGACTCCTGAGACAACTTTTACGGGATTTTTTCCGCAGGAATAAAATCCGCAGAACGCTCCTACTCCCGAGTGGGTCGCTTCCCCGCCGAGATATGGATTTCTCTCAATCAGCAGAGTCTTTGCACCTGCTTCTGCCGCTCCCACAGCTGCTGCCACTCCTGCAGTTCCGCCGCCTGCAACTACCACATCGTATTTATATATTCTTTCCATAATGCATCATTCTCCTGTTATTTCTGTTTTTAACCGATCACAAAAGATCCAAGCGGATAGGCAAAAAAGGTCAGCACAATAATTCCCAGGATGGCAAAAATTCCTCCCCATATGAACATTGACTTTGTCGTCGTCCACCCGGAGCCGATGGCCACCGTGTTGATTGTACTCTGTCCTGCAGGCGTCATGTTGCAGATTGCCGCAGCAAATCCTACCATACATACGACAGCTCCCACGTGTACAGTTCCGGCCGGAAGAACGGTAAGCACTGAAAGGGCAACGGAACTTACAACAGTAACTGTAACAATATTCGACGAAAAGTTTGTCTCAAGAACCGCCCATGTAATAAAGAAAATAATCATTCCGATTACCGGGAGATTTGATGTCAGCGGAGACAGAGTATCTGTCAGCCACTGGCTGATCCCGATTTCTTCATGTGTCATGCATGATCCGAGCCATGTAGCCGCGCCCGTCATGAGAATACTTCCCCAGAGCACTCCTTTTGTGCTTGCCTCTTTAAAGTCGAGAATCCTTTTTCCGTCCACCTTTGTCACAAAGAGGATAATACATCCGAGAAGCGGCGGCATTGCAGTCGACCAGCTGTTGATTGTCTCATAAACTCCCGGCAGCGCATCTTTTATAAGGCTGGGGCCTACCCACAGAATTACAGTCAGCAGCATGACTCCGAGAATAATCTTTTCCTTAATGTCCGCTGCGGGAACTGTTCCCCTGAGCCCCATCGCCTTTTCCGGTTTCAGTTCGTTTACATCGTCCGGACGGTAGATGAATTTGAACACAAGAATAAGCAGTATAATCAGAACGATACCTGTGGGAATTCCCATTGCCATATACTGGAACTGGTTCACATCATTTCCGGTTGCCGCAGTATAATATCCGATTGCCATCGTAGGCCATACATGGCCGATTGCAGTCATTCCCGAAGAAAGGCTGATGCAGAACGCCGTTCCCATCATAAGCATGTTTCCTGTCTTTCCGCCTTTCTTTACCTCAAGTACCTTGAAAATATCTTCAAGGAACGGCATGAATGCCACAAACAGAACCGATGGAGAGACGAACAGTCCCATAAATGTAACTGCCGCAAGCAGAAAGCAGACGAAAAACCATGGGCCTCTGCGGGCGATTCTGTTTGTAATGAATGAAATAGTACACCTTCTGACAAAATTCGTCTGTGCCAGCGGATATACGAGCATAAAGGTAAAGATCAGAAATGCAACGGTCGTATTTCCGAATGCTCCCGCAAATGTGTCAGAAAAACCGAATGTGGGGAGAAGTCCCAGCGCCAGCAGTGTAATCAGGCTTGGCCAGTCAATAGATATTGTGATCCACATAATAAGTGATCCCAGAAAAACTCCCAGCACACCGAGCGCCTCTGACGATAATCCCCCGAACTCAGGAAGCAGTCTGGAACCGAACATGATAATTAGCGATATAATCAGGAAGATTACATCTTTTGATGATTTCGTTTTTACAGCCATAACGCTACTCCTTTCATTTCCTTCGTCCTCTCATGCATGACAGATGTTGATTTTATTCTATGGCTCCCATTGACATTTGTAAAATATTGAAATATTATTATATTCATAGTTTAAACCTATATCACAAGCTTTTTTCATGTATGTTCCACAAATTTTTTTCAAATATTTCAGAATAATAAGGAGATTTATATGCAGATTCAACAATTACGATATTTCATCGAAGTGGCCCGGACAGGAAATATATCAGCGGCAGCCAAAAGCCTTTATATCTCCCAACCTTCCCTTTCCCAGCAAATCCTGAATCTGGAAAAGGAACTGGGAATTCAGCTCTTAATCCGCCATTCCAAATCCGTCAGCCTGACTGATGCAGGTGAACAGTTCCTGATTCACGCCCAGCGTATTGTCGGTGAAACAGAACAGCTGTCCGAACTCATGAAAAAACACAGTCTCCTGCAGACTGGGACGCTGCGTATCGGGATGCTCTGGATTGCGGGATACCTGAATCTTTCTGACATTCTTTATCACTACAGAAAAATATATCCGGGACTGACTTATGATCTGAAAATTGACGGAAGCGACACACTGCTCAAAATGCTGCAAATGAGAAAGATACACGCAGCATTCATTATCAGCTCGGATCAGGCTCTGCAGCAGCAGAAAGATATCTTTTTCCGCAAAATCCTCAGCAACCGTTATGTGGCGGTTGTCTCTGCGGAAAACCCGCTTGCACAGAAAGATTCCGTTTCTATCCGGGATCTGAAGGACGAACCTCTGATTCTTCCGGATAAAAACTCCGCCTTTTACAAACATCTGAAGCAATATTTCGACAAGTACTTTTTTGAACCTCATACCGTCTGTGAAACAAGCCAGACGGACATGGTAATACGGCTGGCGTCTCAGAATTTCGGAGTGGGATTTTCTTCTGCCGATATCGCCAACGCGCTGAAAACCAAAGATTTTAAAATCCTCAGTCTGGAGGAACCGCTGATCCGGCCCATCTACTATGTGACACTGATGGAGCTTCTTGATTATCCGTCCATCCGCTCTTTTACCAGATATGTGACACATTACAGATTTCACAGTGAAGCTGAACAGTTAC
>CAYULX010000091.1:0-5779 GCA_964445535.1 uncultured Eubacterium sp.
TCAATACACTTTTCCCGGCTAAAACGTATTCTGTCGATTTACTGCCCTCAACAGAAATATTCTCTTTCTTCACCTGCTGTACCTGCTCTTCTTCCGGCGGAATCTCTGTCTTTGGCAGTGTAATTTCCGCTTTGACCAGATCCGCCTCAGTAGAAATCTTCAGGGTGCCATGCTGCAGTTCAATAAAGATCTTGGCGATCGCAAGTCCCAGTCCGGAGCCTTCTGTATTTCTTGAAGTATCCTCGCGGTCAAAACGGTCCGTAATCTCCTTTCTTGAATCCTTTCCGGATCTTCTTCAGCTCATCCCAGATCGGATTGAACAGCCCGATTCTCCCTCGATCGGAGCGTCCAGATGTCCTTCCGCGAGCTGGTTTGTGTACTTTAGCAAAAGCTTATATTGCTCCTGAAGATCTTTCACATATTTTCTCAGGGACAGGAGCACAGAGTAAATAATCAGTGCGAATACCCCGTAATACCGGAGAAAGCATACGGCAAAATTGAAAACCGCCGCGATAATCTCCATGCCGCGTCCCACACCCGGGGACACGATACTTGAGGTATACTCGCCGTATTCCACTTCCTGCGCGGAAAAAAGATAAGCGGATTCCAGATTGTATTCTTCCTCCGGGCTTAACGCGGTTCCATCAATCCGAACAGACAACTAACTGACATCGGTTCTGAGAAATATCATTTTCTTTGGCTGGGGACATAACGGAAGTATTACCCTTGTGGGAATCGTGGAAAGTGTGACAAATGGGGAAGTAAATACAATTGAAAGGAAAAGCGGGAATGTCTGCAAGAAACGAAGTTATGCAATAGGAACCAGTAGTATTTATGGATATGGTGTTCCAGCATAAAGAATGGGAGAATTATTGGCATAGGCGAATGATTCTCCCATAAAGTGAAAGAGGTAAAGGAATCCTTTACAATAATTCGATAAACGCTTTGGCAGCAGGGGTTAAAAGTTTGTTTTTGATATAAACATACTGTATTTCTCTTTGAATGTCTATTTCTTGAAAATCCAGTGCAGATATAAGGCCTAACTTAATTTCACGTTCTACTGCTCTGTCTGACATAATGGAAACACCGATATTATTTATGACAGATTCTTTAATCGCTTCCTGCACGCTGATAAATAATTTATTCTTAAAATCAAAATTAAACTGCTGGAAAATGTTGTTCAAAAAGCGATACTGTGAGGATGAAGTCTTTTTGGTTATATATAAATCATCGATGACATCGAACAAGGAACAGGAAGTACTTCCAAAGAGTCTGTGTTGATTTCCGACAATCAATTTTAAATCATCTTGAATATACTGATTTATTATGTAGTGTTCTGGCTCCTGAATAATATAGTTCGAGAGAAATACAAATTCCAGTTGATTCTTATGCAGCATTTCAAGAATGTTATTCGAGGAACTGATGACCATATTGATCATAATAGTGGGGTATTTTTTTTGAAAATGGGCAATGATTTGAGGTGCCAAATAAACACCGATAAAGTTTGTTGCACCAAAATTCAAAGTGCCATTTTCCATTGTTTCAATCTGCTTGATATATTCTTTTGCATTATAATATGACGCAACTATTTCTTCCGCAAATAATTGAAAAGTTTGTCCCTGTATGGTAAGAAAGGTTTGGTTTCCTATTCGGTTAAATAATGGAACACCCAACTCATTTTCAAGGGCCTGTATTCTCTTGCTTAATGCGGGTTGTGAAATGAAAAGGCGATCTGCTGTTTTTGCAAAATTCTGGACTTTCGCTAATGTAATAAAAGATTCTATTTTGTAATATCCATGCGTTTCTTCCTCCTTTTATGAAGTGACTTTTGGCAAGGGGGGAATGAAAGAATTTTTTCCCTTGACTCAGGTCACATTTGTTTGTTGTCTGACAGCATCTAAAAGGACCGAATTTAACAGTTCTCGGCATATGGCCACTCTGTTATTCATGGACCGTTGGCTGGCTGCCAGTTCCCTTGCAATTGCTGCCACAACCACATTCCTCTTTTTCCCATGCCTGATAAATTTATAATACCGACTCCTCAACCTCGTGTTTACTTTGTCTGCGTATGCAATCACCTCTGCTGGATTTCCACACTGTCTCTGCCGCAGTTCCTTCGATTTATGCCCCCTTTCCGTATCCCGCCTACCACTTCAATCAGAAGGTGCCTCAGATGCCGATTGCCCGCTTTGATGATCCCTAAGAAACAGCTCAGTTTCTTTACTTTTTCCTGATACCTATCCTGAGACGCCAGTTCCTCTATCCGCTTGTCAGACTGCTTAATCTTTGTGGTCTGCTCATCATAGGATGCCATATACTCATCCATCATTTCACTGTATAGCGCAGACACCTCCAACTGCTTCAGCCATTTCAGATGAGCGATTATCCTGACATCCTTGGCATCAGTCTTGGTCCGTTGTTACAAATGTGGGATCACTTCATATCTATTTTATTTATAACAAATAGTTATTGGAATGTAAATATAATTCGATTGCATTAACACAAACCGGGGCACTATAATAAAAATAAGAGTTGTAGCTTGCAGAAGTTCTCTCCGTAGAGCATGCCCCTGTTAGAAAGCTTAGTAGGCACTCGGTGTATGGAAAGGTAAGCCGAAGGAAGTTGGTACATATACCATTATTCAAAGAAAAAACCTTAAAAATCAATAATTTAAGCTTGACATTACAGGAAGGAGAAGATTTATGTTAATTAAACAAAAGGAAAAACTGGTACCAATGATTAGTATAGTCGCAGCAATTATTGTATTCCTTGTATTGCTGTTGATGCCGACACCAGAGGGATTAACGCCGGAGGCTCAAAAAAGTATGGCTCTGTTTGCATTTGCGCTTGTTATGTGGATTGCCCGTCCAATCCCAATCTATCAGACCTCAATTATTCTGATTTTATTGTTACCTCTGATGGGAGCTGTTGAAGATCAGGAAATAGTGTTTGGAGCACTTGGATTTGACATTATTTGGCTGATGGTAGCAGCATTTGTGTTGACTTCTGCTATGAGTGCCACGAATTTAGGAAAGCGTATCGCACTTTCTTTAACAACAAAGTTTGCCAAAACACCAATACAGGTACTCGTTGTGTTTGTTGCGGTAAATTATATTTTGGCATTCTTTGTACCGTCTACAACCGCTAGAGCATCTTTGATTGTTCCGATTGCTTTAGTGATTCTGGAAATTTACAAGGCTGTTCCCGGAAAGAGTAAATTTGGTAAATTGATGATGCTGCAAGGTGTACAGAATAATGCATTTGCGACATCCATAGTATTGACAGCAACCTCGGCTCAGGTGCTGGCAATCGGTTTTATCAACGAACAAACAGGTGCTAATATTGGTTATATGCAGTGGCTGTTGGGTTCTATTCCGCAAGCTGTTATTACAACTGTTATTGCATTTGTTGTTGGATTACGACTCTATAAATTTAAAGATGAGTTTTCTGAGAAAATGACAGAGGTTACAGACACTTTAAGACAACAGTTGGTGGAGTTGGGGCCTATTTCAGACAGAGAGAAAAAAGCACTTGTTATTTTTGTTCTGACATTGCTTTTATGGGCAACAGGCGATTATCATGAAGCATGGTTTGGATTTGAAATCTCTACAGAACAGACAGCTGTTTTAAGCATGCTTCTTTGTTTACTTCCAGGTATTGGTGTAATAAAATGGAAAGAAGCTAATATCAAATGGGATTTGATGATTTTCTCCGCTGGAGCTTATGCAATTGGAAATGCAGTAAACGATACAGAAGCTGCCAGCTGGGCAATTAGCAAATTGGTCAATGCGATTGGCTTGAATCATATGAATCTGTCCGCAGTTGCGATTATCCTGATTTTCATTACAGTTTTTAGCCACTTGATTTTTACAAGCAAGACAGTAAGAACAACAATCTTGATCCCATCTATCATTGGGTTGGCTACACAGCTTGGAATTGATCCGGTTCCGCTGGCTTTGGTTTGTTCATTTGGAATTTCATGTACCATTACGCTTCCGCCGCATTCCAAAGTTAACACGCTGTACTTTGGAACAGGATATTTCCAAGTGAAAGATGAATTGATATATGGATTGATTTCCTGCTTTATTGCTTCATGTTCACTAGCACTAATTTACTTTACTTGGATTCATGTTATAATCTAAATGGAAAAGGGTGAAAATTATGAAGAATAAAATCCTTTTGGCAATAGCAGATGGAGTTGGAGATCGTCCATGTGAAAAATTGGGATACAAAACACCTTTGGAATTCGCAAAGAAGAAGCATTTGAATGCATTAGCTGAAGCAGGAACTGCCGGAATCATGGATCTTTATCAGGCAGGTACTCCTGTAGGAACGGATCTTGGACATCTCATTCTTTTCGGTTATGGAATTCAAGACTATCCGGGGCGTGGACCCATTGAGGCATTCGGAGATGGAATACAGCTTGTAGGAGGTGATATTGCCTTAAGATGCAATTTCGCGACAGTTGATGACAATATGAAGGTAATTAACCGCAGGGCCGGAAGAATCAGAGAAGGCGCAAAAGAATTAGCAGATGCGATTAATGGTATAGAAGTTGACGGAATACAGGTTCTTTTTAAGGAAGCAACCGAACATCGAGCTGTAATGGTTTTAAGAGGAAGAGGATTGTCACCTCACATTTCTGATACAGATCCCAAAAAAGAAGGGGTTTGTGTCAAAGAAGCAATAGCTAAAGATGATAGTTCGGAATCGTATTTTACTGCACGGATATTAAATAGGGTTATTCATAAAACACAAGAAATTTTAGGGTCTCATCCAATCAATTTGGAGAGAAAAAGGCAGGGGTTGCTACCAGCAAATATGATTTTGACACGTGGATCAGGAAGGATGACACAAATTGAAAAAATCACGGAAAAACTGGGGTTTAAAGCGTGTTGTGTTGCCTCTGAGCGTACAGTTTTAGGAGTTGCAAGGATGGCGGGATTTGACATCTTAACAGATGACAGTTTCACCGGGAATATTGATACTGACATATATAAAAAAGCTCGGTTCGCAGTGGGAGCTTTAAAAGAATACGATTTTGTTGTATTACATTTTAAAGCAACAGATTTGATGGGGCATGATAATAATCCCGAAGGAAAGGTACAGGCAATTGAAAAATATGATGCAATGCTTGGCGAAGCAATGGAACTGATTGAAAAAGAAATCGATTTTCCGGTCATAATTGCACTTGCGGCGGATCATTCTACTCCTTGTGAAAGAAAAGATCACAGCGGAGAACCTGTTCCGATTGTAATAAGCGGAAAAAGTATTCGTCGAGATTCTGTAAATAAATATGATGAAATAATTTGCAGCACAGGCGGTTTGGGCAGAATAAAGGGCAGTGATTTTATCAGAACTTTATTAGATTATCTGGAAGTGACTGTGAAACAGGGAAATTGATTAAGTTCATCTGGCGGGGCACGCTGAATTATCATCTTGCCTATTTATTGAATGCCATAGACGCCCTGAAAAGTACAATTCTTTTCTGCTTGAAAATGGCTATAGGATGAAATATGATCTTGGGGACGCCCATATGTTCGTGATCGAAGGGTTGGACAAAATCAGAAAGATCATCAAAGAAAACAGGAAGCAGAGGCTCTACGAGGGACTGAAAGCAGCATTCATACGAATGAAAGAAGATTTATGATGAACGAGCAGACTATAATACGCTGAGTCCTATTCCTGAAAAGCACCAGAAGTCGTTTAGAGATACGTTGGAAACAGTTACTGCTGACAGCGGCTACTGCAGTGAGAAAAACCTGCTGTATCTGAAAGA
>CAYULX010000092.1:0-5773 GCA_964445535.1 uncultured Eubacterium sp.
AAAAAAAGGCCATGCTTTCAACATCTAAGAAAGTATGACCTGTGCCGCCGACAAACGCACCGGAAGTATTCGCGAAGTCAATGTTTTGCACCAGATTGATGTCTTTTTGCGGGTCAATGCCGTGTTTTTTCAACACATATTCAAAGACCATCTCAGGCATACCTCCCGGCCTGCCTCCAATCACTTCTTTGTCAATCAGATCTTCCCACTGAAACTCATCGTCTTTCGTACGGCTGACCACAAAATTTCCCGCCCGCTGGGTAAGCTGGGCGAAATTAACCAGATAGTTTTCATTGCCTTCGTTATTACTGGTAGATTGTGGCCTCCGGCCCCATGAAGGCAATGTCCGCGTCACCGCTGATGACCGCCGCCAGAACTGCGGATTCCCTGACCGGAGGGCTTTTCTTTTTTCTTTTTCTATCAGCGTGTCGGCACGCTGTTTTCATTTGTTTTTTCTCTGTGGGATTGAAAGAATGCAGTTAACGAATCAAGACTTTTCATCCATACGCCGAGTTCTTCCGGCGTCAGACAACTTACCAGGGCATCTGTCATCTCTTTATGAAACTGCTTATGATGTTCATAAGCTTCCTGTCCTTTATCAAGAAGATAAATGTTTACCACACGACGGTCATTCTCACTGCGTTTTCTGGACACATACCCTTTATTCACCAGACCGTTCATGGATGTGGTCAGGGAACCGACCGTAATATTCAATTTCTTGGCTATATCTGTCATTCTCGCTCCGGAATCCTCTCCGATCGCCTCAATAATATGCATATCATTATTGCTGATATCTCTGAACTTATCTGTAATTATCGCTTTTTCTTCCAATTCCAGTATCTCATGAAATGTACTTACTAACATTGTATTGATAGTATTTCTTACCTCATCCATGGATTTACTCCTCAGCATTTTTCTGCTCTCATCTTCCTTTTCATCGGCTGCTCCGGCATCTTTCCCGAAAAAGAGAAGGACAGCGCCGCAGGTATGTGGCGCCGCCCGCCTGATACTCATCCGAAAAAACCGGCATACCGTTTTAAATAGTCCAGATTATCTCTTATATTTTTAAAATAATAACTATCACAAATTAGTCTTCAAAAAACCGGAAGGAATCAATGACTTCCTTCACGGTGCCAATATGATCCTCCTCAAAAGCTTTTCCACCGCAGAATAAGAGAGCATCATCCAGCTCGCCTTTGGCAGCGTGAATCAGCGCATCGGTAATACAATACGGAGTTGTGGCAGGATTGCAGGTGTGGATACAATTTAAGCATTTTACCGCCGGGACACAGACGCCAGATGCTACCTTGTCCATCAGCTTGTTGTGCATTGCTCTGCCGGGCATTCCCACAGGGCTCTTCACAATCTCAATATCCTCTTTCTTCGCCTGAATATATGCCTTTTTATATCTTTCATCGGCATCACATTCTACCGTTGTGACAAAACGGGATGCCACCTGAATACCGTCCACTCCGAGATTCATGGCATGGACATAGTCCTCATGGCTGCGTATTCCGCCAGCCAAAATGACAGGAATTTTATGTTCGTATTTCTCTTCATACTGTCTCACAACCTGAAGAATTTTTTTTACCTCCTCATCGTAGGCCGCCGGAGTAAATTCTCCCAGTTGTTTAATATGAAAGCCCAGATGGCCGCCGGCCAGGGGACCCTCGATGACCAGAAGATCCGCCGTGCGCTTATACTTTCTGTCCCAATATTTTAAAATCACTTTGGAGGATTTCTCCGTGGATACGATTGGCGCGATGGCCACATCGCTTCCCTTCACATAAGCGGGCAGATCTGCCGGAAGTCCGGCGCCGGATACGATCAGATCCGCCCCGGCTTTCACAATCTCACGGACATACTCTTCATAATAATTCATGGCTACCATGATATTAAATCCGATGACGCCGTCCGGCGCGATTTCCCTCGCTTTTTTTAATTCTGCATGAATGGCTCTCTTGTTGGCTTCCACAGGATTCTGATAGAAATCAGGCTCCCGGTACCCCGGATGGGCTGCGGAAATCACTCCCACAGCTCCTTCTTTTGCAACGGCCCCGGCGAGCCCGCCGAGGCTGATTCCCACCCCCATGCCCCCCTGCAACAGCGGGAACTTTACTGTTTTATTTCCAATGGCAAATATTTCTTTCTCCATAAACTCTACCCCTGTGCTACATTCTGCGGAAACGTGCGTAACGGGCCTCTACTAATTCCTCTTCCGGAAGATTCATTTTTTCTTTCAGGAAAGCACAAATCATCTCGTCTAAGTGTTCACAGATTTCCAACATGGTTTCCAGTGTATACGTCTCCGGCTCCGGAATGATCGTCTCCACAAAACCTGCCCTATACAGGTCATAGGAGGTAAGCTTCATGGCTTTCGCCGCCTTCTCAGCCAGACTGGCGTCCTTCCAGAGAATGGAAGCGAAGCCCTCCGGAGACAAAATAGAATAAATCGCATTTTCCAAAGCCCATACTTCATCGGCAACAGCCATGGCAAGCGCACCTCCGCTGCCGCCTTCTCCAATTAAAATCGAAAGAATCGGCGTCTTTAAATCAGACATATAGAAGAGATTGCGGGCAATGGCCTCACCCTGTCCTCTCTCTTCTGCGCCCATGCCAGGATAGGCGCCGGGTGTATCCACAAAACAGAGGATTGGACGATGGAACTTCTCCGCCTGCTTCATAAGACGCAGAGACTTGCGATACCCTTCCGGCATCGGCATACCGAAGTTTCTCTCCATGTTTTCCTGAGTATTTTTCCCCTTCATCTGGGCAATGACCGTCACCGGCTGACCGTGGAACAGCGCAATGCCGCCGCATACGGCGTGGTCGTCCCCGAAATATCTGTCTCCGTGGAATTCCACAAATTCATCAAACAAACCGTGAATATAATCTTCCCCGATCGGTCTTCCCTTGGCTCTGGCAAGGCTTACTCGCTCCCAGGCAGTCTTATCCTTGGCGTGCTCCGTGGAAACCTTGTACGGCGCCTTATATTTGCCCTGTTTCTTCACCGCTTCGCTGATATCCATAAGTTCTCTTGAAGCGGCGTCATTTCCCACTCTGTGCAGATCCAGCAGATGGCGAAGCTCCTCTTTCATATTCTGACGCTCCACAATGCGGTCCACAAACCCGTGCTCCAACAGAAATTCGGAGCGCTGGAATCCTTTTGGAAGCTTCTGACGGATGGTCTGCTCGATAACACGCGGGCCTGCAAAACCAATGAGGGCCTTCGGTTCCGCCAGAATAATGTCTCCCAGACTGGCAAAACTTGCCGTCACGCCGCCTGTGGTCGGATCTGTCTGAACAGAAATATATAACAGCCCCGCGTCACTGTGCCGTTTTAAGGCCGCGGAGGTCTTTTCCATCTGCATCAGAGAGGTCATGCCTTCCTGCATTCTGGCTCCGCCGGAACAGGTAAAAATCACGATCGGAAGCTTCATCTTTGTGGCTTTCTCGACACCCCGTGTGACCTTTTCACCCACAACGGCGCCCATGCTGGCAGTCATGAAACGTCCATCCATCACCATGATAACCACTTCGTTCTCACCGATTCTGGCCTTTCCGGTCACAACCGCCTCGTCAAGCCCTGTCTTTTCCTGCAGAACCTTTACCTTATCCGGGTAACCTTTCATACGGAGGGGATTGGTATTCACCAGTCCCGTATCCCATTCTTCAAAGGAACCTTCCTCTGTGACCAGAGCGATTCTCTCATAGGCAGGCATACGGAGATATCCACCGCATTTCGGACAAATATAAAGATTATTCTTATATTCCTCAGTAAAAATACCTTTTCCGCATTTATTACATTTCTTCAGAAGTCCTTTCGGAGCTTCCGGTCTGTTTCCCTCTTCCACCGAACGGCTGGGCTGCCGGCGGATGGAAGTCTTTTTAAACATCTTATTTAAATCCATTTACTCTCCTCCTGCATTTCTTTCAAGACATTCTCCAAATAGGAAATATTGAGATTTCCCTCCTGATAGTCTTCCCGCTCCATAATGTCATACAAGAAGTCAATGTTTGTCGTAATGCCTTCAATGATAACCTCCCCGAGGGCGCTGTGCATCTTCGCAATGGCCTCTTTCCGGCTCTTTGCGTAGACAATCAGCTTCGCTATCATAGAATCGTAGTAAGGAGTAATGGTATAGCCGCTGTAAATGGCGCTGTCAATACGGATTCCCTTTCCTCCCGGCAGGTACATGTCTGTGATTGTTCCCGGACACGGACGGAAGTTATGTTTCGGGTCTTCCGCGTTGATCCGGCACTCAATGGCATGGCCGGTGATGTAAACATCATCCTGGGTATAAGACAGATGTCTTCCGCTGGCAATCCGGATCTGCTCTTTTACGATGTCAATGCCTGTCACCCACTCGGTTACCGGATGCTCCACCTGAACACGGGTGTTCATCTCCATAAAATAGAAGGTCTCATTCTCCTCCAACAGGAACTCGATGGTCCCGGCGTTGGTGTACCCCGCTGCTTTCGCCGCCTGAACGGCTGCCTGGCCCATCTTTTCCCTCAGCTCTTCGCTCACCGCAGCGGAAGGCGCTTCCTCAATCATCTTCTGATGATTTCTCTGAATGGAGCAGTCCCTCTCTCCTAAATGGATGACATTGCCATAATTATCCGCAAGAATCTGCACTTCAATGTGACGGGGATTCTCCACGAAATGTTCCAGATACATATGATTATCGCCAAAAGCTTGAGAAGCCTCTTTCTGAGCAGTGAGAAACTCCGTGGAGAATTCTTCTTCGGAATATGCCACACGCATTCCCTTGCCGCCTCCTCCTAAGATCGCCTTGATAATTACCGGGAAACCGATTCCTCTGGCAATCTCCAGGGCGCGCTGGTCGTCGGTCAGCGGTTCCTCGCAGCCTGGAATGACAGGAACTCCGGCATTGATCATCGTCGTTCTGGCCTCCGCCTTATTGCCAAGTTTGGCGATGGTTTTTGAATCCGGGCCGATAAATGTAATGTTGCATGCCTCACACAGCTCGGCGAACCGGCTGTTTTCCGAGAGAAAACCATAGCCGGGATGAATGGCGTCGGCTCCCGATACGATGGTGGCGCTGATAATCTGTTCCATATTCAGATAGCTGTCCTTTGCCGCTGCCGGGCCGATGCAGACCGCTTCATCTGCAAGCTGTGTATGAAGCGCTTCCCGATCCGCTTCGGAATACACTGCAACGGTCTCAATCCCCATTTCTCTGCAGGCCCGAATAATGCGAATGGCAATCTCTCCCCGGTTTGCAATTAATATTTTCCGAATCATCTTTCTCTCCTTTTATTCAATCATAAATGTGAGTTCTGCTTTCACGACGACCTTTCCGTCCACGCTGGCTGTCGCCTCGCCGATTCCCATCGGACCTTTTACTTTGATGATCTTTGTCTCCAGACGCACTTTATCGCCAGGGACGATTTTGCCGCGAAAACGGCATTTATTGATGCCCCCGAAGTAAGCTGTCTTTCCTTTATTTTCTTCCAGAGAAAGAATGGCAACCGCACCTACCTGGGCCAGAGCTTCCACTGTCAATACGCCCGGCATCACCGGCTCCTGCGGAAAATGTCCCCGAAAAAAATCTTCATGAAAAGTCACACATTTATAACCGACGGCGCTGACGCCCGGTTCCATCTCTTCGATGTAATCCACCAGAAGAAACGGATGTCTGTGAGGAATAATTTGTTCAATTTCTTTGATTCCCAGTTTCATCTTGTAATCTCCTTTTTATCCTGTCCGCAGACTGTCTCCGGAAAATACTAACCGTTATCTTCCGGA
>CAYULX010000093.1:0-5650 GCA_964445535.1 uncultured Eubacterium sp.
GTACGAGTATGACCGCGCCGCGTAAGTTTGACCCGGAAGACGACAAAACCGGCATGAGGATTGTTGCGGCGCATATCAGAAATGAGCCTCAGCTCTTGAGGTGTGTGCCGGTTCGGATGATGATGAGGCCTTCCGGAACGATTACGAAGAGAAGCCCCGCAGCCGTCCCAGCGCCTTTTCCGGCGGTAAATATACCGGCTGTTGGTTTTGTATTTCACAGCAGCCTTGGAGACGCCATACTTTTCAGCGTAATGGATTAGGGATAGACGGTATCTCGTATCTTGTGTTATACCGGCCATGCGGGAATACACCCCTTCTTGTATTTTGTTTGAATACTAAAAAACTATAACACGGAAAATGCGTTCTCGTCTTTTTTATGATTCAGTTGTAACGTATGTATTGTGATCCTACAATTTTCTGATTTCATATCAATTTATAGCTTGACAAAGACTCTCTGTTTATAGTAAAATCGGCTTCAATGTAAGAGGGAGTAACTGGCGCCAAGTCTGAGAGCGTGATATTTTGCGACATCCCAACCGGATAAATCGGTTCGCTGATATCTTAAACAGTAAGACTTTTACCGTATATCACGAATATATGGTGGGAGTCTTTTTTCATTTCAGATGGAAACTCCTGCCATATCCCCAGCAGGAGAAAGAAAGGAAGAGTGAAATGCAGTATTATTTGAAAAGTGTCGACGAAACCGTATCGGAGGTCCGGTCACATGTCGATGGGCTCAGTAAAGACGAAGCGCAGCGACGACTGGAGGCCAACGGCAAAAATAAACTGAAAGAGGCAGAAAAAGAGTCGCTTTTGAAACGCTTTTTTATGCAGATGGCCGATCCGATGATCATCATTCTGATTGCAGCCGCACTGATTTCCGGCGTTACATCTTATTATTCCAACGAGGGATTTACCGATGTGATTATCATTCTGGCCGTAGTAATTATCAACGCAATCCTGGGCGTTTACCAAGAAAACAAAGCGGAAAAAGCCATTGAGGCGCTCCAGGAAATGACGGCGGCTACCAGTAAAGTTCTCCGCAACGGTAAGATAGTCAGCGTAAAGAGCGAAGATCTGGTCGTCGGTGATGTGGTGATCCTGGAAGCAGGCGATGCCGTACCGGCAGATGGCCGAATTATTGAGTGTGCCAGCATGAAAACTGAAGAGGCGGCATTAACGGGAGAAAGCGTGCCGGTAGATAAAACCGTCGACACTTTGGAACCGGAAGATAGGAAAGATGTACCTCTCGGCGACAGAAAGAATATGGTATACACGGGCAGTACCGTAGTTTACGGAAGAGGCTCTGCAATCATTACAGAAACCGGTATGAATACCGAGATGGGTAAGATTGCCGATGCGCTGACGCAGGCAAAAGAAGGTAAGACACCGTTGCAGATTAAACTGGCGCAGCTGAGTAAAATCCTGACTGTGCTGGTATTGGCAATCTGTGTCGTCATTTTCGCAGTAAGCCTGATTCGTGCAGACAGCATTGACGGTATCGTGTTACTGAATACCTTTATGATCGCTGTTAGCTTGGCAGTTGCAGCTATTCCGGAAGGTTTGGTAGCAGTCGTCACCATCGTGCTTTCGATCGGTGTAACCAATATGAGCAAACGGAATGCGATCATTCGTAAACTGACGGCGGTGGAGACTCTGGGATGTGCCCAGATCATCTGTTCCGATAAGACCGGAACCCTGACGCAAAACAAGATGACGGTCGTTGATTATTACGGGGAAGACGAGAAGCTTCTGGCAACGGCCATGGCTCTATGCTGCGATGCTAAAATTGAGCCGGGCGATACGCAGGCTACCGGCGAACCGACAGAGTGTGCTCTGGTAAATTATGCGTATAAGCTGGGTCTGGAGAAAAATGAATTAGAAGAAGAAACGCCAAGAGTGGGAGAAGTTCCTTTCGACAGCGGAAGGAAGATGATGACCACAGTTCATGAGGATGAGACGAACGCAAGGTTTATTCAATATACGAAAGGCGCTCCGGATGAAGTCCTGAAAAAGTGTACAAAGATCTTAAAAGGCGGCCGGGCGGTGGCCATTACAGAAGAAGATAAGAAGGCGATCCTCGACGCCAATAAGAAAATGGCGGATCAGGCGCTTCGTGTTTTGATGGCTTCCATGGCAGTCTTTGATCATATGCCGGAAGACGTTTCGATAGAAGGACTGGAACATGACCTTTGCTTCGTCGGCCTAGTCGGAATGATTGACCCTGTAAGACCGGAAGTAAAAGCAGCCATTGAAGAATGTAATATGGCCGGTGTTACACCGGTTATGATCACCGGAGACCATATAGATACAGCGACGGCGATCGGCCGTGAGCTGGGAATTTTAAATGATGAAAAGAGAGCCATTACCGGTGCGGCGCTCAATGAAATGAGCGATGAAGAATTCGAAAAAGAAATCGAGCATATCGGCGTATACGCGCGTGTACAGCCGGAGCATAAGGTAAGAATCGTAAACACCTGGAAGAAAAAAGGCTATGTGACTGCAATGACGGGAGACGGCGTCAATGATGCGCCGAGCATCAAGTCAGCGGATATCGGCGTCGGTATGGGAATCACCGGCACAGACGTAACAAAAAATGTAGCCGACATGGTATTGGCGGATGATAACTTTGCGACGATTGTAGGAGCCGTATCAGAGGGAAGAAGAATTTATGATAATATCAGAAAATCGATTCAGTTCCTGCTGGCATCCAATATGTCGGAGGTAATCAGTATCTTTGTGGCGACAATGCTGGGTTTTACCATTCTGCATCCTGTACACCTGTTGTGGATCAACTTGATTACAGACTGCTTCCCTGCGCTGGCTCTGGGTATGGAACGACCGGAAGCGGACATTATGAGAAGAAAACCGAGAAAAACCACAGACGGTATCTTCGCCGGCGGGCTGGGCGCCGATATGGCGTATCAGGGCTTCGTCGTAGCCGGACTCACGTTGGCGGCATATTTCATCGGCCATTATATTGAGAGCGGCGCGTGGGAAATCGCTACCAGCCCGGATGGTACGTCGATGGCCTTCCTGACATTATCCATGGCGGAAATTTTCCACAGCTTCAACATGAGATCACAACGGGGAAGCTTATTTACTATGAAAAGCTTTAATAAAGCCTTGGGCATCGCAGCGATCGTCAGCTTAATTGCCACGACACTGGTTATCGAAGTGCCGTTCCTGGCAAATGCTTTTGAGTTTGAACACATCAGCCTGTATGAGTACAGCGTGGCTCTGCTTCTGGCATTCCTGGTAATTCCGATCGTTGAAGTTGTGAAATTCTTCGAGAGAAGATTTGGAGAACGCTGATCTTCCCATTTTTACCCTTGGGATGATGAAAACATATAGACAATATGTAGAAAAGGCAAACTCATAAGACAGTCTCGGCATAAGAGACTGCCTCAGACCGTAGACAAAAACAGGGTATAGACCATATCTGTTTTTATGTAATTGATTTTGCGAAGCTAATTATACGTCATCTTTAATTTTCCTCCTGTTGAACTTTATTCCGGTTGCCGGACCGCAATTTTAGTTTAACAGTTGGAAGGTTAGTGTGCAAATGTATAGCTCTAACGAACCCCGTATCCAACACGGGGTTTTCTTATACAAAAAGCAACATTCCGAAAAAGATAAAATCCGGAATGTTGCTTTTTCACGTCTTACTTAGCTTAGCTTTTATTTTAAAATACCATATACACGCATACGAACGAAACAAGACATAAACACAAGCCAACCGCACAGTATGCATACAATTATTTTATTCCAGAAAACAACAAACACTATTATTGACAGTGGTAACATGATTGCACCAGCTTTTGACTCATTTTGCTTAGAAAGCTCAGTTCTGGCTACAAATAGCAGCTCAATTAAAACGTTTATACCCGCGCCTCCGAATTTTATGATGTTAAAAGCGTTGTAATACTGAACATCAAGGGAGGATTCCGATGGTGGTAATATTTCGAAAATGTACAGCAGTGCATTATCCATGTTTTCGTTTCTGAAAAAAATACATGTAATTAAGACACATAGATTGTAAAAAACGGCCCAAGCTATGAACAACCGCTTTACAGCTTTAGTGTTCATTGCATCTCCTCTCGTATTGCTTACTGTATCAATTAAAGTATTGAACATGATAATTATTTCTGTCCTTGGCATCAGGAATAGCTACATATGGAAAATTCCATTCATAATATTCCATTTATCACTTCACCTATCTTACTTAGCTTTTATTTTAAAGTACCATACGCACGCATACGAACGAAACAATACATAAAACCAAGCCAACCGTCCAGTACGCATATAATTATTTTATTCCAGAAAACAACCAACACTATTATTGTCAGTGGTAACATGATTGCGCTGGTTTTTAACTCATTTTCCTTAGAAATTTCAATTCTGGCATTAAATAGCAACAGAATTAAAAAATCTATACTCAAGCCTCCAAATTTTATGATGTTAAAAGCATTGTAATACTGAACATCAAGGGAGGATTCCGGTGGTGGTAATATTTTGAAGGTGTACAGAAGCGCATTATCCATGTTTTCGTTTCTGAAAAAAATACATGTAATTAAGACACATAGATTGTAAAAAACGGCCCAAGCTATGAACAACCGCTTTACAGCTTTAGCGTTCATTGTATCTCCTCTCGTATTGCTTACTATATCAATTAAAGTACTGAACGCAGTTCTATTTCAGCATTCACCCGGTCTGCAAGAGCGGTATTCTTTACGGAAGCAGTGGCACTGACAGTAGTAATGGTAGCTGAAAAAAACATCGTAAATACTAAAAAAATACCGATGACTTTTTTTGAACATTCTCGTCATTTTCAAACACCTCATTTCATATTCATATAAGAAGTTATTGCTTGCGTGAATATAATATATTATTTCCTAAATTTTGTCTATATTTTTTTAGTATAAACGACTGAAATTTTAGTTGATTTAAAAATCGAGGTGCTTTAGGGGTAATTACATTGAGTTTTTATTTACATTATCTGTTTAAGAAAGCTATATCGCTTTCAGCTGTTAGTTTGCAATTTTGCTTGGCTTTTGACTTGAAACGCCCATTTAAGCCAAACTTTTTTGGTTTCTTTCGAAAAAATGCCCGTTTTGACCAAACTCCTCGGAGGTGGCAGCACCTGCAGCCGGTTGTGAGCCTTACCAAATCGCGAAAATCCGGCAGATCAGGTGGAATAGTTGATCGGCCATCCGCGGGGAGGGGTTTGCCCTTTTGCAGTGATTCTCTAAAGCTTTCTAATCTCATCGGCATAGCCGGTGGTTTATTGTTTCTCACCATTTTGCTCGAAACCGCCGCTAAAGCCACAATAAAAAAACGACCGGGTCATCCCCAGCCGGTTTCTTCATTATGTTCGTGCTTTGATAAATTCCGTCACCCGATTGGCATACTGTTCCAGCCGCACCATCAGCGCCAGGTGCCCGCCGGTCAGGTCGGTGACTACCGTAGAGCCTGTCATCAGGTCTATCAGATCCTGCTTGCAGGCAGGGGAAAAGGTGGCGTCGTCCTCGGACAGGATCAATAGCACCCGCCCCTCCCACGGAGCAAAATCGTCACGGGTCATGCCGAAGTAGTGCTCCGCGTCACAGAGGAAGTCGATCATGTGCTGTTCATAGGGCTTGGTGAGCAG
>CAYULX010000094.1:0-5054 GCA_964445535.1 uncultured Eubacterium sp.
GGCTGACTGCCAAATTTCAAATTTCTATTAAGGCGTTTTGCTCATCCCTATTGTTTAAATATAAATTATGTAATAAATTTACAAACAATCTTTTGAATACATTTATGCTATAAGATATGGTATCTTCAATTTTCATACTCTAATATTCCAGATAATTCTATATAATTCAAAATGATTTCTTCCGACTGGTCAGACATAAATTCAAATAAATAACCGTCTTTTTCATAAAAAACTGTGTTTCTCCTGCCATCGGAGATAGAGTAAGCCTTTATTCCATTATTTAGTAAAATCTCACGATTATATCCTTCTTCCTCATCATAAGTAATGGATGTTGTATATAACGTTGCATCATTTTGCATATAGTTAATAAAACTACCATCTGGTTTTTCATAATCAATAATATAATATCCAAATTCCTCATTCTCCTCCTCATACACCACCCGATACCCTTCCGGCACCTCCTTCCATTTATAGGCATGAAATTCTTGACTGGCGGCGTTATCACCTCCTTGTTCTGTGGTATTTTCCAGGGTTGCTTCGATGGTCACATTGTCGGAGAAAAATTGAAGGCGAAGCCGGAGCAGCCCTTCCCGGATATCGTCGCTGGCCAGTGCTGCGCCGGAGACTCCCAGCATGAGCAGAGCGACGGCCGCGATATATCTGCGGTACGCCCGGGGGGAAAGGTGTTTTTTTCGCTTATTATCCAGTTGTTTGAGAAAGGGCTCGTCTCTGGCGGCGGCGTCTGACTGATTATGTACGGCAAATCCATCAGCCGGTGCAAAAAGCCGGTTCATTTTCGTCTGAAATTCCGGACTGGGAATGTGAGGGGATTGCATTGCTTTTTCTTTTTGTTCCCGAAAGTCTTCTTCGACCACCATGCAGGCGGCTTCTTCCAGAATGGCGTCCGTCATTTTTTTCTTTTTCATATTTCGATATACCCCCTTTCTTTTAATTGTTTCCTGAGCCATGCCCTGGCCCGCTTTGCGATCTGCCGGACATTTTCCGGCTTCAGATTCAATGTCTTCGCAATGTCTCTGCCCTTCATCTTATTGTAATATTGCAGAAGGATGACCTGCTTGTACGGGTAGTCCATCTGGTTGATAAGATCCCGGACTAGCTCTGCCATTTCTTTTCCGATGAAGTCCGATTCGATGTCGTCATCAGAAGCAATCCAGCCATCTTCCGACTCCATATCGTGAAGAATTGTCTTCTTTTGCTTCCGGAGCATGTCTATGCAGAGACGGCGCAGTATGGTGACAAGATAATTCCAGGTTTTCAGCGGTTCCTGTCTGCTGACCTTGTCCATATTGTCTATCAATATTAAAAATGTTTCATGTACAATGTCTTCTGCAACAGCGCTGCTTTTTATCATCTCAAAAGCAGCATTGTAAAGCGGCCGCCAATACATGTCGTACAGAGCAGTGAAGGCGTCTTTTTCCTGTTGTGTATTTAGTAGTTGTAAATAATTTATCATAAGAGCTCCCTGATATATTTACCCCTCTATATATAAACGTATGGAGAAGGGGTTTTGTGACAAAAAAAATTGTTTTTAATAAAAATTTTATTTTTATAATTGTTTTATTATTTTTATTTAATATATAAACTATAATTTATGATACAGCCAAAAACGGGACTTTGCGTCCATAGATATCTCTTCTACGAAACAAAAGCCCCGTTTATTAACTATATGGATTTCCTGTTCATTGTCAAGACTGCTGCTGTTCTGTCAGCTTCCGGATACGTTCATCCGGCTGATGACAATCTGGCTGACGGTGCATCCGGTCTTTCTGGTGACGATGTCTTCGATCTGCGCCCGGTCTGCCTGACTGAGCTCGTCGTAGTTTAAAACCACATCGACGCTGTCGTCGCCGATGGAGACCACAGAATCTCCATAACCCTTCGTGTCGAGAAGCTGCTCGGTGGCCGCCTCCTTTTCGATGACCTCTGCCAATTTTGTAAGTTTTGCCACGGCGTCTTCTTTCTCGCCGTCGCTCAAAGATTCGTTTTCAATGATTTCGTTCAGGGAGTCCCTGGTTTTGGAGTGGGTCTGCTCCCGTTCCATCTTCGCTCCCGCCACATATTCCCCCACCTGCGCCTGGGTGAGTACGGCGTCGCCGATGGTCTCGGTCTCCCCGACGGGAATCTCATCGTCCACTTTTTCGCTGATGAGGGAATCGCCGTCGGAGATATCCATGGTGTCGATGGTATCCAGGGATTCTTCCGCGTTCTCATAGCTGACGGCGGACGGCGCTTCGGATTTGGTAAAGTTCAGATAACCTGCCACGGCAATCATAATCGCCAGGGAAGTGATTGCAATTTGATTGCTTTTGAATATTTTTTCATTGATGAACCTCCATTTTTAAAACTTTGATGCGATTGACTGATATTCCGAAAAGAACCTGCGCGGCTTCGGTTACCGCCGCCGCCACCGTATTATTGTCTGCTCCCTGGCAGGCGATGACGACGCCGGCAATCTCCGGTTCAAGCTCCTTGATGACGTATGGCGCCGATTCTCCGGTTTCATCGGAGAGGACCGTCTCATTTTCTCTTCTGCTGCTCTGCCGCTCGTTTTTTGTCCCGTCGGAGGTCTCCGTCTCCGTTTCCAGTTCCTCCGTATCATCTTTATTTAAAACTGATTCTCTGGAAGCTTCTAAGGTAATCATCACCTCCACCTGTCCCACCCCGTCTACATTTTCCAGGATATGTACTAATTTATTTTCCAGACTCTCAATATATGCTTCATTTTCACTGACTGCCACTGTATTTTGTGTCTCTTGATTTTCCTCCGGCGCAGCTCTGGCCCGCCACTCCGAAACATTTGTCACAAGGAGAATGACCCCGGCAATGGCGATCAGGAGAATCTTTTCCACACCAAAATCTTTCAGCGTTATTTTTTTCGTTCCTTCTTTTTTTCCATACCGGCTTCTGTCCTCCTTTTCCCTGACCGACCTGTGAAAATATTTCTCCTTCCTTCAGTCATCGACTGTTATATCTATATTCCGGGATTCCAGATTATAGACTTCCATCAGCGCCTCCCGAAATTCGTGGATCTGCGGAGTCTCCCCCTCTTCCTGACTCTCCTTTCCTTCCACTTCCAGGCTCTTTATGGCGTCGCCGCCTGTCTCAAAACGGACGCGGACGTTTGTCACTTCAATGAAAAAAGAAGCGGCGAGCTCTGTCACCTGCTTCTGTATCGTCTGTTCATATTCCTCCTGGATGTCTTTTTTCATTTTTCTTAAATCTTCCGACTGCTCTATGATCTGCCATTCATTTTTTAGCTGGTTGAGAATGTAGGAGGCGTCCATGTATTGCCCCGCTCCCGCAAAGTCGATGAGCGGTTTTATCAGACAGAGCATCATGAGAAATCCGGAGAAAAAGCGAAGATAACTTTCATATTTTGTATTCCGGATGAAAGTGTCGCAGACCAGCAGAAGGACATTCATGTAGAGAATAGTTTTCAGCCAGTCTTTCAGATATTCCACGGGACGCACCTCCTTCCTTTGTTTCTCATATTTTATTGGTAGCCAGTGACGTGACTGCGATGGTCAGGATGAATAATGCCGCCGTGATGCCCAGGGTGTACACCAACAGGACGCCGCTTTTTTGCGCTGCGCTGATGCACCGGATGAAACGCTCGTCCGCCACAGGTTCCAGCAGGATGGACAAAAGCAGATAAAAGAGGCAGTACAGCAGCAGTTTGATGATGGGGATGGCAAGGAACAGCAGGATAAAGAGAATGGCCGCGGCTCCCATGGTATTTTTTATCAGCAGAGAGGAGCCCACCACCGTTCCCGCCACGGACTGCACCATCGAGCCCGCGCCGGGGATCATCCCCACAATCCGGTTAAACACCGCGTTTTTTGTGGCGTCGAAGGAAGGAACCACCATGGTTTCCAGCAGATGGAAGCCGAAAAACAGGACAAACAGAAACTTCATGCTTTTGGACAAAAGCAGGTACAGGCTTTCGCACAACCTGGAAATATTGGGCCGGGCGGAAAAGTTGTTGAGTAGTTCCAGCAGCAGATAGTATTGAATCATGGGAAGAACCACCGTCAGGCAAAGCCAGTTGACCACCAGCAGCACAATCATAAAATATTCATAAAATACCACGCCCACGGTCAGGTTGCCGCTCAGGGTGACCGCCAGGGTGTACACCGGTATGAGCATCTTGAGCAGCTTCGACAACGTTTCCACCGTATGGGCGAAGAGATTCGCCATGATCGTAAAATTGGAAAAAATAATCGTAAAGGTAATAAAGTATGAAATAAGGAAACCGCTGTCGCCGATGGCAAACTGCCGGACCACCACCGTGAGGATGGCGCCTCCGATGCCTATGAGCGCGATTTTTAAAATGACCATATGGATACCCCCGTATCTTTCTTTCTGCCGCAACAGGCGGACTGCCCGCACATTTACATTCCTGTACATTTACAATTGAAAGAGACTGTATATCTGATTAAACAGGTCGTTGATGCACGGAATGATCCATGACAGCACAATAAATAGTCCTGATAAACTGATGAGGAAAGCCTGTTCCTCCCGGCCGGCATGTTTAAGCACCTGGTTTAAGATGGTCACAAGAATTCCCACGGCTGCAATTTTAAAAATAAGCTGAATGGTCATAGGTCACTCCTATATGAGAAAAATAACGATCAGTGCGCTCATGGACAGGCACAAGGCCTGATATACCTTCTTCTGGCTGTCCAGCCGTTTTTTCATACCGAAAACATGCTCCTTTATTTCCCGGGAAAGCTGCTCCGACGTATTTTTGTGAAACGCTAGGTCGTCGGAGAGCAGATTGCGTCCCGCCCGGATAAAAAGGTATTGTTCTTCTTCGGTGAGATTTTCCGTCATGTGGAAGGTCAGCAGCCGTTCAAATTCATCGGAAAAGGTAAAATCGCCGCCTTCTTTCATTTCCTCCGATAAATCCGCGAAAAAATCTTTCCAGCAAGAGACGGTCCTCCGGCTGATTTCTGCAAACAATTCCGGCAGCGGGATTTTGGCGTTTCTAATTTCTGATTCCAGCAGGCGGAACAGATACTCCCCTTCTTCCA
>CAYULX010000095.1:0-4988 GCA_964445535.1 uncultured Eubacterium sp.
AATAAGAGAGAATCTCCGTTCCGTTCTCCGTTACCAAAATCGTGTACTCCCACTGAGCAGAAGGCTTCCCGTCCTGAGTGTAAATCGTCCATCCATCGTCTGCATCCTGATAAACGTCCGGCTCACCCATGTTGACCATCGGTTCAATGGTAAAGGTCATACCTGGCACAAAAAGAATACCTGTATCCGGTATTCCTATATGATTAACCCATGGATCTTCATGAAACTGTACGCCGCAGCCGTGGCCGCCAATCTCTCTCACAATGGTATAACCGTTTTCTTCGGCATGCTTATTGCACACATATCCCATATCTCCCATGGTCCCCCATGGCCGAACGGCGGCCAGCGCCAAATCCAGGCACTCTTTGGTCACCCGCACGAGCTTTTTCTTTTCCTCTGTAACATTTCCAATGCAGAACATCCGAGATGCATCTCCAAAATAACCGTTATAAATGGTAGTACAGTCCACGTTGACGATATCTCCGTTCTTCAACACCTGCTCCTCACTGGGAATCCCGTGACACACCACATCATCCACGGAAATACAAACGCTCTTAGGATATCCCTGGTAATGTAGACACGCCGGGATACAGCCCATCTTTCTGGTATACTCTTCAATCCTCCTGTCCAGCTCCTCCGTGGTCACACCTTCCTTCACAAAAGGAGTGATGTAATCAAGCACCATGGTGTTTCTTTTGCCCGCTTCCCTGATTCCTTCAATCTGCTCCGGCGTTTTTATCATCTGATGATTGGGGATTTCATATCCACGGTTCTGAAAATCTTTGATCCGATTATCAAAAGACATATGGCACGCTTTATATTTTTTGCCACTGCCACACCAACATTTATCATTTCTTCCTAGTTTCAATTTCTCCTACCTCCTGGTTGCAATCGTTTGCCGACATTCAGCCCACATCCTTCTGCATTATAGCACCTTTTATAAAAATAGGGAACCTTCGTTTTATCCCTGAAAAACCCCGGATAAATATCAGGGGCCTGTGAAAATCATTTATTATAATTATTTTTTTATTATAATTATTTTTTAATAAGAAGAGACTTTCCTGTCATCTCCTTGGGTTGCTCCATTCCCATCATCTCAATGAGAGTAGGCGCGATATCTGCCAGACATCCACCTTCCCGCAGAGTATAAACCGGATCATAATTGACAAGAATAAACGGAACCGGATTGGTAGTATGTGCTGTGAGCGGCGCACCTGTCTCATAGTCAATAAGCTGCTCGCAGTTACCGTGGTCAGCGCAGATGAACATTTGTCCGTCCACGTCCTCGATGGCTTTCACTGCATTTCCCACGCAGGTATCCACGGCCTCCACCGCTTTGATGGCCGCTGCCTCCACACCGGTATGTCCAACCATATCCGGATTGGCAAAGTTAATGATAATCACGTCATATTTTCCGGAACAGATAGCATCCACCAATTTTTCTCCCACTTCCGGAGCGCTCATTTCCGGCTGTAAATCGTAAGTGGCAACGGAAGGAGATTTGACAAGAATTCTGTCTTCCCCCTCATTCGGAACCTCAATGCCGCCGTTAAAGAAAAAGGTTACATGGGCATATTTTTCTGTCTCCGCAAGACGAAGTTGTTTTAACTCGTTGGCTGCCAGAAATTCTCCGAAGGTGTTGGTAATCTCCACTTTATGGAAGGCGACGATGGTGTTCGGAATGGTGGCATCGTACTCTGTGAAGCATACATAAGTCATTGGAAAATAGCCGTTTCTTCTCTCGAATCCTGTAAATTCAGGATCGCAGAGGGTGCGGGTAATCTCTCTTGCGCGGTCCGGACGGAAGTTAAAGAAAATAACGGAATCATTTTCTTTTAAAGTTCCCACCGGTTTGCCGTCTTTTTCGATGACCGTCGGAAGAATAAACTCGTCAGTCACATCGTTGGCATAGGAATCCGCCATGGCCTGTACCGGATCGGCGGCTTTCACTCCTTCGCCGTATACAAGTGCTTCATAAGCTTTCTCAACACGCTCCCAGCGGGTATCTCTGTCCATGACATAGTAACGGCCTTCGATGGTAGCGATCTGGCCCACGCCGATCTCATCTATCTTTGCCACCAGCTCTTCCACATATCCTTTTCCGGATGTCGGAGCGGTATCTCTTCCGTCCATAAAACAATGTACGCACACATCGGTAAGTCCCTGTCTCTTTGCCAGTTCCAGGAGGCCGTACAAATGTGTGTTATGGCTGTGTACGCCGCCGTCAGAGAGCAGACCGTAAAGATGCAGTGTGGAATTATTCTTCTTGCAGTTCTCCACAGCTTCCAGGAATGCCGGATTCTCAAAGAAGTCGCCGTCTTCAATAGATTTTGTAATTCTTGTGAGTTCCTGGTAAACGATTCTTCCGGCTCCCATATTCAGATGTCCTACTTCAGAGTTTCCCATCTGTCCGTCCGGCAGACCGACTGCCAAACCGCTGGCATTTCCTTTTACAAAAGGATATTCAGCCATGATGCGATCCATGTTCGGAGTATTTGCCTCATAAACCGCATTGGCCTTCGGATTATCATTTAATCCGAATCCATCTAAAATCATCAATACTGTTGGTTTTTTACTCATAGTATAATCTCCTGTACCAAACACAAAATCAGGGCTGCCGCCAATATCCGGAAAGCCTCTCTCCGTACATTATGCAACAGCCCCCTTACTTTTAGTTCCGCCGCAGCGCAACTTATTCGCAGCGCAACTTATTATTTGTTATAATTTACAATCTGTCCAAAGTCAGCTTTCAGGGAAGCTCCACCTACCAGACCTCCGTCAATATCTGCCTGTGCAAATAATTCAGATGCAGTCTTGGCATTTACGCTTCCGCCGTACTGAATGCGGATTGCTGCTGCGGTAGCATCATCGTAAATCTCAGCGATGCATTTACGAACTTCTGCACAAACTTCTTGCGCCTGCTCGGTTGTGGCTGTCTTCCCTGTACCGATCGCCCAGATTGGCTCGTAAGCGATTACGACTGTTTTTGCCTGCTCCGCAGTCACGCCATTGAAGCCCTCCTTTATCTGCTGGCGTACAAAATCTATGGTTACGCCCTGTTCTCTCTGCTCCAGAGTCTCTCCACAGCACATGATCGGAGTAATGCCATGTTCAAAAGCTTTGAGCATCTTCTTGTTGACGTCCTTGTTGGTCTCTCCGAAGTACTCTCTTCTCTCGGAATGTCCGAGAACAACATATTTCACTCCGGCATCCACCAGCATGGCAGGAGAAATCTCGCCTGTGTATGCACCGCTTTCTTCATAATACATGTTCTGTGCGCCGATTGCAATATTGGAACCTTTGGCAGCTTCCACAGCAGGAATAATATCTATAGCCGGAACACAGAATACCACGTCCACATCATCGTTAGCGCAAAGCGGTTTTAACATGTTCACAAGTTCAACAGCTTCGCTGGGAGTTTTGTTCATTTTCCAGTTACCGGCAATAATTTTTCTACGCATAATATATTTCCTCTTTTCTTATTGAATATACTTCAATTATTTATCGTTTGCAGCTGCGACACCAGGAAGTTCTTTGCCCTCCAGGAATTCCAGAGAAGCGCCGCCTCCGGTGGAAATGTGTGTCATCTTATCACCAAAGCCAAGTTGGTTGACAGCAGCCGCGGAATCTCCTCCGCCGATGATTGTGATGGCGTCAATGTCAGCCAGAACCTTAGCAACCGCGATGGTTCCTTCTGCGAAGTTCGGCATCTCAAATACTCCCATCGGTCCGTTCCATACAACAGTCTTTGCGCCTTTTACAGCGTCAGCAAAGATTTCTCTTGTCTTAGGTCCGATATCCATACCCATCTCATCAGCATCCATGCTTCCTTCCACAACGCGGCTCGAAGCATCATTGCTGAAATCTTTAGCGACAACGGTGTCAACCGGCAGTAATAAGTTCACGCCTTTGTCGGCAGCTTTTTTGATCATCTCATTAGCGTAATCAAGATAATCCGCTTCCAGTAAGGATTTACCTACTTCTTTGCCCTGTGCCTTCGCGAAAGTATAAGCCATGCCGCCGCCGATGATCAATGTATCAACCTTGTCAAGCAGGTTGTTGATAACGGAAATCTTGGAGGAAACTTTTGCTCCGCCTAAGATGGCAACAAACGGTCTCTCCGGATTGTTGACTGCATTTCCGAGGAAATCAATCTCTTTCTGCATTAAATATCCAACAACAGCAGTCTCAACATATTTGGTAACACCAACGTTGGAGCAATGAGCTCTGTGAGCAGTTCCGAAAGCGTCGTTTACGAAAACATCACAGAGAGAAGCGAGTTCCTGAGAAAAGTTGTCTTCATTCTTTGTCTCTTCTGCGCGATAACGGGTATTCTCCAGTAATACGACGTCGCCGTCTTTCATGGCTTCCACTGCTGCCTTTGCGTTTGGTCCCACAACTTCAGGGTCAGCGGCGAATTTAACTTCCTGTCCCAGAAGCTCGGATAAACGTACGGCAACCGGCGCCAGAGACAATTCCGGTTTCGGTTCACCCTTAGGTTTACCCAAGTGAGAGCAAAGAATCACTTTTCCGCCGTCAGCAATTAACTTCTTGATGGTCGGCAGAGCAGCAACCAGACGGTTCTCGTCCGTAATCTTTCCATCCTGTAACGGTACGTTAAAATCACAACGAACCAGAACTCTTAAGCCTTTTACATTAATATCATCAACTGATTTTTTATTCAGCATAGGGTAATCTCCTCTCGTTAAACAATATAAAAAAACAAAACAAGGTCCGGTCCAACAGACCGGACCCATGTCTGGATCTTATATAATCAATTATGATCGTCTTGAAATTATGCTAATTCAGCGAAGTATTTGATTGTACGAACCATCTGAGATGTGTAGCTGTTCTCATTGTCATACCATGAAACAACCTGTACTTCGTATAAGTCATCAGCAATCTTAGCTACCATTGTCTGCGTAGCATCGAATAAGGAACCGTATCTCATTCCTACGATATCGGAGGAAACGATCTCGTCTTCGTTG
>CAYULX010000096.1:0-4945 GCA_964445535.1 uncultured Eubacterium sp.
TCTCGGTGTTCCATATGACGGCGCTTAGTGCGGTGTTTGTGATTGCCGCAGTGATACTGCTGGCGCTGTTTCTGTGGTGCGCCTGGATAAGGCGACAGTATGCCTTTGGAGGCGGCGGCATGATGAATCGGACTCACCTGGTCGTCCTTTCCCATCTGGATTTTGATGGGCAGGGGAAGTTTCTGGACGTAGGCTGCGGCTCCGGTCCCTTGTCCATCCGGGCGGCTCTCACCTGGCCGTCGGCCCAGGTGGTGGGCGTTGACTATTGGGGCGTAGACTTCGGCTACAACCAGACTATGTGCGAGAAAAACGCCGATAGTGAAGGCGTTGGTTCCCGGTGCGTGTTTCAGCGTGGAGACGCTAACAAACTGGATTTTCCGGATGAGTACTTCGACGCCGTGGTGAGCAACTATGTCTATCATAACATCATGGGTTCGGATAAACAGACACTGTTGCTGGAGACCCTGCGGGTGTTGAAAAAGGGCGGCGTGTTTGCCATTAACGACAACATGGAGCCCCGGGCGTATGGGGACATGGAAGCTTTCGCCCAGGAGCTGCGGGACATGGGCTATGAAGATGTACAGCTCATCGATACAGCCCGGGAGGCTTTCGGCTCCCGCCGTCGCGCGGCCATGATGATGCTGGGCAAGTCCCGAATGCTGGTGGGACGAAAATAGAATGGAGGAGGTTTTTCTTGACATTTGCAGAATTTCGCCGGTCCTATCCCACCGCCGCTTTCACGGCCAGCGGCGGTAAAACCTTTACTTATCGCTACTACAAAAATCCTCAGGCAAAGGCCACGCTGGTGTTGCTCACGGGCAGCATTGGTCTGTCATCTGAAGGAAAAAATCTGTTCAATATCACTGAAAGTTTGTTATTTCATGTCCACACACTATCCTTAGTATTTTTGATTGAAATCCGTCCGTTCTCAAAAAAGAGTTCACTTGTTATCTGTTTTTCCTTTTTGTTATCTGTTTTATTTTTTCTTCAAAAAAATAAATTCTGTTCTTGTAGTCTCTGATAAAATAGTATAAAATACCAACGGAAAAAAATTGAAGGAGCTTACGCTATGAATACCGAAAATAAAACTCTGCTGAAAAAACTGTTGGTACTGGTACTTCCCATGGCGCTGCAAAATCTCATGGCGTCGCTGGTCAGCGCTTCCGACGCTCTTATGCTGGGATTCTTAAACCAGAGCTCATTATCGGCGGTGTCTCTGGCCGGGCAGGTACAATTCGTATTAAGTCTGTTCTTAGGCGCCTTTTCCATCGGAGAATCGGTTCTCGCCGCCCAGTACTGGGGAAAGGGTGAAAAGCATCGTCTGGAAGAGATTCTCGGCATCGTTCTGCGATTCTCCATGTTGGTATCCATCCTTTTTACCCTGGCTGCTCTGTGCACGCCGGATCTTCTCATGAGAATTTTTACCAATGATGAGGAACTGATTGGACTCGGGGCGACCTATTTGAGAATTGTGTCTTTTTCCTATTTCTTTATGGGAATCTCACAGATGTATCTCTGCATCATGAAAAATACCAACAGGGCACTGCTCAGTACCCTTTACAGTTCATCGGCGGTGATTCTTAACATCATCATAAATGCGATACTGATTTTCGGACTGCTGGAATTTCCCAAACTGGGTATCGCAGGCGCTGCCATCGCCACAACCATCTCCCGGGGCGTGGAGCTGTCACTGATTCTTTTTGAAAATGCAAGGCAGTCAGACGTGCGGATTCGCATAAAACATATCCTCCGTCCCGTCTCCTGGCTGCAGAAAGATTACATACATTATACCTGGCCATCCCTGGCCAACCAGGTAATCTGGGGATGCGGTTTTACCATGACCTCCGTCATCATGGGACATCTGGGAACCGATGCGGTGGCCGCCAACTCTATCGCCCAGATTGCAAAGAATCTAGCCGCCTGTCTCTGTCTTGGCATCGGCACCGGCTCTGGCATCATCATCGGTAATGAGCTGGGACAGGGGAATCTGGCCCAGGCGAAAAAGACGGGAAATAAGTTGTGTATCATCTCCCTTATCGCAGGAGCAGCTTCCTGCCTGGTTCTTTTCGCCTGCATTCCGCTCATCCAGGGATTTGCCGGAACTCTGAGTCCACAGGCACAGGATTACCTGCGGTTCATGCTCTTTGTCTGCTCCTACTATATGATCGGAAAATCGTTCAGCGCCACCGTCATCGGCGGTGTCTTCAGCGCCGGCGGCGACACCCGATTCGGGCTGCTCTGCGACACCATCAACATGTGGGTGATCATTGTTCCCATCGGATGCATCGCCGCCTTCGTCCTGCACCTGCCGGTCCCGGTGGTATATTTCCTCCTGAATCTGGACGAGTTCACAAAAATGCCGGTGGAGATCTGGTACTATCGCAAATACCATTGGGTAAAAAATATTACAAAATAAAATGCTATTCTTTTTCTACCATGGACTCGACGATGGCAAAGGTTCTGTGCTGTAAGTTCAGCGCTCCGATTCCTCCATCCACTCTGGAAAGCTCTTCTACTTTATATATTTTTACTTGATTTTTCATGCACAATCTGGATGAGGACGGAGAAATAGACGTATCAATGAAAGAGATTGTCTGGTATACAAAATAGATGAGTAAAACATATATGTCTTATCCTGTCGATACCACTATGATAAGTAACCATGATGAAAAATACAGAAACATTTTTCTCCCATTTTTATCATGGTTACTTTTTTGCTACTTTTTCCCTCATAGAAGTACCCATTTGTTCATGGCAACACTAACGCCGGCCGGAAATTCAGATAATCTCCTGATACAAGCATATAGTTGACACCGCGGTACTCTCCCCGGATACTGTCCCCGAAGCGGCTCTCGCCGTGGCAGTGCGAATACACCACTGTTTTCACGCCGTATTCTTCCGCAATCTCCGTAAACGGGGACGTCTTTTCCAGGATATTGGTCGGCGGATAATGAAGAAACATGATAAACTTTCGGTATCCCTCTTCTTGCGCCTGCCGGAACGATTCCCGCAGACGTTCCATTTCCCGGGCGACCAGTTTCCGGGCATGGGCTTCTTTCTCTTCGTCCCAGCTCACAATCTGTCCCCGGCGATTCAGATAAAACGGCCCCTCAAAGGCATAACCTTTGGTGCCTACCAGCGCGTAATCTTCATAGGAGACAAAATTATTCTGGAGGAAAAACAGTTTTCCCTGAAACATCTCATTCAAACGGTGGGTCTTTTTTGCATCCCAAAACATGTCATGGTTGCCCCGGAGAAGAATCTTTCTTCCCGGCAGCCGCTCGATGAATGCCAAATCCTCCTCGCATTCCGCCAGCTTTCTGCCCCAGGAATGGTCGCCGGTGAGCACAAGGGTATCTTCCGGCTTTACAATTTTATTGACATACTTTTCTATTTTTCTTTCATGATTCTTCCAGATCCACCCGAACTTATCCATGGATTTATCGGACTGGAAGTTTAAATGCAGGTCGCCCAGCGCGTAAAGGGACATACTGACGCCTCTTTTCTGTTTCTCTTTATTTTTTTCATTACCAGGCATCTCTTTTTATAAAATTTAATTTTTATCATCCGGTATAAAACTGTCAAAGATTATAATCTGAAAGATTTCTTTCGCCTTTTCCAGCTCTTCCTGATTTTTGATAGTCCAGGCCACATTTTCCACATCATAAAGTGTTCTGCACAACCTGTAAGCCAGACTGTCGCTCCACAGATGATTAAAAGCAATAAAGTCCGGTTTTGCCATAAAATTGGTCAACAGATTGGTCAGTGCAAACTTTTCATAGCATTTTCTTTTTGCTTTATCTTTGAAAAAATTACTGCTTAACTGACCGCGTATGACATCCGGGCGGTTCTTTCTGAACCATCTCACAGATAAAGGATGAAAAGATTCCATGCAATAACTGCCGGAATATCCGTCCATCATTTCAGCCATGGCTTTGGTCGTCTCCTTCCAGTCACCATCAGGCTTTACTTCGACAATCATCGGAACTTTTCCTCCGACAACCTTTAATACATTTTTAAACAATGGAATCTTTTCTTTGGATGCGCCCAAGGTATATTTCTGTAACTCATCAAATGTACATTGATACAAAATGCGGTCAACACCACACATCCGTTGCAATGACTCATCATGGAACACGACCAGTTTGCGGTCCGCTGTCAACTGGACATCCAGCTCAATACCATATCCCTGCTCCACAGCCCGCTTAACCGCCGGTATGGAATTCTCCGGTATACCTCTTTGATTGTCAAAGAGTCCTCTGTGAGCGATATACTGTTTCTCAAAAACAGCCAACTCTTTCCGCCTTGAAGTGTTTGGCTTTATGCAATATAAAAATATAATTACAATCAAAATAATTGCGATGAATAATCCAACGATTACGGTTGTCATTATTTAAATCTCCCTCGTTATGTTCCATTTCCCACGTCTTTTTCCATTGACACGCTGCAAAATATTTTTCTTTTTTAATCTGTTTATTATCCTTTGAATGGTCCGGATTGATTTTCCCATTTTCTCAGAAAGCTCTTTCTGTGTGACGACAGGATTCTCTCCGATAAAATGCAGTACCTTCCCGTGATTGATAATAGAAGTCCGAATTATAGTTGGAAATCGCATTATCTTTTGGAAGGTTTAAATTTCGTAATAAAATCGTCGGCTGTTTACTCAATTGGTTCGCAATGAAAGACATCCGCATAATTATAAATGCGTGTAATAGTTTTTTCCCCAGAAGTTGAACTAATTCAGAACGTTTTAGTTTTTGCTGGCGGCCAATAAATTCGATTAAACTACAAGTATAAAACAGTGCGCTGTTATTTTTCATTCTGAACTTCACTGCCTTTCACAAATGATAGCATCGCCAAAGCACGCGCTGTATGAAAACTAATTTGATGTGTCGGTTTTTTAATTTGGCCAAGGTCCAAAATGCTTCCCGACTGATTTTACCAT
>CAYULX010000097.1:0-4685 GCA_964445535.1 uncultured Eubacterium sp.
TGTCGGTTTTTTAATTTGGCCAAGGTCCAAAATGCTTCCCGACTGATTTTACCATTCACAAAGTTTTGAACATAATTGAAACTAATATCATTAGCCATTGGCCCTTCCACAATATCATATTCATGTGAGTTACCCAACATATTGTCTGTTCCGGTAACATCATACCATAGGTTTAGTATAAATTCTAGCTTTTTTCTTATGATCTAGTATAATCCATTTTAATTAACTTTTTATTTCGAAAGCGTTATAATATTTTTATAAGGAAAGAGGAAATTTCAGATGTGTCCTGCAAGTAAAATACGTCTCATCCTTGACAATCACTCAGCTCATACATCGAAGGAAACACAGAAGTATCTGAATGAACATATCGGCCGGTTTGAATTTGTGTTTACACCGACACATGGTTCTTGGCTGAATATGATAGAAGGTTTTTTCAGCAAGCTCACGAAACAGATGTTACGGGAGCTGCGAGTCAATAGCAAAGCTGAATTAGAGGAACGGATCTATCGGTATTTTGATGAGATCAATCAGGTTCCGGTGCCCTACCATTGGTCATATGACCTTGACAGCATAGATCTGGAGACAGAAGACATCAATGAGATCGTGTATGAAGTTGTCAATTTGATGTGATTACGATTGACTGTCAATGTAAAAAATAGAGATGACAAAGGAAGGATTGTTCGATCAGTTCTTCCTTTGTCTTTGCCAAAATATCTGACAAAACAGAAAAATAAAGATATAATAAGAAAACAAGAGAAAAAAAGAGATATTAAAAAATATTTAAAAATATATAGAAAAATAGAGTATTTCACCGTTTGCAATTATAATGGAAAAAATCTATTATATGTATTAGCGATTAGCACTCATCAAAATTGAGTGCTAACAACCAAAAAGATAACAATAGAAGAATTTTGTATAGGAGGCATTATTATGAAGTTAGTACCATTAGCGGACAGAGTAATTTTAAAACAGCTTGAAGCTGAGACAAAGACAAAAACCGGTATTATTCTTACCAGCTCCGCACAGGAGAAGCCGCAGGAGGCAGAGGTTGTCGCTGTTGGCCCTGGAACAGATGATGTGAAGATGGAAGTATCCGTCGGACAGAAAGTTATCTATTCTAAATATTCTGGAACTAACGTAAAGATGGGTGAAGAGGAATATATCATCGTTAAACAGAGTGATATTCTGGCAGTTGTTGAATATTAAAAGAATCGCATGAAACAGGAGGAATGATTAATTATGGCAAAACAGATTAAATATGGCGTTGACGCCAGAAAAGCTTTGGAATCAGGTGTGAACCAGTTAGCAGATACAGTAAGAGTTACATTGGGACCGAAAGGACGTAATGTTGTATTGGATAAAAGTTTTGGCGTTCCGTTAATTACCAACGACGGTGTGACCATCGCAAAAGATATTGAACTGGAAGATGCTTTCGAGAACATGGGAGCACAGATTGTAAAAGAAGTTGCCACAAAGACCAACGATGTAGCTGGTGACGGTACCACAACTGCTACTGTCCTTGCACAGGCTATGATCAATGCCGGCATGAAGAATCTAGCAGCAGGCGCCAACCCGATTATCCTTAGAAAAGGTATGAAGAAAGCGACAGACGCTGCTGTTGAGGCTATCAGTAAAATGAGCCAGCAGGTTGGCGGCAAAGAGCAGATTGCAAAAGTTGCTTCTATCTCCGCTGGTGACGAGCAGGTTGGACAATTGGTTGCAGACGCCATGGAAAAAGTTTCCAAAGACGGCGTTATCACCATTGAAGAGTCCAAGACCATGCTCACAGAGCTTGACCTGGTAGAAGGTATGCAGTTTGACCGTGGATACATTTCCGCATACATGGCAACAGATATGGAAAAAATGGTTGCTGAACTGGATGATCCATATATCCTGATCACAGACAAGAAGATCAGCAACATTCAGGAAATTCTCCCATTATTAGAGCAGATTGTACAGAGCGGAGCAAAACTCTTAATCATCGCTGAAGATATCGAAGGCGAAGCTCTGACCACATTGATCGTCAATAAATTAAGAGGAACCTTCTCTGTTGTGGGTGTGAAAGCTCCGGGCTACGGCGACAGAAGAAAAGCAATGCTTGAGGATATTGCAATCCTCACCGGTGGTACTGTTATTTCTGAGGAAGTCGGCCTTGAATTAAAAGACGCTACTATAGATATGCTCGGACGTGCGAAATCCGTGAAAGTTGAAAAAGAGAATACCGTTATCGTTGACGGTTTGGGTGATAAAGATGCCATTCAGGCAAGAATCGGTCAGATTAAGAGCCAGATTGAAACCACAACTTCTGATTTCGACAAAGAGAAATTACAGGAGAGACTGGCTAAATTATCCGGCGGCGTAGCTGTTATCCGTGTAGGCGCCGCTACTGAGACAGAAATGAAAGAAGCAAAACTTCGTCTGGAAGATGCCCTGGCAGCCACAAAAGCAGCCGTTGAGGAAGGTATCATCGCCGGCGGCGGATCTGCTTACATCCACGCAGCTAAAACTGTAAAAGAGATGACAAAAGATCTGACAGGCGACGAGAAGACCGGCGCTGAGATTGTTCTCAAAGCTCTGGAAGCTCCTCTGTATCACATCGTCGCCAACGCAGGGCTGGAAGGCTCCGTTATCATCAACAAAGTATACGAGAGTGAAGTTGGCACAGGCTTTGATGCACTGACTGAAAACTACGTTAACATGATTAAATCCGGTATCATCGACCCGACCAAAGTTACAAGAAGCGCCCTTCAGAACGCCACAAGCGTAGCTTCTACCTTACTGACCACAGAATCCGTTGTGGCTGATATCAAGGAAGATGCTCCGGCAGTAGGCGCTCCGGCAGGCGGAATGGGAATGATGTAATGAAGAAAGCCCCGGACAGCGGCTGGACAGATGAGGGAATGCGAAGTGCGTAGCATCTGTGCTTTCAGTTAGGAAAAATAAATATAACCAAAACAGGAGATGTGTGGTTTGTCCCGCATCTCCTGTTTTAGTTTCAGCAGGAAGTCTATATCAGCAAGATTTTTTATTTACTATGTAGAAGCTTCTCTGCGGCTGATGGTTGCGTTTCCCCGGGAAAATTGGTAAAATGATAATAAAATATGTACAGGGAGGGAGAGACATGATTGTAAAGCAGGTTACCGTTCGTGTAGAGAACCGAGAAGGCAAACTAAAAGAAGTGATGGATATTCTTGGGAAGGAGAATATCAATGTGGAAGCTTTAAGCATGGCAGATACCGTGACCCGGCTGATTCTGCCGAATCCGGAGCAGGTAGCGGAGATTCTTCGCAGACACAAATATCAGGTGGAGCTGACAGATGTGCTCAGGATTCGGATTCCTTCCCGGGCGGGTGCGCTCTCCAATATGCTGGTGGCTTTTGCCGGAGAAGGCATTAATCTGGAATATATGTATGCCTTTGCCACCGGAAAAGGCGATGAGATGATTCTGCGGCCGTCGGATGTGGAGAAGGCCGACCGTCTTCTGAGAGAATATGTAGAGGATTAAAGAAGGATGTTTATGAAAAATTTCTGGCCGCGTTTGGTCTGTCAGCGGTGCTGACTCTTTCCGGATGCAGTTTGGTGCAGGAAATTATGGCGTTGGAAGAGACGGCCATCAGTACTGCGGAAGAATTGTACCGGGAGATGAGAAATGCCCTGGCGGAGGGACAGGAAGAAGTTGCTTTTGTAACGGAGAAACTTTCACAGAATGATTTGAATGTGCTGAATCAGGAACACGATGGATTTTTCGGCAGAGTGACCCAATATGAGATTAAGACGGTGAAGATATTGGATCGTTCCTATGTGACGCTTTCCTGTGATATCAGTGATAATTATTATGTGGAGCTTCTTGTATAATACAAAGTGTAGCGGATAAATACACATGATTCGCAGGAGTTACCTGGAGGCAAGCGAAGGTTGGACGTACCCTCACCCAAAATGACAAATCGCCCTTGTAGATGATAAGACGTTGGCGGTGTTGGCTGCCTGCTCCTGCTGGAACAGGCAGACCTTCCGGAAGACATTATCAAACTGGGAGCAGCTGGCATCCATAAAATATGGCGGGGGCAAAACTCCGTGGAACAGGCTATGACAAAGCGCGGAAGATTGTTTCAGTGGCTGCGCACAGCATTGGTCGGAAGGAAGGGGCGGATGACAGGAAGCCGAATGTGGCAGGCAACGTCCTCTGCGCAAACAGAGCTGTTACAGGAAGCGGGAAGACACCAAGCGGTCAGTATAAAGACAAAGAATGAGCCAGCAGCAGTCAGCAGAAATATGTTCCGTAGGGCACAAACCCTGTTTTCAAGCTTAGCTGACGCCCGGTTATGGATGCAGGATGCGGAAAGTCTAAATTGATCCGCCGTTTTGTGGCCAGTCTTCGGGAGTATCCCTAAGTTTGTGTAAACCTTCAAACTGATGTAAGATAGACTTACCAGTTTGGAGGTTTATTTTATGGCAAGAAAAAAGGATACCCCACAAAAAGCAGCCCTTCGGGAAATAATGGGCAACTATCTGAAAGAGAACAATGTAAAGGTCAAAGATGGAACGGATGTCAATTCCATTATGCGGGATATGATGTCCATCCTTCTGGAAGGCGCCCTGGATCAGGAAATGGATGAGGAACTGGGTTATTCCAAGTATGATTATCGGAACAAGGAAACAGATAATTCCAGAAATGGCCATTCCAA
>CAYULX010000098.1:0-4582 GCA_964445535.1 uncultured Eubacterium sp.
GGGACAGCAAAGCATGGGAAAAGGAATATGACGGAAGGACTTCCGTGGAACGCTCTAACAAGCGTGAGAAAGAGGACTATAAATTAGAAGACGGCAGGCACCGCTCTACGAAGATGTGGTACTGCCGCCTCTACGGCATCATGATGCTCCAACATCTTGATGCCTGGGAAATGCCATCAGTTGAGGCATTTCAAGAATCATTATTAGGATTGTCCGCCTAATAATGATATCTTAAACGACTCCATAAGATTTTTCAAGGCATAGTACCCGCTATGTCCAATGTTTATGTCCATTTCTTGTATATTTCTTTTCCTGCACGATATTCAGTTATCAAGTTTCGGTTGGAATCTCATTCATTGAGATTCCGAGAAGTTATTTATGTTTTTTAGCATGATTTAGAAAATCATACCTGAATACTACGTTTTCTTTATAGAATATCATAACAAAAAACCGCTAATTTTTCTATCTATCTTTTGTTCATGTTTGACATGATTTTTATTTTTGTATTTTTATAGCTAAAAAATAAGAGTAAATTTTTCTATTTTTATAACAATTTTATCTTTTTCTCAGGAAAAATTGTGCTATTTTTTGTTGTTAGAAACGATTTGTAAATGTGCGGATATATTCCATGTCTGTTTTATAGGCGGCTCGCATCGCCGCCACATCAGAACGCCAGGAAATAAGACGAATTCCCTGCGAAAGCCCCCACTCCAAGTCTCTGCGGCCGGAGAAATGGTGCCCACAAATTTTCCCATGTCTTTTTGCGCAGGCAATGACTTTTTCCAGAATTTTTTTAAACATCGGATCATCTATTTTTCCCGGTTTTCCATAACTTACCGACATATCATTTAATCCAAAAAATACAGCGTCTACACCGGGTACGGACAGGATTTCTTCGCAGTTCTCCACACCGATTCTGGTTTCTATCTGCGCCACGATCATAAATTCTTCATTGATCTTTTCCAGCAGTTTCCCCATATCCTCTGCTGTTTTAAAATCTGTAACCGGTCCCGGCGCAATTCCTCTGACTCCGTAAGGAGCGAATCTTGCGTGGCGTACCACCTCCTCCATCATTTCGGCGGACTCTGTCATGGGAATAATCAGTCCGTCAATACCAAGATCCGCATAAATTTGCACGTTCTGTCTGTCCACCTGCGGAGGGCGAACCAATACCCCCATGGACAGCGCCCGGCACATGGCCACCAGATTGCGGACCTCTATGGTGGAGAATCCGCCGTGTTCACAGTCAATAAATAAAAAGTCAAACCCCAGGTTTTTCAGGATGAAGACCAGTTGAGGATTACTAATCATGGTAATCTGCGTGCCGACCATGGGACGGCCTTTTTGTAAATTTCTTTTCAGCTCCATATCTGCATCTTTCTTATAAATATTCCGGGGGGTTCCTCGGAACCCCCATTTATGTATCTCCCTTTGCCCCTGCAATGCCGATCACAGGTGCTATTCTTCTGTTTTTCTGACCTTTACGCCGGTCATGTTTTCGTACACTTTGATGACCGCGGACATATCTTCTCTGGAAAGCCCTTCCGCCATACCACACTGGAACATCTGTGTAGCAAGTCCTGCCACCGGCGTCGGAACTCCCACATCTTTTCCAGCTTCCAGAGCCAATCCCAAGTCTTTATGCTGAAGCGCCATGGCAAATCCGCCGTTGAATTGGTCATTCATTATAAATTTCTCCATTTTTGCGTTTAAGGCATAGCTTCCTCCGGAGCTTACAGAGATGATTTCTTTCATAGTTTCTGGCTTCAACCCGCATTTCACGCCAAGAACCAATGCTTCCGCCAGAGCCGCCATGTTGCAGCCAAAAAGCATATTGTTGACAATCTTCATGGCGTCGCCAAGGCCGGTTTTACCCATGAGATAAATGTTCTTTCCGATAACTTCAAGCACCGGTTTGATTTTGGCGTATGTTTCCTCATCGGCTCCCACCATGATAGTTAAAGTGCCGGCTTTTGCTCCCGCGGTTCCCCCGCTGACCGGGGCGTCCACATAGCTAACGCCGTGGCCAGCCGCAATCTTTGCCATCTGCTCGGTGGTGGACGGCGCCACGGAACTCATATCAATAATTACAGCCCCCTCTTTGCAGGCAGCGATAACACCGTTTTCACCGGTCATGACACTCTCCACAATTTTGCCGTTCGGCAGGGAGGTAAATATCACATCAGATTTGGAAGCAAGCTCTGTGTTTGTTTCACAGGCAACGGCTCCCTTTGCCGCCATTTCTTCCACCGGTTCTTTTACCAGATCGTATACGTTTACCTCATATCCCGCCTTCAGCAGATTTTCTGCCATAGGCTTCCCCATATTTCCGATTCCTATAAACCCTACTTTCATTATTATAAATCTCCCTTCTCTATATTTATAAAATAATATAGACTGCCTGATTATTTACCATATTATGGACGAGACAGACAGCAATTTCCATTCGTTTTCTCATTTATAGAAAATAACTATTTAAAAAATGTATGAATTTACTTGTTTTTTATTGTTAACTTATTTACAATAGAAATAGCTCCTTTATCTTTCTTAATACAAAACATACTGAGGTCTGCCTCAGAATCCTGACATTTTCACAACATTCCGGTCGTTCCCGACGAACAGACGGTGCGTTGTTTCTGACAACATTAAGGAGGACATTTATGACATTAAAACAACTGGAATATTTTGACGCCATCGCCACTGTCGGCAATATGACAAAGGCCGCACAGATGCTTCATATTTCACAACCGCCGCTGAGCATCCATCTTAAAGCTTTGGAGGATGAGCTCGGCGTCAAGCTATTTGAAAGAAATAAAAAGAAGCTCGTTCTCACTAAAGAGGGGGTACTTTTTAAAGAACGTGTCGATAAAATTCTCAACCTAATCAACAACACTCTTTATGATATTCAAAATATCCAGGTAAAGGAACACACTATCATTCGCATCGGCTCCATCGTCTCCGCTTCTAATCGGATACTTCCGGATAAAATCCTGGAATATAAAAAAATACATTCCAATGTGGATTTTCAGGTCCATGAAGGAAGCAGCACTGCTGTTCTGGATAAAATGAATGCCGGCGCCATCGACATAGGACTTGTGCGGGAACCGATTCCAACTATGTCCTATCACTGCATTCCTCTGACCGGCGACGCCTTGAAAAAGGGGGAAAGAGACTTTTTTACCACTCTGGCATTTCCGGAATTTTACGGAGACCATGAGGATGAGGAGATATCCCTCTCTGATCTCCGCGGAAAACCACTGATTATTCAGCGGCGCTATGGAGATATCTTTTCCAACGAATGCCGCCATCTGGGGTTTGCACCACATTTCATCTGCCAAAACAACGATCTGATGTCTTCGTTGAACTGGGCTGCTGCACGCATCGGCATTGCGATTGTCCCTTATACATCTTCACTGCTTAACACCCATCCGCAGCTTATCCGCAAAAAGATTATTAATCCTGTGCTTTCCTCCCAAACACTCCTCATCTATAAAAAGGATGTCTCCCTGGCGGCGGAAATCATGGACTTCATAAAACTATTTGTGCAAGAATCTCAACCGGAGAAGGGCTGATAAATCAGCTTTTCTCCGCTTCTTTTTTCTTGACTGCCGCCACAATATCTGCCGCAAGAATCGGCGTTTTATCAAAGGTAACACCCAGAGCGTCTTCCACCGCTGCCTTTACCGCCGGAATCATCGGAATCAGCGCCGGCTCTCCAACACCCTTCGCTCCAAATGGCGCCGCGTCTCCGTCACTGCTGACGGCAATCGGATAGATTTTTGGCACATCCATGGTGGTAGGAATAATATATTTAGAAAATTCCGGGTTCTTAATGGCCCCGGTCTTTCCGTCCACTTCAATGTTCTCATAAAGAACGAATCCTTCTCCCATAACAACTCCACCTTCAATCTGTCCTTCTACCGATGACAGATTCACCGGTGTTCCCACGTCATGGGCAGACACAACTTTCCTGACATCCACCTCTCCAGTCTCGGTATTGACATCTACTTCCACAATGGTTGTGGCGTAAGAGTAGATTTCAAACGGGATACCTTCCATATTTTTCGGATCCAGATAGGTTGTCTTCGGATTGTAATATCCTGCGCCCACAGCCAGGCGGCCATAATATTTCATTTTCGCCATCAGATCACTATAAGTCATCTTATTTTCAGGATGATCGGCATCACTGATTTCCCGATGCGCAAAAACCAATTTATCCCTTGCACAATTCAAACATTCTGCCGCTGTTTTCTCCAGTTCCTTCCTGGCATCCAGACAGGCATTTTTCACTGCATTTCCTGTCACAAAGGTCTGGCGGCTGGCAGAAGTCGCGCCGCCCTCCGGCGTCACCAATGTATCCGCAGATTTTACATGTATATCTTCATATTCCAGTCCCAGCGCTTCCGCTGCAATGGTGGCGCAAACCGTATCACTGCCCTGACCGATATCCGCGGCTCCTACCAACACATTGACCGAAGAATCCGCCAACACTTCCACAAAAGCAGCTGCCGGGTTTGGAAGTCCCGTGTTGCCGACTCCATAAAACATACAGCCGATACCATGTCCTCTTTTTATCATAATT
>CAYULX010000099.1:0-4551 GCA_964445535.1 uncultured Eubacterium sp.
ATGACCCGGAATTTATTTTACGGTGCTGTAATTATGTCCTTCACTTAGAAAACGGACAAATTCAGGAAAGTTATTCCATAGAGAACAACGATGGCCGAAACCGGCTGCTAAAGTTTTTCCTGAATGATATGGAAACAGGGTAACGAATATGTTTAACCTTGCTTTAAATGTATGGAACGGCGGTATTCCAACGGCGTTTGCCCATATTGCTTTTTGAATACAGCAGCAAACTTACTTTGGTTCATATAGCCCACCTGTTCTGCTACTTCAGATACAGACAACTTGGTTGAAGCAAATAATTCAGCAGCTTTTTTTAGCCGTATTTCACGCAGATATACAGAAATATTTTGGCCATAAACGCCACGAAAATAATTTTTCAGACTGGTTTCACTGACAGAAAATCGGGCGGCCAATTCCCATGCTGGATGGTGCTGGCGCAGGTCGGAAGTGATGATTTTTTCCACTTGTTTCGCAATATCTACCTGTGTTTCTGTAAAAAATGTACATGCCTGTGAAGGAGGAAGGTTATCAATATTTTGTAAATATGAAAACAGCGCCAGAGAATAGATCTTCATCTGGGTGACAGCAACAGAGTCTGGTAAATCAAAAAACTCCCAAAGTTTTTTTAAAATAGTTTCTGTTTCTGCAGGGGCCGGGGATATGTAGGTGCTTTCTTCCGGGCAGTAATGCTTTATAATCTGATGAAAGTCAATACCAAATTCCCGCAGCAGCCATGTGTTTTCATTTGCGATCGTTGTAAGATCAATAAAAAATTCTAGCCCTTCATAAATGTGTCGGGGATACTGATATTGATTCTGAGCAAAATGTTCCGTGAAAGACAGATCATTGTCTTTAAGATAAACATAGTTTCCGTTATTAAGGACAATTTCACAGCGTCCTGTAACACAATAATTGAACAAAAGAGGTCCTGTTGCATTGGAGCCATTTTCATGGAAATCCGGTGCAGGCCATATGGGAGAATTAACAAAAATATATGCCAGGTTAAAACCCGGAAAAAGAGAGTAGAAAGTCATGGACCCTTTTCCGGATGCGCTCTTGAAAAGAAGTTCTGTACTGGTTTCACTGCTTTTTATTGATATACCGGGGATTTCAATACACTTTTTCAGAATATCATCAATTTTCATATGGAACTCCTTTAGTATGAATGAAAATCGGTTGTCAAAAGCTACTTTTATATTATAGTCAAGCTGGATGATCTGGTCAACGGAAAAACTCGTTGCTGTTTGGAGCCAAAAAGCTGATAGGTTGTAGAGAAACGTAAGAACATCTGATATTCTGTTCCATGTTAGCATTATCTAACCAGTAAATGAATGGAGGTATTCGTTATGAGCAACAAGTTACAAGCAAAGGACCTGATTAACCTGGGTCTGTTCACCGTTCTCTACTTTGTGATTGGCTGCTGTGTCGCCATTCCTATTGGGTTTGTGCCTATCTTTTTGCCAATCCTCGGTGCCTTGTGGTCTTTGATTACAGGTATCCCCTTCATGCTGTTCCTGACAAGAGTGAAAAAATTCGGCATGGTTACGATAATGGGGATTTTGAGCGGTTTACTGATGGGCCTGACCGGCATGGGTTTCTGGGGTGTACCAATGGGTCTGATCTTTGGCCTGCTGGGAGATTTGATTTTGAAATCTGGCGGTTATAAAAGTGCCAAAAAGAGCCTGATTGGTTATGCGGTATTCAGTCTTTGGATGGTTGGTACATACATCCCCATGTATTTCATGGTAGAGGACTCCTGGGCCAGTTTTGCAGCCAGCTTCGGTGAGGAATACGCCGACAGAGTAATGGCAGTTATGCCTATGTGGAGCATTATTCTGGTAACTGCCGGAATTTTTGTTTTTGCGATTTTTGGTGGCCTGTTAGGTAAGGCACTTCTGAAAAAGCATTTTGCCAAAGCGGGAATTGTGCAATGAGCGGAGTATCATTCTCGGAAACAACTGAAAAAAGAAAAGGAATACTGCTTGATCCCCGCACAAAGCTCATCCTGTTGTTGACGATTACAACACTGATGTTCAGTACCAGCAATGAGGGGGTTATGAACATCGTCAAGCCTTGTTTAAGCCTTGTCCCCTTTGTGCTGATTTTATCAGAACACCGCTTCAAAACAGCTGGAAAATATTTAATGCTCTATGTAGTCTGCTTTGCATTGGAACGGATTGCCCTTGTATATTTAAGCGGCTTGCTTTCCTTCATTGTGATGGCAGTTACATCCATTATGACACGGTTTGCACCTGGCATCATGACCGGTGCATGGCTGATCTCATCGACTTCCGTCAGTGAGTTTATCGGCGCTATGGAGCGTATGCACATCACAGAAAAAATCGTCATCCCCATGTCTGTGATTTTTCGCTTTTTCCCAACAATCAGCGAAGAATATCAGGCGATTCGGGACGCCATGAAAATGAGAGGTATCCGCTTCGGTGGGAGAAATCCTTTGCTGATGGTGGAATACAGGCTGGTTCCTCTGATGGTATCCGTTGTAAAGATTGGTGACGAACTTTCTGCTGCTGCGTTGACACGGGGGCTGGGTGCCCCTGTTAGACGCACAAATGTATACCAAATTGGTTTTCATTTTCAAGATGTAGTTGCCGCTCTATTCTGTATCCTCTGTTTTATTGTATTTCTGCTTCAGAAGCAACTTGTCTTTTGAAAGGGGGCGAGCCTGTGATACGGATTGACCATGTGACTTTCTCTTATGGGGAAGAAAGCGAGAGCGCTGGTGGTGTTCAAGATATAAACCTGAACATAGAGGATGGACAATTTATTGTACTTTGCGGCGAAAGCGGCTGTGGGAAAACGACAATTACCCGCCTGATTAACGGCCTGATCCCTCACTACTATGAGGGCAAAATGAGTGGAAATGTTTGGGTGAATGAGGCAAAGGTTTCGGAGCAGCCCCTTTATGATACTGCAAAAACAGTTGGCAGCGTATTTCAAAATCCACGCTCACAATTTTTTAATGTGGACACGACCAGTGAAATTACATTCGGATGTGAAAATCTCGGCCAGCCAGAGCGAAATATTCGAGAACGATTAGAAAAAACCGTCCGGGATTTTCATTTGGAGAAACTGATGGGGCGTAATATTTTTCACCTCTCCGGGGGAGAAAAACAGAAAATCGCCTGTGCTGGGGTGTCGATTATGGAGCCTGATGTACTTGTTATGGACGAACCATCGTCTAACCTCGATGCTTCTTCTATTCTTGATTTGAGATCCATACTTGCATTTTGGAAGTCGCAGGGAAAAACAATTATCGTGTCAGAACATCGGCTTTACTACCTGCGAGGCCTTGCGGATCGCTTTATTTATATTACTGCCGGACAAGTGGAAAGGGATTACTCTGCGGCAGAGTTTGAGCAACTTACAGAGCAGCAAAGAGCCGATATGGGCCTTCGCACCTTTATTCTTGAAGATTTGCTGCCGCCCGAAAGATCACCGCAAATTGGAGAACAAATGCAGCTTCGCAATTTCTGTTTTGCCTACAAAAACGAGCCGGAAACGCTTCACATTCATGAAAGCAAAATTCCGGCGAACCGTATTGTAGGCATTATTGGAAATAATGGAGCTGGAAAATCGACTTTCTCCCGGTGCTTTTGCGGTTTGGAAAAGCGGTGCGGCGAAGTTATATGGAATGGAAAAGCCTACCGTCCCAAAGACAGATTGAATACCTGCTATATGGTAATGCAGGAAGTCAATCATCAGCTTTTTACAGAAACGGTATTGGATGAAGTTTTAATCAGTATGGAGGAAAAAAATCAAGAACAAGCAGAAGAAATCCTTGCTAAGTTAGACTTGACAGACTTTAAGGACAGACACCCCATGTCCCTCTCCGGCGGTCAAAAACAGCGGGTAGCGATCGCCTCGGCAATCGCTTCTAAACGCTCCATCTTATTTTTCGATGAACCAACCAGCGGCCTTGATTATAAGCACATGAAAGAGGTTGCAAAGGTCTTGCGACAAGTCAGGGATGCAGGTATTACCGTATACGTCGTTACTCATGATCTTGAACTGATTTTAGACTGCTGTACGGACATTGTCCATTTTGAGAATGGTTCCATCATCGACCAATTTTCAATGGATGCGGATGGACTCAAAAAAATTAGAAACTATTTCACAAAGGGGGGGTATCTGTAAGATGAAAGAAGAAAAGAAAGAGTCACCCATAGGTGTCTTATGGGGATGGGGCAAACCCTATCACGGGAAATTCATCGGCAGCATTGCCCTTGCGGTATTAGGCTTAGCCTGCCAGATGGTGCCCTATTTCTGTGTAGCTCATATTGTTACGCTGATGTTGTCCAGTGACCACAATTTTTTGCACTATGTTGTGGCTTGCGTGATTGCGCTTTGTGGTTATTTGGGGAAAGTCATATTCTCAAATCTTTCTACAACGATTTCCCACACGGCGACCTATTACACGCTGCGAGATCTCCGGGAGAATATCAACGAAAAGCTGGCCCGCGTCCCGATGGGGACGATTTTAGATACTCCGACCGGCCAGTATAAAACAACGATTGTTGACCGGGTAGAAGG
>CAYULX010000100.1:0-1118 GCA_964445535.1 uncultured Eubacterium sp.
CTTCTAAATTCTTGAGTACCTTTATAAATCTCCATATATACCGTTTCCATTGTAACATATCTGCGGGAATTTGACATTTTCTTTCGTTGATAATACACTATGGCTGAACTGATACCTATATTTTGCGACAGTACACTGGCCGTATGGTTGCCTGTGTGCATGTGATTAATTTCAGATTTCCCATGACAAAAACTTTTCTTTTTTGCTGAGAAAAAATTAACCTAAAAGATAGTAAAACACACTTGACAATTGAATATTCATTCAACTATAATGTGCTTAGTTGAATGAATATTCAATTGAATACATATTCATTTGACGATAGGGAGGTAGTTATGGCAACAAAAAAAAGTGACGGTACGGCGATGTTTCCTGAGAGTATTGAGAAAGTACAGAAAAGTATGCCGGATGATGCGGATATCGAGAAGGTGGTTTCTTTTTACAAGGTACTTGCTGACAAAACAAGGCTTCGGATTCTGTATGCGATTAAAGAACAGGAGATGTGCGCGGGAGATATCGCAGTGCTGCTTGACATGACAAAATCTGCCGTATCCCACCAGTTGGCTGTCATGCGAAATATGCATCAGATTAAGTCCAGACGAGATGGGAAAAATGTTTTTTATTCATTGGACGATGAACACATTGTCGATATTCTGGAAGAAGCGATGGTACATATGGTTCATGCGGAGAAATAAGCTGTTTTCCTGGCGTAATCGGCCGGTATGCCTTGCAGCAGAGTTTTTCCATTTGATATCATTTTTTCTTCCGGTTAAAAAATGCGAATCCAATAATTAAAAAACACTGACAAAAAACAGAGAATCATTCACGCATGATTTTTATTTTAAGAAGGGAATCTGAAATATGAAAAGAAAAGTTTATATTCTGGAGGGACTTGACTGCGCTAACTGCGCCGCCAAGATTGAAAGGAAATTAAGTAAGATGCCTGGTCTTTCCGATGTTTCCGTCACATATGCGACGAAACAGCTTCGCTTTTCGGCAGAAGATCCGGATGCGTTGCTGCCTGAGATTCGGGAAATGATAAAGTCCATGGAGCCGGATGTGGAAGTGGTGGAACGCAGACGGGGCGGCCACAGCCAGGAAGAACATCAGGAGCATCACGA
>CAYULX010000100.1:1218-4486 GCA_964445535.1 uncultured Eubacterium sp.
CACGACCATGAGCACGAGCATCATCATGAGAATGACGAGAGTTGCGGCTGCGGGCACGACCATGAGCACGAGCATCACGAACATCATCATCATGAGCATGGCGAGAGCTGCGGCTGCGGGCACGACCATGACCACGGGCATCATGACCATGAGCATCAGGAAGGACCGCATGCGACTCGTTCGCATACGCATTTTGTAGAAGAGTTGCACCATGTGGAGGGACATCCGGCGGATTGCGATTGCGAACAGTGCCATTCCTTTGTGGAGTACTGCGATGTGTGTGGAGAGAGTCTGGCCAAGTGCAACTGTCATATGCCGGACGAGGATTTAGAAAAGAGAGTGTATATTCTGGAAGGTATTGACTGCGCCAACTGCGCCGCCAAGATCGAAGCGAAGATCCGACAGATGCCGGAGGTGGGATTTGCTTCCGTAGCCTATGCCACGAAACAGCTTCGTGTTTCGGCTAATCATCAGGATGAACTGTTGCCGAAGATGCAGGCAGTGGTTGATTCCATTGAAGATGGCGTGGTGATCGTTCCGAGAAAAAGAAAGAAGATTTCCTCGATTTCGGACACAAAAATATATATTCTGGAAGGGATTGACTGTGCCAACTGCGCTGCCAAGATCGAGGCGAAATTAAAAACGATGGATGGCGTGGACGATGTAACCATCACTTATGCCACGAAGCAGATGAAATTGTCAGCAAAAAATCCGGATGCGATGATTCCGGCAATTCAGGCTGCTGTGGACGCCATGGAGGACGGTATTACCATTGTGCCAAAAGAAAGAAATGTCGTGCCAGAGAATGGAAAAGAAAAGGAACCAATCTGGAAGAATCCGCTGTTTTCCATTGGAGTCGGAGCCGTACTCTTTGTGATCGGCGAGATTCTGGAACATGTGGGATTTGGTGAGATTCCGCTCATGGTACTGTTCCTGATTGCTTATCTGATTCTCGGAGGAAAGGTATTGCTGACAGCCGGTAAAAATATTACCAAGGGGCAAGTGTTTGACGAGAATTTCTTGATGAGTATTGCCACTATCGGCGCATTTGCAATCCAGGAGTTTCCGGAAGCCGTGGGCGTTATGTTGTTCTACCGCATCGGCGAATATTTTGAGGATAGAGCCACAGAGCAGAGTCGTTCTCAAATTATGGAAGCTGTTGATTTAAGACCAGAGGTTGTTAATCTGGTTGTGGGTGACGATATTCGCGTTCTTGACGCAGAAGAAGCCAACGTGGGAGACATTGTGCTGGTTCGTCCGGGAGACCGGATTCCTCTGGACGGCGTGATCATCGACGGAGAGAGCCGGATTGATACCTCACCGGTGACAGGAGAGCCGGTTCCAGTGATGGCAAAGACCGGGGATACCGTTGTATCTGGATGTGTCAATACATCCGGACAGCTTAAGGTTCGTGTGGAAAAGGTTCTGGAAGAATCTATGGTAACCAGGATTCTTGATTCCGTAGAAAATGCGGCGGCAAGTAAGCCGAATATTGATAAGTTTATTACGAGATTTGCCCGGGTATATACACCGTTTGTAGTATTTTTCGCAATTTTTGTGGCTTTGATTCTGCCGTTCCTTCTTCCAGAGTCCATGAATTGGCATCTATTCGTCGATTCGTCCTATGTGGGAGAGGCGTCCAGAATATATGGAACAAGCGGTACGGCCTCTGTTTATACGGCGCTTACTTTCCTTGTAATCAGTTGTCCATGCGCCCTGGTGCTGTCTGTTCCTCTGGCTTTCTTTTCTGGTATCGGCGCCGGTTCCAAACGGGGTATCCTGTTTAAAGGCGGTGTTGCTATCGAGGCTCTGAAAAAGGTGAAAGCTATCGTCATGGACAAGACGGGAACCATCACGAAAGGAAACTTTGTTGTACAGTCCGCCAATCCGGCAGACGGTAATGTAAGCGCAGATGAGCTTCTGGCAATTAGCGCTAGCTGCGAGTTATCCTCAACACATCCAATCGGACACAGTATTGTGGAGGCCGCCAGAGAAAAGAGACTGGACATTGAACGTCCGGATCGTGTGGAAGAGATTGCCGGACATGGTATTCGCGCAGTCATCAGCAAAGGAGAAGTTCTTTGCGGAAACCGCAAATTGATGGAAGCCAATCATGTGGATCTGAGCAGTTATCAGAAGAAAGACTTCGGAACGGAAGTTCTTGTGGCGCTGAACGGAACTTTTGCCGGAAATATCGTTATTGCAGATACCATCAAGGAAGACGCTCCGTCCGCCATTGCCGCAGTGAAGGCGCTGGGGATCCGTACTGTCATGCTGACAGGAGACGCGCAGGAGAGTGCAGATAAGGTAGCAGCAGACACAGGAATCGACGAAGTACATGCGAAATTGTTGCCGCAGGATAAGCTTTCCAAACTGAAAAAGGTAAGAGAGCAACAGGGAGCCGTTATGTTCGTCGGAGACGGTATCAACGATGCGCCGGTACTGGCGGGCGCCGATGTGGGCGCCGCCATGGGAAGCGGAGCGGACGCCGCCATCGAGGCAGCGGATGTGGTATTTATGAACTCAGAAATGAATGCCATTCCGGAAGCACTGCGAATTGCGAAGATGACCAACAACATCTCCTGGCAGAACGTTGTATTTGCACTGGCGATTAAGATAATCGTCATGATCATGGGATTATTTGGCTTCGCAAACATGTGGATTGCGGTATTTGCCGATACAGGTGTATCTGTCATTTGTCTGTTGAACTCCATTCGGATTCTTAGAAAATAATTGATATTTATATAGAGAAGATGATGTAGGGCTGTCTGGAAATAGATAGTTCTAAACAGGGGAAGGCGTAGCTCGCATGAGTCACGCCTTCCCCTGAAATTTATCCTTAAAAAAAATAAAAAAGTTTGTAAGCCGCTATACAAAAGGCTTTCAAGCTATGAACGAACATATGTTACTGCAAAACTGTGGGAAATTTTTCATAATTTTGTAGAAAAATCCGAAAAAATATTCTCATTATCTGTGCTCTGTGGTATACTCAAGGAAACGCTGATTTAATCAATGTTCAGCCTACCCATTTGTCACCATATCCTGTATAATATAAATATCAAAAATACTAAGGATGGTGTATGGGTATGAAACAACAAACGTTCAGTGACATTGAATATTCCAATCGCAGAAGAAAAACCAAACGGGAGGAATTCCTTGAGTCTATGGATGAAATGATTCCATGGGAACATTGGGTAAGCATCATCAGACCCCATTACCCATCCGGGAAGCGTGGCCGTCCGCCTAAAAATATTGAAACTATGCTCCG
>CAYULX010000101.1:0-4244 GCA_964445535.1 uncultured Eubacterium sp.
CCTGTGCGGAGATTATAAAACGATTAAAGGAAAACGACATAGTATAAGTAAGGGGGACTGCAATGATGCAGCCCCCTTTGGTTGTTGTGTATGATGTCTTTACGAGATATTGTCAAATATGTTCCGATGCCCTTACATAATGTCGTCAAGCATTTTCTGAATGTTCTCGCCCATGGCATCGGATAATTCCTGTGCATTTTCAAGGCTGGTACCTTTTACGCCGTAGTAGAACTTAATCTTAGGCTCTGTGCCGGACGGACGAACACATACCCATGCGTCGTCGGTTAAGTCGTAGTAGAGAACGTTGGAAGCCGGAAGTTCGGTCTCGGTCTCCTCGCCGGTAGCCAGATTCTTGATAACGCCTGTCTGATAGTCTCTTGCGGAGAGTACCTGATAGGAACCGATGGTGGTCGGAGCCTCTGCACGGAGAGTTTCCAGAATCTTCTGGATCTGTGCCTGTCCTTCAATCCCGGCCAGGGTGACGGACTTCACGCTGTCTAAGTAGTAGCCGTATTTCTCGTACATATCAATCATGGCATCCCACATAGTCTTGCCCTGTGCCTTATAGTAGCAGGCAGCCTCACAGAGAGCCATGGTGGCAACGATAGCGTCTTTGTCTCTCGCGTGGGTTCCGATCAGACAGCCGTAGCTCTCTTCCAGACCGAAGAGGTAGGTGCCTTTTCGTTCTTTTTCCATACGGAGAATTTCTCTTCCGATCCATTTGAAACCGGTGAGAACTTCCACGAACTTAGCGCCGTAAGCTTTGGCAATGGCAGCCACCATGTTAGTGGTGACGATGGAGGAGATAACCTCGCCGTTTGCCGGGATGTCTCCTTTGGCGGCAATCTGGCTTAACGTATATTCGCAGAGCAGGCAGCCGCTCATGTTTCCGGTCAGTACATGATACTCGCCGTTGTTGTCTTTTACATAACAGCCGAGACGGTCAGCGTCAGGATCTGTGGCAAGAACAAGATCAGCGTCTTTTTCTTTGGCCATCTTCATACCAAGCTCAAATGCTTCGCTGGATTCCGGATTTGGATATCCTACGGTTGGGAAGTTGCCATCCGGCAGTTCCTGTTCCGGTACGACGTAAACATTCTCGAATCCCAGTTCATGCAGCACCCGTCTTGCCGGGATATTGCCTGTGCCGTGAAGCGGTGTGTAAATGATGGTGATGTCTTTCTGCATCTTGTCGATGGCATCCTGGTTCTTAATCTGTTTCTTCAGAGCCTCAATGTATTTGTCATCGATATCAGCGCCGATTACCTTGTAAAGGCCGGCAGCCTTAGCGTCGGAAGACGTCATGGTCTTTACCTTGGATAAATCTTCGATGGCAAGAACCTCTGCGGTAACGCCTGCGTCATGAGGCGGTGTGAACTGAGCGCCGTCTTCCCAGTATACCTTATATCCGTTGTATTCCGGAGGGTTGTGGCTGGCGGTAATATTGATACCTGCGATGCAGCCAAGCTCGCGTACTGCGAAAGAAAGTTCCGGAGTCGGTCTTAAAGACTCAAATTTATATGCGGTAATGCCGTTGGCAGCAAGAACTCTTGCAGATTCATCGGCAAATTCCGGTGACATATGTCTGGAGTCATATGCAATAGCTACGCGATTGTCTTTTTTGCCCTGTTTTAAAATGTAGTTGGCCAGACCCTGAGTAGCACGGCGTACAACGTAAATATTCATACGGTTGATTCCGGCGCCGAGTACCCCTCGAAGACCGGCAGTTCCAAATGCCAGATTGGTGTAGAACCGTTCTTTAATCTCGTTCTCGTCATCTTTGATGGCACGGAGTTCCGCCTTTGTCTCCTCGTCAAAATAAGGATTTGATAACCATTCGTTATAAACATCCATATAGCCCATTTCTTTGTATACCTCCCATAAATTAAATTGAAAGATGGTGCCAGTAAGCCTTCCGGTACATTTGCCAGAAAGAAATGTGCCGTCTTCCGGACCCCATCCAGGTTATGTGTTTAGTATACCTTATTTTGTGAAAAATTGAAAGGATTGTCTTTATAAAAATAAAAAAATAGTGTATGATTAACAAGGCTGTATCAGATATTTTGTAAAACTCTGATACGAGACAGAGGAGATTGCCGGAAAAGGTGTATATTCCATATAAAAATATAAAAAAGAAGAAAGGAAAATACAAATGGACAATAAAGTCATTGCCGTTGTGGCAGGAAGAGAGATTACGGAAGAAGAATTCGCGCAGTTTGAGGCCCGGATTCCCCAGGAACAGCAGGCATATATTAAGACGCCGGAAGGAAGAAAACAGGCGCTTACTCAATATGCCAATTATTTCCTGTTTGAGAAACTGGGAGAGATGAAAGAATACGATAAGAGCGAGGAGTTTCTTTCTATTTTGGAATCTACCAGAAGAGAACTTTTAAGCCAGTACGCCCTCACTCAGACTGTGAAGGATATCCGGGCAACCGAGGAAGAATGCCACGCTTACTATGAAGAACACAAAGATTCCTTTAAAAAAGGAGCACAGGCGTCGGCCAAACACATTCTGACAGCTACCGAAGAAGAATCAAAGAAAATCCTTGCAGAGATTCAGAACGGCGAAAAGACCTTTGAGGAGGCGGCAAAAGAATATTCCACCTGTCCGTCCAGCGCAAAGGGCGGAGATCTCGGTACCTTCGGCAGAGGCCAGATGGTAAAAGAATTTGATGAAGCGGTATTTACCGCAGAAGCAGGGAAGCTCCTCGGCCCGGTCAAGACCAGTTTCGGTTATCATCTCATTCGGGTGGACGCTCTCACCGGCGAGGGACCAGCATCCTTTGAGGAAGTGGCTCCGCAGATAGCCCAGCAGATTACCGCCGACAAGCAAAACAAAGTATATATGGAAGTCCGCCAGGAACTCATTGAAAAATACGGACTGGAGTTCAAATAGTCAGTGCAAAAGAGTTTACGGGAGCAAACTTTTAACGATTCTTTCAACCACGACAGGCGCATGGCTGAACTGGCATAAAAATTATTCAAAATTTGTCAGGAAAACCCTTCCTTTTTTATTTTGGACGGGGTATAATAAATCCGTATAACTTAGGGCGATGGTATATATACATCGACAACTGTGCAAACAGAAGAATATATTTTATGGAGGTTATTTATTATGGCTTTAGTATCAGCAAAAGAAATGTTACAGAAAGCAAAAGCAGGACACTATGCGGTTGGTGCCTTCAACATTAACAATCTGGAGTGGACCAAATCAATCCTCTTAACAGCAGAAGAGTGCAAATCTCCTGTTATTCTGGCTGTATCCGAAGGAGCGGGCAAATATATGACCGGATACAAGACCGTTGTCGGTATGGTAAACGGTATGCTGGAAGAGCTGAACATCACAGTTCCTGTGGCTTTGCATCTTGACCATGGTTCCTACGAAGGAGCAAAAGCATGTATCGAGGCAGGATTCTCCAGCATCATGTTTGACGGTTCTCACCTTCCGTTTGAAGAGAACGTAGAGAAGACAAAAGAATTAGTAGCAATCTGCAACGAAAAAGGAATGTCCATCGAGGCAGAGGTTGGATCCATCGGCGGTGAAGAAGACGGCGTTGTGGGAATGGGCGAATGTGCAGACCCTCAGGAATGTAAGAAAATCGCAGACCTGGGTATCACCATGCTGGCTGCCGGCATCGGCAACATCCACGGCAAATATCCGGCAAACTGGCAGGGATTACAGTTTGACGTATTGGACGCCATCCAGCAGTTGACAGGAGACATGCCTCTCGTATTACACGGTGGTACAGGTATTCCGGAGGATATGATTAAGAAGGCCATCTCTCTTGGCGTTTCCAAAATCAACGTAAACACAGAATGCCAGATCGCATTTGCAGAAGCTACCCGTAAATATATCGAAGCAGGTAAAGACTTAGAAGGCAAAGGCTTTGACCCTCGTAAATTACTGGCTCCTGGCGCACAGGCCATCAAGGATACAGTAAAAGGCAAAATGGAAATCTTCGGATCCATTGGAAAAGCTGAATAATTAGTCATGTAACAGACACAGCCGTCGTTTAGACCCGGCATCCAGCAGGATAGCAGGCAGAGCGGCGGCTTGTTTTCTGTTCTTAAGTATCTGATAAAACAGTATGTAAGTCTATATATAAATTGTCGAGGTCATAGTAATACGCCGGGAATGTGAAAGCGTCCCCGGCGTATTTTTTGCATTAAAGGAAGAAAGGATGGCGATACGCCATTGGTTAAAACTTCTCCGCTCCAGACGACGCTCCTGCTAAAATTTC
>CAYULX010000102.1:0-4231 GCA_964445535.1 uncultured Eubacterium sp.
TTGTCTCTGCTAATTATAATGTTCCGGCAGCCGTCCGACCGCAATCCGGTCGAGTCCCGCCAGATCTTTTTTTATCTCTGTATCTTCAAATCCCTGTTCTTTCAATATGGAAAGAAGGGCGTCTCCCTGTTCCTGTCCGATTTCAAAAAGCAGCCAGCCGCCCGGGCGGAGATAACCCACAGCGTCCTCCGCTATGGTACGGTAAAAAAACAGGCCGTCCTCTGTGCCATCCAGCGCAATTCTCGGCTCATATTCTCTGACTTCCGGCATCAGTCTCTCAATCACGCGGGAGGGAATATACGGCGGATTGGATATAATGTAATCATAAGTGTCCTGTATATTTTCAAAGATATCGCTCTGTATAAGCCGCACCGAAGCTCCGAGACTCCAGGCGTTTTTCTTTGCCACATCCAGGGCCTCCTCCGATACGTCGGACAGAGTAACCTCGGCCTCCGGACAGAGTAATTTCACGCTGATGCCAATACAACCGCTGCCGGTGCAGAGATCCAGCGCCTGACAGGCTGCCCTCTCCTGCGTGGTTTGCCGTATCTTTTCCACTGCCAGCTCCACCAGACATTCCGTATCCTGTCTGGGAATAAGCACCCGATCATCCACAGCAAAAGTATATCCCATGAACTCACAGTATCCCATGAGATACTGCAAAGGGACACGCTTCTCCCTTTGTTTGAGTATCTCACTTAACGACTTCCACGCTTTATTCGGAATCTCCCGGTCAGAATCCATAAAATACTCTGCCCTGCCAATCCCCAGTTTCCATTCCAGCAACATCCAGGTTTCACATTCAAAGTCTTCGATTCCGGAATTTTTCAGTCGTTTTTCCGTTTTTTTCCGGATTTCTTTTATCGTCATATCTCGCCTTCCTCCTGTCGCCCTACAGCACACTGACGCTGTACACAGCTTCCTTCCGGGTTGTTAAGCTCTCCTGCTGCACAGAGTCTTTTTCTCAGCCGTTTTCCTCTGATTTATTTCAGTATTTTCTCTTTAAATCGTTTCAATCTTCTAGCTCACCATTTCGCATGGCACGCACATACTCCCGCCAGTCAAACACGCCTTCCACCGACGCGATGGCAACTTCCAGCATGGAGTCATCCGGCTCCTTTGTGGTAAAAAACTGCAAAGACATCCCCGGTTTGCTGAGAATATTCATAATTTTTGAATCATTTTTCCCTGCCAGTCGTATAAACTCATAAGAGATTCCGGCAATCACAGGAACCAGGAGTACCCGGAGCAGCATTTTTAACAATGGCTGGTCCACGCGGATAAAGAGAAACACAATAATGCTGACAATCATTACAATTAAAAGAAAACTGGTGCCACAGCGCTTATGAAATCTCGAATACTTTCGGACATTTTCCGGCGTCAGATCCTCGCCATGCTCCAGACAGTTGATGGTTTTGTGTTCTGCCCCGTGATACATGAACACCCGGCGGATATCTTCCATTTTGGAAATCAGCCAGATATATAGAAGAAATATTCCCACCCGGATGACTCCTTCGATGAGCGTACGCACGGTATAGGACGCAATCACACCTTCCAGTAAAGTGGACAGGTAAAACGGAAACAGCATGAAAATCCCCACCGCCAGGATAACGGACACCGCGATGGTCAACCCCATGACAACGCTTTCCAGTTTGTCTCCAAAGATTCTCATCAGCGCCTGCTCAAATCGTCCCTGCTCTGTTTCCTCCTCTTCTTCATAAAAGGAAGAAGAGAACGCCAGTGTTTTCAAGCCGATGTACAAAGATTCAACGAAGGTGACCACACCTCGGATAATCGGCACACGGCAGATGGCATATCTGTTACTCAGACTCTCGTACTCGCCTTTCATCACTTCTATCTCATCGTTGGGCTTGCGGACGGCCACGGCGTACTGCTCCATGTTTTTCATCATGACTCCTTCCATGACCGCCTGACCGCCAATACTTGTTCTCTTCAAACGGATTCCCCCTTTCATTTTGCAGAAAACATTCATGTAAAGAGAAAGCGACGACGCCTAAATCACGATATATTACATCATGATACCAGCGCCGCCGCCTCTATAAAACCATATGGTTATTATTCCTGAGTCATGCCATACTTACGATTGAACTTGTCAATACGTCCACGAGCCTTAGCAGCCTTCTGCTGTCCTGTGTAAAATGAATGACATTTAGAACAAATCTCTACATGGATGTCTTCCTTAGTAGATCCTGTAACAAACTCGTTGCCGCAGTTGCAGACAACCTTTGCCTGATAATATTTTGGATGGATTCCTTCACGCATCTTATTCACCTCTTCTAAACTTATATCTTCATAGTAAATTCATCTATTATTGATGCAAACATCAATTATCATCGTTACAAACAGCTTTCTCATTATAGCATAGCTCCTATGTAAGCGCAAGAAAAAAATTTAAAAATATCAGCCAAAATTTCAGAATATATCTGTCTTATACTGATCATATTTTCACTGACACCCAGCGCTTTTGCTATGTAGGGGATAGCGTCGCTGGGAGGTTTTCTCGTACCTCTCTCCCATTTATAATAGATGTCCGCTGACAATTCATACCCGTAATCTGGAACGATACGCTGCCATCGACATTCGTCTCCGAAGTCTGCCGGAACTCTATACTTCCTTTACCGCCATGTCTCCGGTTATTATCGACAATTTAATTTCGCATAAAGAAAATATCACCCGCCCATTTCATATCGACCCTCATGAAATCGTCTGTGGAATGGGCTTTTATCTGCCGTTCATACCTGCTGGCAGTACTGCGGTACAATTCCAGATCAAACGGTATCCTTCCGATTCCTTTTTTCTCAAAAAACACAAGGAAATACATTTGATTTCCGCTGTAATCAAAGAGAATATTCATAAGCGTATCTTCTTTCATTTCCTTTTCCAGTTGACGCAGATACACGATTTTCACCAGCTCAACCACCCGGTCATCCAGCAGATTCTCCGCAATCATGATTTTCTCTTTTAAATCATTGATATTGTCCACCACCCGGAGAGTCATTCCTCTTTTCTTTTTCCATTTCTCCAGTTGTTCCATGTCCGTCTCTTCCGTGGACAGACAGATTGCCAGCTTTTTCTTGCTGTCCAGATACATGCTCTCATAAGTCAGGGGCGCCACCAGATCACAGTTTTCACAATCAAAATTAAAAATCCGGTTCTTCAAAATATCTTCTTTCATCGCCGGCTTCTCCGCGACATTAATCACCGAATATTTTTTCAACTGACGGGCATGTCCGCATTTCGGACATTTTAACTCTTCTATACTATATTGTGTCATGGTATCACTGCTCATTTTATTTTGCCTCCCTTTTTGTCGTATTTATAAATCCATCATTTATGCAACAAATTCATGGATTCATCATCCTTCAGCCTCCCCCCTTCTTAATTGTCAACCTATTCGTCAATTAATAGTTGACAATTTGCCGTCATGCCACTATGATAACTATATAATTTTATCAACCTGATATTTTTTACACATTTCCCTGGAATTTTATCATACAACTATCCTGCCAAATTGGCAAATGAATTCCTTGCGGAAATTGGCTACTGGTAAGAAAGGAGTACATCATGCTTTTATCAGACAAAAAAACAATGTCAAACTCAAAAAGAACAACCGCCGCAGGGCGCGCCTTCACCACCGCACAGATGACCCTCACCGCCATCATGGCTGCCGTCATCTGCATCCTCGGCCCTCTGTCCATTCCCATCCCGGTAAGCCCGGTTCCCATCACCCTAACCAATCTGGCAATCTACTTTACCGTATGTCTCCTGGGGTGGAAGCTTGGCACCATAAGCTATCTGATTTACCTTGTCATCGGGCTGGCCGGCCTCCCGGTCTTCTCATCTTTTGGCGCCGGTTTCGGAAAGCTGCTGGGTCCCACGGGCGGTTATCTCATCGGATTTATCTTCATGGCAATCATCTGCGGCCTGTTTTTTGAAAAAACTGACAAGCGGATTATCCTGTTCCTGGGCCTCGTCCTCGGCTCCCTCGTCAATTACATATTTGGCACGGCATGGCTGGCCATCCAGGCCAACTTGACCTTCTCCCAGGCGCTGTGGGCCGGGGTAATTCCGTACATCCCGGGAGATATCATCAAAATCCTGCTGGCAGTCATACTGGCTCCACCTCTGCAAAAAAGGCTGCGACGAGAAATTAAGGGCACACAAACTGCTGCTCACTGACCACGACGTCGGGGAAATATCTCTGGCGCCA
>CAYULX010000103.1:0-4008 GCA_964445535.1 uncultured Eubacterium sp.
AAGGAGATACCATGAGCGAATGTGAATTATTAAGAAAAGATTTTTTAAATGAAGAGAATGGGGAGAGTCTCCTTTTTCCTTATAACATTGTTCTCATTGGTTTTATGGGCGCAGGGAAGAGTACCATTGCCGGCATGATGCACGAAGCGTTTTCCATGGAAGTCATTGAGATGGATCAGGTCATTGTCAGTCAGCAGGGAATAAGTATACCGGAGATTTTTGAGAAATACGGGGAAGAATATTTCCGGGATTTGGAGACAAAGCTGCTTATTGATGTGCAGGCCCGCCAAAATGTGATTATTTCCTGCGGCGGCGGAGTTGCCCTGCGTGAGAGAAATGTGAAAGAAATGAAGAAGAACGGAAGAGTAGTTTTCCTGACGGCTTCACCGGAAACTATTTTAGGGAGAGTACAGGACAATGACGATCGTCCGCTTCTCAATGGACATAAAAATGTGGAATACATTTCCCAGATGATGGAAAAAAGAAGACCAAAGTATGAGGCGGCAGCGGACATTGTCGTTTCGACCGATGGGAAATCGGCGTATGATATTTGCCGGGAAATTGTATTGAAACTGCGGGAAGATTGAAAGGTATACCGAAAAAGATATACTGAAAAAGTATATTAGAAAAAAGGTATATCGGGGATAGAAAGGCATTTGGAATAATGGAGGATAAAAATGAATCCGGTAACAGTGAGAAATATAAAAATAGGAGAAGGTATACCTAAAATCTGTGTGCCTGTTGTCGGTGTGACAAAAGAAGAGATTCTGGCAGAGGCCAGGAAGGCGGTGAATCTTCCGGTTGATCTGTTGGAATGGCGGGGAGACTGGTATGAACATATCGTCAATCTGGATCAGATGAGGGAGACACTGGAAGGGCTCAGGAATATTCTCGGGGAGATGCCGCTTCTTTTTACGTTTCGTACCAAGAGAGAAGGCGGCGAAAAAAAGATAGGTTTCTTGGAGTATGAGAAATTGAATCAGTTTGTCATTGAAACGGGATATGCGGATATGATTGATGTGGAGTTTTTCATCGAAGCTTCCCAAATGGTGACAGAAACAACAAAAAGTACGATAGTAGGAAATCTGCTTGAAACAGCGCGCGCCCATGGGGCAAAGGTAATTGCTTCTAATCATGATTTTGAGAAGACCCCGCCCAAAGAAGTGATAGTGAACCGACTTTGTATGATGCAGGAAGCCGGGGCGGATATGGCAAAGATTGCAGTGATGCCCCGGAGTAAGGCGGATGTTCTGACGCTTCTTGAGGCCACAGAAGAAATGTGCCGGCTGCATACGAAAACGCCGGTGGTGACCATGTCGATGTCAGGAGACGGGATGATCAGTCGACTGTGCGGAGAAATCTTTGGTTCTGCCATCACTTTTGGAAGCGCCGGTAAGGCGTCAGCGCCGGGACAGATAGATGTAGAAGAGCTGAGGAAGGTATTGGATATTATCCACAGCAGCAATAAAATGTAAAGATTATGTGAAAGGCTTGTATATGTCTTAGTATAATGATAAAATTGTGAAACAAGCTACGTTAATAATGGTTCCATAGCTATGAAAGCGAGACATGATATCAATTATTATCATTTGCAGGTAAAATTATTGAGAAGGCAGACACGGAGGAGATTCTTCTTGCGCTGGGATATTCTATGAAAAAATAGAAGAATTAGACAGAAAAGTTATCCTGAAATAAAGATTGCTTTTGCAGAGACTTTATAGGAGAGATAAGTATGAAAGGCTTGTTTATAATTAATCCATCATCCGGAAGGCAGAATTTTCATGATAAAATAAAGGAGATTGCGGGCAATCTGATCATGGATCAGATTTGCAACACCATAGATGTTTTTTTTACACAAAAGCAGGACGATGCTCTCAATAAAGCATCAACACTCGAGAAAGATGAATATGATTTTGTCGTTGTCGTGGGAGGAGACGGAACTTTAAATGAGGTCATTAACGGAATTATCATCAGTAAAAGTGATATTCCGGTGGCAGTGATTTCGGCGGGAACGGTTAATGATTTTGCCAATTATCTGAAGCTGCCGCAGACTCCGAAGGAATTTTGTGATATGATCAAAGAGTTTCATCTTAAAAGGGTAGATGCGGGCAGAGTGAACCAAAGATATTTTATCAACGTGGTGGCTGCCGGTCTGTTATCTGATATTGGTTTTAAAGTTGCAAAAGATAAGAAGGCAGCTATGGGAAAGCTTGCCTACTATCTGGAAGGTGCCATTGACCTTCCCAAGCAGTTTGGAAGGACGCTGAAGCTTAGATTTATCTCCGAAGAAAAAAGTCTCGAAGAGGAGATTCTTCTTTTTATGGTTGCAAATAGCCAGAGCGTGGGAGGTTTTCGGGAGATTGCGCCGATGGCTTCCACATCGGATGGAAAGTTTGATGTGATTATCATTAAAAAAATGGATATTTTCCAAGTGACGCCGCTCCTGCTCTCCATCTTGCAGGGAGGCCATGTCAATCATCCGGCAGTGGAATATTTTCAGACGAACCGTGTGCAGATTGAGAATCTTGATGACCAGGAGATTAATGTAGATTATGACGGAGAGCAGCTTATGGACAGTTTTCCGCTGGAATTGGAACTGATTCCAAAGGCGGTACAGATTGTAATTCCGCCACAGAAAGAACAATAGAACTTGCAAATCACCGGGGAATAGACTATTATAATACATGAAAATTTACCCTCTGGAGGAAAGAATGTTAGATTTAAAATTTGTTAGAGAAAATCCGGAAATCGTTAAACAGAATATAAGAAATAAGTTTCAGGATGAGAAACTGCCATTGGTCGATGAGGTGATTGCTCTTGATGTGAAGAGAAGACAGACACAGCAGGAGGCCGATGAGTTAAGAGCCAACAGAAAGAAGATTTCCAAACAGATTGGCGCGCTGATGGCTCAGGGCAAGAAAGAAGAAGCAGAAGAAGTAAAGAAACAGGTAACTAAGAACGCGGAGCGTCTGGCAGAGCTGGAAGCACAGGAAAATGAGATTGGCGAGAAAGTTACTTCCATCATGATGCGGATTCCGAATATCATTGATTCGAGCGTTCCGATCGGAAAAGATGACAGCGAGAATGTGGAAGTGCAAAGGTACGGCGAGCCGGTGGTTCCTGATTTTGAGATTCCATATCACACGGATATTATGGAGAGCTTTGACGGCATTGATTTAGACAGTGCCAGAAAGGTTGCCGGCAACGGTTTCTATTATCTCATGGGAGATATCGCTAGATTACATTCCTCTGTTATTTCTTATGCCCGTGATTTCATGATTGACAGAGGATTTATCTATTGCGTTCCTCCGTTTATGATCCGCAGCAATGTGGTGACCGGTGTCATGAGTTTTGCGGAGATGGACGCCATGATGTATAAGATTGAAGGGGAAGATTTGTATCTCATCGGAACAAGCGAGCATTCCATGATCGGAAAGTTTATTGACACAGTTCTTCAGGAAGACACTTTGCCAAGAACGCTGACTGCTTATTCTCCGTGTTTCCGTAAAGAAAAGGGAGCTCACGGCATTGAGGAGAGAGGCGTATACCGGATTCATCAGTTTGAGAAGCAGGAGATGATTGTCGTCTGCAAGCCGGAAGAGAGCCCGATGTGGTTTGACAAGCTGTGGCAGAACACGGTAGATTTATTCCGTTCTCTGGACATTCCGGTGCGTACTCTGGAATGTTGTTCTGGGGACCTGGCAGACCTTAAAGTGAAGTCCATCGATGTGGAAGCGTGGTCTCCTCGTCAGAAGAAATATTTTGAGGTGGGAAGCTGTTCAAACCTCGGTGATGCTCAAGCCAGAAGATTAAAGATTCGTGTGGTGGGAGAGAATGGCAAATATTTTGCTCATACTCTCAATAATACTGTAGTTGCTCCTCCTCGTATGCTCATTGCATTCTTGGAAAATAATCTCAACGCAGACGGTTCTGTGAATATTCCGGAAGTGCTTCGTCCGTACATGGGTGGAAAGGCAGTACTGGAGCCGAAGAATAAATAATACGAAA
>CAYULX010000104.1:0-3963 GCA_964445535.1 uncultured Eubacterium sp.
TTTTATAATGAAACAGTCCGCCAAAATCCCCCGTTCCATTAAATCCCAGCACCTCGTTTCCGATAACGGCATACTCAAAAGAGTAAGGCACGCCGTCATACTCTCCCCGGAATGAATACACCGGCAGTTCCCGCAGTCCATTGCCCTGAATGGCGTAGACTTTATCGACGATTTCATCTTCTCCGTCATTCTCATAATGCACCTTGCAGACAAAGCTTTCGTTCACTCCATAAATCTGCATTCCTTCCTCCAGTGAAAGCATCTGGTTCTCATCCGCCGGGATATCTGAATGTATATTTTCAGACTAGTGTGCTGTATCATTCACAATTCTCAGAATGACGCATAATGAATGAGACAATACACTAGATTTTTTTCATATTTTCCTCTATCTGACGCACTTGCCGCGTCAATAATGGTTGATTTGGAAGTTTACTTCAAAACTTTTCCACCTGTGTTTCTGTTTCTCCTCTGTTTTCCATACATTTTACGACATATGCGTAGTACATTTACTGAATATATTGTATGAAAACCTCCGGCAGAGGAATCCACATAGTATTTTGAAAAATTTCAAATATATTTTGGAAAATTTCGAACTGCCAGCTGCACTCTGCATCTATCGAATTCGATAGATTTAACATCAGAGACAAAAGAAAAAACAGGAAGTCCTTTTGAGATTTCCTGCTTGGTAGCGCTGCCGTTACGGCAGCGGTTATTCAGTTATATGTTGACTTATGAATTTTTTTATCAGCGATGCGGCTTCTTCCGCGTTGGAAAAGGGAGAAGGGTGCTCTCCGTTTTGGAAATTTAATCCGATCTGACTGTCCTTTTACTCTTTCAGCTCCGTATGTATACATTCTTCTCTGATTTCTTCCGGCACCAGGCTTCCTCCTGTGCCCCATACCACATGCACCGCATTGTGCATTTTACTCTCCAGGCCATTTCTCCGGATATAGTCCTGCAGTTCCGGGTTCTGATTCAGGAATACCGGTCCCTGGAAAGCGGCGCAGGCGCTGGGTTCCAGAAAAATGTCTTCCAGGACCAGAAGGTCTCTCATATATTCATATAATTTGTAATCCTGAACGGTCATGCCGCCGCTGAACATTTTTTTCATGATGTTTCCCACGAAACCGGAAGGTCGTCCCACAGCCAGACCGTCGGCGTGGGTTTTGCCGCTGAGTCCGATGTCCTGAACGGATATCCCATGATTGAGGCCGGTGGCCATGCCCAACAGCATGCACGGGGCCTGCACCGGTTCCACAAAGAAGCAGTGTACGGCGTCTTTGAATACCTGTTTCAGACCGAAACTGATGCCGCCCGGCGCACCGCCCACCCCACAGGGGATGTAGACAAAAAGCGGATGTTCTTCATTAATAACGATTCCTTTGTCATGGAACTGTTTCTTTATCCGTTCTCCCGCTGTGGCGTAGCCCAGAAAGAGCGTTCTTGAGTTCTCATCATCGATGAAATAGCTGTGTGGGTCCGCGTCAGAAAGTTCTCTTCCTTTTCTCACCGCTTCCCCGTAGTCTCCCTCATATTCTTTCACCACAACGCCATGGCTCCGGAGTAATTCCTTTTTCCACTGCTTTGCGTCGGCGGACATGTGGACGATCACCTGATATCCCAGCACGGCGCTGATAATGCCGATGCTCAGGCCCAGGTTACCGGTGGAACCCACCTGAATGGTATAACCGTTCAGGAAGCGCCGCACCTCTTCATCGCCCAGTTTCTCGTAGCTCTCACCCTCTCCGAGAAATCCGTGCTCTCTGGCCACTTTCTCTGTATAGTTGAGAACCTCGTAGATGCCGCCCCGGGCTTTTACGGAACCGGCGATAGCCAGATGGCTGTCCTCTTTCAGAAAGAGCCGTCCGGCCAGGGCCGCCCCGTATTTGTCATTGAGGCAATCTTTCATGGCATTTATTTCTTCCAGAGGAGATTCGATCAGTCCATACAGAGGTTTTGTCTCCGGAAAATATTTCTCGATGAGGGGCGCGAACCGCAGCAGTCTCTGCTGTGCATCCTCCACGTCGCCGGCGTTAAGCTCGCAGTCTTCCATGCTCTCCATAAAAGAAGTCTTCCGGGGATTCACCCAGAATACTTCTTCCCGACGCTGCATCTGCTTCACCAGCGGCAGCTCTGATACAAACTTTTTAAAGTTTTCCATGTTTTTCCTCCATATAATCTGCACCGTGAACTTTAAAGAAAAATCGGATTGGACCAGGCTGTTTTTCCATGGCAGTCCACACATTCTGCCCTGATATATGTCTCGTCGCCGCGAAGAGGAAATTCCGCCCGGGTGATGGCATCCTCTCCGGTGTCCGATAAAACAGAGGCTCCCGCATTAACCGCGTTGCCAGCCATGAAATTCACTCTGCTCACCGGGCTGCATTTCACATAAGCTGTTCCGTCTTCCATGCCCCAGTCGTAAATTTCCGGTCCCGATGAAGAGTAATAATTTCCATCCAGTATTGCCTGAATAATGTCCTCATGACTGAGCTTTTCTGCTTTTACCATGATAAAACCGCCGAAACTGTCCGGAACTTCTCTGTTATGATTGTCATCAGACGCCGTGGCAAAAATGCGGACTCCATCGCGGAGTATCACGTCCCATCGCAGGGAGTCAAAACCTGTGGCACTTTCGTTAACAGTTCCGTAATTATATATTTCCAGTGCAGTGAGTCCCTTTGTATAAATAAATTCTTCCTCCCGTACCCTTGACCAGACCGGATGATTGTAAATGGTCAGGCATCCATGGGCTTTTAAATCGTCCTGAAGTCTCTGAGCGATTGCAGCCCCGTCCCAGTTTCCAAAATATTCCCATTCCGGATATCTCTGTAAATGAGAAAAGGTTCCCTTTTCCGCCTGTTTTTGCATCTCTTCACTGCCAAGGATTCCGTGAATGTGATGCACTTTCAGCAGATTCTTCCGGCTCTCATCCTCAAACAGTGCCGCTGAGGCTTCCATGGCCGGCAGAATAATAAAAGTTTCATCATCAAACTGTTCTCTGTAATCAGAGAAAATGTTATGGTCGCTGATGGCCAGGAAATCATATCCTGCGGAACGATACAGTTCTGCCACTTCCGCCGGAGTCAGCTTTCCATCGGAATCCGTTGTATGACAGTGAAGATTTCCTTTATACCAGTTTCCACTCTCACTATACCCTTTTATAGTCACATTCATGGTTCCGTCCTTTCTGGTTTATACACATTTTTATTCCATCTTCGCCAACATCTCCTTCAGCTTGCCCAGCACCGCATCCTCCTGCATGGGAGCGATCACTTCATAGGCTGCTTTTTTTTACCTGGCATCCATATCCGAGAACCACCTGATAGAAGTCTTCTCTCTCCTCATCCACAAAGTTCCAGTCCGGCATACTTGGCATATAGGTAAATCCCCGGCTGCTCAAGTCTTCCAGATCCTTTGCCAGCTTCACATAATCCTCTGCTTCAAACTTCATAGACCTGACAAAGTCTCCGGCACAGATATCCGTTCCGTTATCCGCCAGATAAGCAATGCTGTCCTGAATCGGCGCAAAAACCTTACGGATGCTGACTTTCTGACGGCCGCTGGCCGCCACAAAAATAACGCCCTTCTCCTGCAGTTTCTTTATCACTTCAAAATATTCCGGATTCAGATCCATGGTGCTTTCCGGTGATAAGGTATCGTCCACATCGGAAACAATTAACTTTATCATAGTTGAGATGTCCTTTCTTCTTAAAATAAATTGGGACTTGCCGATTTGAATCTATAGGTTTTGAAATTATCTGGGTATGGATAGACAGACGGGATTTGCACCATGCCGCAAATTCCTGCCGCCTGCATCATCCGGATTATAGCAAAGTCACCGGATTCAAACCGACCGCAAAGCTACCTGGATGGCTTGCTCTGCGGTTTCTCACTACCTGAGGATACCCTGACGATAGATCTTATAAATAGCCTGCCCATATATTGTCGCAACCTACGTGA
>CAYULX010000105.1:0-3882 GCA_964445535.1 uncultured Eubacterium sp.
GTTCCATCATCGGTTACCAGGTGTCCGATAACCGCGGGGTTGGGCCCTGTATCCTAATAATGAGCTAGATGAAGAGTTCCATGTAACATTAAAAAATAAAAAAATATTATATTTGTGCATATTTTATGTAATGAAAATCTTGATTTTGAAAAAAAAAAATAGTAGAATCCTCTTATGAGTGGAAATGTATATGTCTGTTTTTGTAATGAAGAAGGGATGGAATGAAGTATGGCAGTTATTGACTTTCATTCTCATATTCTTCCTTCAATGGATGATGGAAGTAAAAGTGTGGAAATGTCGATGGAAATGTTAAAAATGGCAGCCGCCCAGGGAGTGGATGTTATGCTTGCAACGTCTCATTTTTATGCATCCAGTCAGCGGATAGAAGATTTCCTGATCAGAAGAAAGAGCGCCTGTGAACGGCTCATGGAGGTCAAAAAAGATTTTGGTCCGGAACTGAGGCTGGGAGCTGAAGTGGCATTTTTTCCGGGGATGAGCCGTGCTGACAAGCTGGAGACATTGACTGTGGAGAGAAGTCGGGCGCTTCTGCTGGAAATGCCGTTTACGGCGTGGGACAGATCCGATATCCGGGAAGTGGATGCTCTCATGGAAGAAAGACATTTTCAGGTAATACTTGCTCATCTGGAACGATATATGTCCATATCACAGAATAAAAAGTGGATACAGGAATTGCTGGAAATGCCCGTATACGTTCAGATTAACGCGGAAAGCCTTTTGGGCTGGAAGAACCGCAGGAAGATTCTCAGAATGTTTATGCAAGGGCAGGCACATTTTCTCGGCAGTGACTGTCACAGAAACGATCGCCGACGGCCGAATTTGTCACAGGGACGGAATGTTCTTAAAAAAAAGCTGGGTGATGCATTTCTGGAAAAAATGGATGAAAAGGGCAGCCGGCTGCTGCAGATAGGAGGATAACTGATGTCCGAAAAGCTTACATATATTTTATGTGCGATTTTGTTTGTGATACTTGTGGCGTTGATGGTTTGTGAAAGACAGTATCCGGAAGGAGGAGCAGCGCTGATTCAGAGCATTTTGCAATAAAGCACGGGGTTGTATTATGAAGCAGAATAGAAAAAAATACGATAAAAGGAAAATGGTACGAAAGCTGATCCCGCTTTTGCTGGCAGTGATTATCGTTACTGCGGCGGCAGGTATCATTTCCCGGACGGTCGACAGAAAAAAGATTAACGGGAATACAGAAAATACAAGCGGCGTCCGGGAAGAAGATATTGTAGAGATAAACGGGATAAAATGCGTACCAAAGCACAACATTAAGACCTATCTTTTTATGGGATTGGATTCCCGGGGAGAGGTGCAGGCTTCGGAAGAGTATGACGGGACCGGTCAGTGCGACACGCTCCAGCTTCTGGTATTAAATCAGAATGATAATACATACACAAGACTGTCCATCAACCGGGATACGATGACTGAAGTCAACACGCTCGACGAAGAGGGATATTACCTGGGAACAACAATCATGCAGATATCTCTTGCTCACGCCAGCGGGGACGGGATGGAAAAGAGCTGTGAGAACACAGTGGATGCGGTGTCGAATCTGCTGTATGGACAGAAGATTGATGGCTACGCATCTCTGAATATGGATTCCATTGAGGTGTTGAATCATCTGGCGGGAGGAGTGACCGTGACCATAGAAGATGATTTTTCAAAGACAGATTCGTCTCTCAAAATGGGGGAGACAATCACTCTGACAGATGAGCAGGCGATGCATTATGTCCATGACAGGATGGATGTCGGCGACGGAACCAATGAGAGCCGTATGCGCCGTCAGACACAGTATCTGGAGGCGCTGAAACCGATTTTGCTGGAGAAATGTCAGGCAGACAATGCGTTTCCGCTGGATATTTATGACGGACTGGAACCATATATGGTCACCAGTCTGACCAGAAATAATTTTATTAATCTGGCAGCAGACCTGATGGAATGCGAGGAAGAGGATGCGCCGGAGATAAAGGGAACCAGTACGGTGGGCGATACCGGGTTTAATGAGTTTACTGTGGACGAAGACAGTCTGGCAGAGACGGTCATTCAGTTGTTTTATGATAAGGTCGAAGACTAATGTACTGTCTGATTCATTGTATGAAAGGTAATGATACAGTACACCAGAGATTAAAAAGGACAGGAGAGTAATATGGAACTTGCAAACAGGAAAAATACCGAAACAGAGTTAAAATTGGTGGATGACTCCATCGATGTAAGAACAATACCGGAGCCCGAGGGAATAGATGAAATTGACTTGCTGGACTTAATCTACGTTCTGCTGGATAAAATACATTACATTGTCTTTTTCCTTCTTCTTGGTGCAGTGGTTTTTAATGCTTACGCATTTTTTGGCATCCAGCCAACCTATCAGTCTACTGCAAAGATGTATGTGGTGTCCGCTTCCAATGATTCCGTAGTTGATTTGACAGACTTAAATATTGGAACCTCTCTCACTTCGGATTATGAACAGCTCATTTTAAGTTATCCGGTGCTGGATCAGGTGATTGCCGATTTAAACCTGGATATGGATACAGATGCGCTCAGGGCGATGGTTTCCCTGGAGAATCCGGAAGATACCCGTATTTTGAATATCACTACGACCAGTACGGACCCTCAGCAGGCCATGGATATCGCCAATAAGCTGATGGAAGTTTCCGTTGAGTACCTTCCGCAGACTATGAGCACGAATCCTCCGAATATCGCGCAGAGAGCGCAGCTTGCTGACAGTAAGTCCGCGCCGAGCTATTCCAGATACACCATGATGGGAGCTCTGGCAGGTGCGATTTTATGCTGCGGATATTTTGTGATCCGCTATCTGATGGATGATACCATCCGTACATCGGAAGATATGGAAAAATATTTTGGTATTGTGCCTCTGACAGTCATTCCGGACAGCAGTGTTTTCGACACGCTGGATGAGAAAGAAAGATGGGAACCTTCAGTCAGAAGAAAGAAAATAATCGGGAAGGATAAACAGGCATGAAAGAGATAAAAATGAATATTCCTACGTTGCCATATGCTGTGGAAGAAGCGATGAACCGGCTTCGTATAAATATTAAGTTTTGCGGGAAAAATACAAAAAAGATATTGATTATCAGTAGTGTACCCAATGAGGGGAAAAGTACGGTGTCCGTACAGTTGTGGAAGATGCTGGCGGAAGCGGGTTTCCCGTCGGTGCTGGTGGATATGGATCTGAGAAAGTCTGTGTTAAAAGAGAGGCTGAAGTTTCAGAGTAAAGATAAGATGATTGGGTTGGATTATTATGTGTCCGGTCTTGCGGAATATCAGGATGTTGTCTATAAAACCAATATCAATAACGGTTATATTGTGCCTGTGTCCAATCATCTGGAGAATCCTTCCACCCTTCTGGAAGATCCGCGGATGGAAGAACTGTTTGATAAGCTGGAAGAGGATTACAGATATGTCATCATTGACGCGCTTCCTCTAGAGAGCGTTGCGGACGGAGCGCAGATCGCGCCCCTTTGTGACGGAGCCATCCTGGTTGTGAGAAGCGGCATGACGTCCAGAAAATTAATCAGACAGTCCGTACAGCAGTTAGAGAGAGTCAACTGCAAGATACTGGGTATGGTGCTGAACAGAGTGGAGACAAAGAGCCGTACCTATCAGAAATATTATGGCAAGTACGGAAAGTATTACAATGATAACTATGGTGATAAGAATCAGAATAAGACTGGAAGCTTATCATAAAAGATAATTACATTTTTGCTTCTGAAAATGTTTATTACTGCAAAACAGAAGTAATAATGATAATTATATATTTATTCGCAAATAGACAATGGACAAACGTGGCTGCGTCGATTGTTTATTTGAATCGTAAAGGAGGAACAAAAGGGTATGAAT
>CAYULX010000106.1:0-3692 GCA_964445535.1 uncultured Eubacterium sp.
AATATTGGTATCATGGCTCATATCGATGCCGGTAAGACCACATTGACTGAGCGTATTCTTTATTATACTGGTGTAAATTACAAGATTGGTGACACTCATGAAGGTACTGCTACCATGGACTGGATGGAGCAGGAGCAGGAAAGGGGTATTACAATCACTTCCGCTGCCACAACATGTCACTGGACTTTACAGGAAAACTGCAAACCAAAATCAGGTGCATTAGAACATCGTATTAATATTATTGATACACCGGGACACGTTGACTTTACCGTTGAGGTAGAGCGTTCTCTTCGTGTACTGGACAGTGCAATTGGTGTATTCTGCGCCAAGGGCGGTGTTGAGCCACAGTCCGAAAATGTATGGCGTCAGGCAGACACTTACAACGTACCTCGTATGGCATTCATCAACAAAATGGATATCATGGGCGCGGACTTCTACGGCGCCGTAGAGCAGATTAAGACAAGATTAGGAAAAAATGCAATTCCGATTCAGCTTCCGATTGGTAAGGAAGATGATTTCAAGGGAATCATCGACCTGATGGAGATGAAAGCATATATCTATAATGATGAAAAAGGCGAGGATATTGATATCGTAGATATTCCGGAGGATATGCAGGAGGATGCGGAACTTTATCGCACAGATATGATTGAGAAAGTCTGCGAATCCGATGATGATTTGATGATGGCTTATCTGGAAGGAGAAGAGCCATCTGTGGAAGAGCTTAAAGCTGCTCTTCGTAAAGGAACCTGTGATTGTTCCATGGTTCCTGTATGCTGTGGTACCGCATACAGAAACAAAGGTGTTCAAAAGCTTCTGGACGCAGTCATCGAATATTTACCGGCTCCTACGGATGTAGAAGATATCAAAGGTGTTGACCTTGACGGCAATGAAGTATCTGTAAAATCTTCTGACGATGCCCCGTTTGCAGCATTGGCATTCAAGATTATGACAGACCCATTCGTAGGTAAACTGGCATTTTTCCGTGTATATTCCGGTACAATGAACTCTGGGTCCTACATTTTAAATGTCACAAAGGGTAAAAAAGAACGTGTCGGCCGTATCTTACAGATGCACGCCAACAAACGTACAGAGCTTGATAAAGTTTACGCAGGAGATATCGCTGCGGCAGTAGGATTTAAGGTTACTTCTACTGGTGATACTATCTGTGATGAACAGCATCCGGTTATTCTGGAGTCCATGGAGTTCCCGGAACCGGTGATCGAACTGGCTATTGAGCCTAAGACGAAAGCAGGACAGGGCAAGATGGGTGAGGCTCTTGCAAAGCTTGCCGAAGAGGATCCGACCTTCCGCGCTCATACCAATTCAGAAACAGGACAGACTATCATCGCCGGTATGGGCGAACTCCATCTGGAGATTATCGTAGACCGGCTGCTTCGTGAATTTAAGGTGGAAGCAAATGTCGGTGCTCCGCAGGTTGCTTACAAAGAGTCCTTCACAAAAGCTGTTGACGTGGATTCCAAATATGCAAAACAGTCCGGCGGACGTGGTCAGTATGGTCACTGTAAAGTCCGTTTCGAGCCGATGGACGTCAACGGCGAGGAGACATTCAAATTTGATTCTGAGGTTGTCGGCGGCGCTATTCCTAAGGAATATATTCCGGCTGTCGGCGCAGGTATCGAAGAAGCAGCAAAAGCGGGTATCCTCGGCGGATTCCCAGTGGTAGGCGTACATGCCACCGTTTATGACGGTTCCTACCACGAAGTCGACTCTTCTGAGATGGCCTTCAAAGTAGCAGGTTCTCTGGCGTTCAAAGACGCCATGAAGAAGGCAGACCCTGTATTACTGGAACCTATTATGAAGGTTGACGTAACTATGCCGGAAGAATACATGGGTGACGTCATTGGTGATATTAACTCCCGTCGTGGACGTATCGAAGGTATGGAAGATGTGGGCGGCGGACGTATCGTACATGGTTATGTTCCGTTATCCGAGATGTTCGGTTACTCCACAGACCTGCGTTCCAGAACACAGGGTCGTGGTAACTACTCCATGTTTTTCGATCATTATGAGAAGGTTCCGAAAAACGTACAGGAGAAGATTCTGGACGCAAGAGGCAAATAATTTTGTAAGAATTATGTAAGCAGATTATACAAATAAGAGGTATTTTTTACTTGCAAATAAACTTAAAATGAAATATAATCATAACAGGTGCGGCATTGAGTCGCGGCTTGGCTATGACCAGAGCCTGCTCGGTCAGAGAGGCCGAGCGGCAGATTGTATAATATTAAATCAGCCCGTCGGGGCGTATATTTAAGGAGGAAATTCAAATGGCTAAAGCTAAGTTTGAAAGAACTAAACCACATTGTAATATTGGTACCATCGGACACGTTGACCATGGTAAAACAACTTTAACGGCTGCAATCACAAAAACTCTCCATGAGAGATTAGGTCTTGGTGAGTATGTAGCATTCGATAACATCGACAAAGCTCCGGAAGAAAGAGAACGTGGAATCACAATCTCCACAGCTCATGTAGAGTACGAGACAGAGAAAAGACATTATGCACACGTTGACTGCCCAGGTCATGCCGACTACGTTAAGAATATGATTACAGGAGCTGCTCAGATGGACGGTGCTATCCTTGTTGTAGCTGCTACAGACGGTGTTATGGCTCAGACAAAAGAACATATCCTTCTGTCCCGTCAGGTAGGTGTTCCTTATATCGTTGTATTCATGAACAAATGCGACATGGTAGACGACGAAGAGTTATTAGAGTTAGTAGATATGGAAATCCGTGAGCTCTTAAATGAGTACGATTTCCCAGGAGATGACACTCCAATCATCCAGGGATCCGCTCTTATGGCTCTGGAAGATCCAAGCAGCGAATGGGGCGACAAGATTCTTGAGCTTATGGACGCTGTTGACGAATGGATTCCAGATCCACAGCGTGATACAGATAAACCATTCCTGATGCCTATCGAGGATATCTTCTCCATCACAGGTCGTGGTACAGTTGCTACTGGTAGAGTAGAACGTGGTGTACTTCATGTATCCGATGAAGTTGAGATCGTTGGTATCACAGATGAGACTCGTAAGGTTGTCGTAACAGGTGTTGAGATGTTCCGGAAACTTCTTGACGAAGCTCAGGCTGGTGATAACATCGGCGCTCTTCTTCGTGGTGTTCAGAGAACAGAGATTCAGCGTGGACAGGTTCTGGCTCAGCCAGGTAGCGTCACATGCCATCACAAATTTACCGCTCAGGTATATGTATTAACAAAAGATGAGGGTGGACGTCACACTCCTTTCTTCAACAACTACAGACCTCAGTTCTACTTCCGTACAACTGACGTTACAGGTGTCATCACTCTTCCGGAGGGAACAGAGATGTGTATGCCTGGTGACAACGTAGAAATGACAATTGAGCTGATTTACCCAGTAGCTATGGAGCAGGGTCTTACATTCGCTATCCGTGAAGGTGGACGTACTGTTGGATCAGGTCGTGTTGCTTCTATCATCGAGTAATTTGGGCAGGTATCTTATCCTAAACTAATCGAATTAAATACTCGCAGAGTAGAATAAACTTTAAATGATTCAGCCGCTTCCAGTTTTGGAGGCGGCTGTTTTATTTTAGTATCAAATAGAGATTTACAAGAATCCTGGCTACTGTGGCGAAACAGCAGGGTATTGTGTCACGTAGGTTGCGACAACCAATGGGCAGGCTATTTATAAAAT
>CAYULX010000107.1:0-3475 GCA_964445535.1 uncultured Eubacterium sp.
ATAAGTCCCCCGGCTGTCCTTCCGCTTAACAATGCGTTCTGCCCCACAAAACATACCCTGTTTGACTGTTCAATATCCGAGTTAAATGTAACAACGGGTATTCCTTCCTCTGCAAATTCATTAATCGCATTCCTGAATTCTGCATCTTCAGTGCCTACGACTGCTATCCCGTTGCAGCCTGCTTTTTTCAATTCATACATTTTTTTTACAGCCTTCTTTGGATTCACGTCCGGAATCTTTCTGACTTCCACCGATGCCCCAAGACGCTCCACCTCTTCTTTTGACGCTTCGATTCCTTCGTTTACCTTCCCCATAAAGGAGGTAGCCGTAGCCTGAATAACCACGCCGATTTTTACAGCCTTGCCCGCCGATCTTGCCAGAGCTCTTCCTGCCTGATTTGGTTTGTAGCCCATCTCCTCTGCAGTCCTTTTTATCCTGTCTGCAACTTTTTGGTCAACTCGTCCTCTGTTGTGCAGCGCCCTGTCCACTGTCCCCCGGGAAACACCTGTCTTCTCAGCAATCTGCTGTAATGTTACCATACATACTCACCTTTTTTCCTGCTATCGTTATTATATAGATTGCGTATGCGTGCACGCAATGCAAATATATTATATCATTTTTCATCTGAAAAATCATCCATATTCTCTCTTAAATTCACTCGAATTTTCCCCCGATTTTTCTATGTATTTAATCTCAATACGCTGTTAAAAATGTTGTTCTTAGAACTTTATTTCAATCATCAACGTGTCTCTCTGTTCTAACACATGTTTATCTGACATATATTCGATGAATATGTGTTCTTTTTTTGTCTACTCAAAAAACGGAATTTCCTATAATGAAAAAACTTCACAGCACACAAAAACCCTAAAAACAAGGGATTATCTTTGATTTTTATCCCTCATTTTTAGAGTTTCCTTTGCTGAGCATCTTGCTGCCCTGACGATGTAAACCGGATCGACGTCCCTTTCTTCCATAATTATCGTGGCTTTCTTACAGTATTCCTCCGGATACCTCTCGTAATCCAGGTCATGGAGCAACCCCGCCACACCCCAAACCTCCTCATCCTCTCCGGCAAATTTTTTGTGTCGTTTCCGGCAAAAGATTTATCTCTGATAAAACTCCTTAATCTTATCCAGACAGCTGCTCATATTCATCAGAAGCTCGTCAAGAAGAGTGATAGCCGTCATGGATTCCACCACCACCACGGCGCGCGGCACGATGACCGGGTCATGGCGCCCGTGAATACTGATTTCTCTTTCTTCTCCGTGAATGTCCACCGTTTTCTGAATGGACGCGATGGATGCCGTCGGCTTAAACGCCGCCCGCAGTAAAATTTCCGTGCCGTCGCTCATTCCGCCCAGGATTCCCCCGGCGTGGTTAGTCTCCTTGTCCACCTTACCATCCCGCATACAGAAGGCGTCGTTATTCCTAGATCCGATGGAACGCGCGGCGGCAAATCCATCGCCAATCTCCACGCCTTTCACGGCGCCGATGGAAAGAATTGCCTGTCCCAGTTTCGCATCCAGCTTATCAAACACCGGCTCGCCCACGCCGGCAGGCATACCGCTCACCCGACAGGCAACGATACCGCCGCAGGAATCCTTTTCCCGCATCCGCTGCTCCACACATTCCGCGGCTTTCTCCGCCGCTTTGGCATCCGGCATATAAAATGGATTCTCATCCCGCACCGACGGATTCCAATGCTTTTTATCAATGCTGTGCGGCCCGATTGCCTCCGTGTAAGCAAAAACTTCTATTCCCATTTCTTTCAGAATCTTGGCCGCGATGGCTCCTCCTGCCACTCTGGCGATGGTCTCTCTGCCCGAGGAACGACCGCCGCCCCGGTAATCCCGGAAACCATATTTGCTGTCAAAGGTATAATCCGCATGCCCCGGACGGTAAATGTCCATAATGTTGGAATAATCCTTAGAACGCTGGTCTTTATTGAACACTACCATGGAAATCGGCGTTCCCGTGGTCTTCCCCTCAAAGATTCCTGAGAAAATTTCCACCTCGTCGCCCTCATTTCTTTTGGTGGTATACCGGGACTGGCCCGGTTTTCTTCTGTCTAAATACTTCTGAATATCTTCCTCACAGAGGGGAAGCCCCGCCGGACAGCCGTCCACTACCACACCGACGCCCTTTCCGTGGGTCTCTCCCCATGTTGTAATACGAAATAATGTTCCAAATGTTGAACCTGCCATTGTAGGTCTCCTCTCGTTTTCTTTACTTTTTTATTTCCGTTTCCGTCATCGAATCCCTCCCTGTCGCCAAAAGGGGCGCGTCACTCCTCTTCCAACATGAACATCAAAATCGAGAGCACTGCCATTCCTGCCGTCTCCGTCCGTAGAATCCGATGCCCCAGAGTGATGGTCTGCGCGCCGGCTTCAGCCGCCTGTTCCACCTCTTCTTTCTGAAAGCCGCCTTCCCGCCCGATGTAAATGCCACGGCCCTGCCTTCCTTTCACCGAAGCCAGCATCTCTCTGGAATGAGCGACGCCTTCGGCATCCTCATAGGCCAGCAACAGCATATCAAGACTCTTTCCATATTCCACGGCTTCCCGCCAGGAAAGCATCGGTTTTACCTCCGGAATCATCATTCGTTTTGACTGCTTCGCCGCGCTTTTGGCGATTTCATTCCAACGCTGCACCTTTTTGGCCGCCTTCTTCTCATCCAGCTTCACTACCGACCGCCTGGCAGCCACGGGCACAATCTCCGCCACCCCCAGTTCCACGGCCTTCTGGATGATCAGTTCCATCTTGTCGCCCTTCGGCAATCCCTGAAACAATGTAATCCTAACCGGGAGCTCCCGGGATTGCCCGTTGATATCCTCAATGACCGCACGAATGCCATTCTCCTCAAACTCCACCACACAGCAGAGATACTCCCTTCCGGTCTCCTCACAACAGAGAGCAAGCTTCTCTCCCTTTTTTATCCGCAGCACATTTTTTATGTGATTGACATCCTGAGCGTCCGTAATCAGAATATCATTTTCCTTTATATTGTCCGGTTGAATAAAAAACTGATACATACTGTCCTTTCCATTCTCTCTTTTTCGGTCGATGAAACGCATTTATTGTACCAAGTCGCTGGCGCGACGGTCAGCCCCGGATACGTGTTTCCACCACTTTTTTCAAAAAAGTAGCAGTTTTTGTATTTATGTTATATTGTTGAGTTACCACACTTAACATTTAACACATACACAAGAACTGCTATGCATAGTTTATCATGGATTTTTAAACTCAACAACTACATATCTTATCTTTTCCCGGGAGATGATCTCCCTTCGTGGTCTTACTGCCCATACTGTAAAATCTTATTCTACTTACATCCGCTCTTATCCGGATTATCTTCCCCTCATGTACTCTGCAGGACTCAGAGTAGAGGAAGCATCACAGATACACAGGATAGTACATGGGTATGAAACAACAAACTTTTAGCGATTGGTAAACGTGGCCGTCCTCCGAAAAATATC
>CAYULX010000108.1:0-3440 GCA_964445535.1 uncultured Eubacterium sp.
TATTGCTAAAGTGATCTGCAACCATTTAGGAATAATGAACTAAACTTTTGACCTAAACCAAATTCCACACTATTTCTTACAAGAAGCCAAATTGAAGCCCCGTCAGGAAGCAATATAAAGCAGTGTCGCTCCTAAAAGGATCCTGTAAATTACAAAAAGAGCAAGTCCTGATTTGGAAATATATTTTAAAAACAGATGGATAACACATATTGCCGTTAAAAAGGATATTATCGTTCCAACCGCCATGTCAAAAATATCAGCATGCCCGAACTGCGGGGAGTTTGCATATTCAAAAGCTTCAAAAATACAGGAAAGCAGAAATCTCTGCCTTCCTGTCGATTTGCTATATCATTTTAGCAGACCTTATTCTAAATTGCAAGAATTAATTGACGTTTTTGCATAAACTTTGCATGAACAATCGCTGCATAGACATGCCGGCGTCTGCGCCTGAATGGCCTGCCAGCAACCGAATTAGTGTCTGTACATGGAGAAGGAATCCAGATCCACTTCGGATAGGTTCTCCAGGATATTTCTGCCGTCTGCCTCTTTGATAAGTTTGTCACGAAACCGTTTGGTCTCTATCTCAGATTTGTGCTTGCTCGGGCCTCCTACGCAGCCTCCTACGCAGGCCATACCTTCGATGAAGTCAGTCTTTAGCCTGCCCGCCTGGAGCATGAGAAGCGCTTTCTTACATTCCGCCGCACCGTTGCAGACGGTTACTGTCACATCGGCATTCTCATTCTCTTCTTTGAGGGACTCCACTACGGCGTTGGTCACACCGCCGCTGTTGCCGAAACGTTTGCCGAATACAGAAGCCTGCTGATAATCGTTCTCTACCTGCACCAGTTCCACATCTTTCGCTTTCATCATGGCGCGGAACTCTCCGATGGTCAGAACATAATCGGCATTTCCCTCGATACCGGAATCGGCTGCTTCACTCTTCTTTGCCACACAAGGTCCCACAAATACAGTGATGGCATCCGGGTCTTTTGCCTTAACCATACGGGAAACGGCACACATCGGAGATACTGTGGTGGAAACGTGATCGGCAATCTTAGGGAAATGTTTCTTTACCATATTTACAAAGCCCGGACAGCAGGATGTGGTGAGCTGCTTGCCTTCTTTATAGGCTTCCGCCCACTCTCTTGCCTCAAAGAGAGCCGTCAGATCGCCACCCAGTCCCAGCTCAATCATATCGGTAAATCCAATCTCTTTTGCCGCTTTTTTCAGGCTGGCCATGGTAATCTTGTCTCCGAACTGACCTTCCAGTGCCGGCGCTACCATGGCGTAAACATTCTTGCCCTCGCGCATGGCGTTGATGATATCTACAATATATGTAACAGAGCCGATGGCTCCAAATGGACAGCTATGGATACACTGACCACAGGAAATACATTTCTCGTCATCAATCATGGCGATTCCTGTATCCGGATCCACCTGAAGGGCATCTACCGGACAGCTCTTACGACATGGACGCATCAGATCCGCGATGGCATTATATGGACAGGCTGCGGCACATTTACCGCACTCTTTACATTTGGACGGATCGATGTACGCCTGGTTCATACCGATGGTGATGGCGCCGAAATTACAAGAATTATAACAAGCCTTACCCATACAGTTCTGACAGTTGTTGGTTACCGTATACCTTGCGATCGGACATTCCTCGCAGGCAGCAGGAATTACATAGACAATCTTATGTCCCTTGAAGTTATCCGGTGTCTCACCCATTGGCGTTTTGCCCCCCGCCAGATTCACTCTCTGTCTGATAACCTCTCTCTCCTTATAAATACAGCATCTGAACTGTGCTTTCGGTCCCGGAATCATCTCGTAAGGAATCTTTTCCCGTTCTTCTTCAAACTTTCCCTCATAGGCCAGTTTTGCAACTCGATACAGCACTTCATGTTTGATTTTTAAAATTGTTGCATCATTTGTAACCATAAATAATCCTCCTAAATCCTTCTGAATGTTCCGGGTTTACAACACTTCCTCTTTGCAGAAAAGAACCCGGAACATCTTGTTACGCAAGGTCAAATTTGTTTATAGTTTAACATTCAATATCCCATAAGGCAAACAATTTTTAAGAAATATTCTCAATGTATTAAAAAAAATCCAAAGTTCCCTCCATTCGCTTTTTTTTTATGATTCTACCCGGAAAACAGAGTCAAATTCAGCATCAATTTTTTCATTTCTTCTTTGTATTTCGCGAACTTCTGTAGTCCCAAATAAAAAAATAAAGGATTGATATCTGCATGCCGAGACGTCAATCCTTTTTGTTATTATTATTTACCGGTCGTTTCCCGGAGATACTCTGATATATAATGCATAAGTTCTAGGGCGCTGCGGTAACGCAGCGAATCCATCTGTACCGTCTTTATGATCCCCTGCCAGCTCCCATGACACCGGAACATGGTCTTCACATACATCCATCTATTGCTGGATGTATAAATCTTCTTAAAATCCTCGAAACAGTCGTCTTCAAAATTCCAGTTCTCTTTGCTCTCCAGGCCGGTGTCGCCCCAGTCGGTCACTTCCCAGCTACGCATCTCAAATTCTGCCTGTGGGCAGTCCAACAGATTATAAATCCTCTCCATCTTTAAAAACAGCTCTCCATAGCCCTTATAAGCAATACTATATGGAATGTGTACATTAAAAATCTTGCCCTGCGGTTCCTTCCCTTCCTGTTTTTCAACGGTAATCAACAATCCTGTCTGAATTACATTTTTGTCAATAAAATTCATCTTCCTTCTTTTTGTCTTTTCCTCTATATTTTCCATTTCAATATCCCCTGTATCTTCAGCCGCTTTTTATCCCGGACAAACAACTGAATAATTGTATTATGTGGTAAAATCGGCTAATTTATATTATTTTGTACAATATATCAGACATTTTTATTATAGCTTAATCCGGTTTTACCGTCAATGAAATTTCCTTTTTTGACAAAAGTGAAAAAAGAACACAATTTTTTAAAAATCATATACATATCAAAAAACCCCCTTTTTATAGATAAATGAAAGAGGGTTTTTTGTATGTATAAATTCAAAAAAGCAATATTTGCAGGAAATTCGGTTTTTATTTTTTCTATAAAAAAATAAATAAAATGTTTATGGGCTGTTCAGAGCATTTACAAAACAACTTTATTTTTTCTCAATCGCTTTGAATGCTGCCGCCTGTTTTGTCATTCCTCTCTCGGACGCCAGACGTTCGATGGAGGATGCTCCGAAGAAACCGTCGATTTCCGGAACCTTGTCAATCACATAGGCGGCGTCTTCCGGATCTGCGATCGGGCCGCCGTGGCAGATGACCATGATATCCGGATTCTCTTCCCGGCCTGCGGCAATGATCTCGCGAATCTTTACCACACAGTCATCAAGGGTGAGGGCGGTTTCCGCTCCGATGGAGCCTTTTGTTGTCAGTCCCATGTGCGCCACAAGGATATC
>CAYULX010000109.1:0-3387 GCA_964445535.1 uncultured Eubacterium sp.
CCGCAAATCTTCTACGCGCTGTAAAGTAGAACATCCGTTTTTGATTGTAAAACGCCAATCTGGCCATGTGTGCCAGAGCAGGGCGGATCAGGTTCTTACTTATCGGACAACGAACCGTGATGGTTACAAAGAATACAATTTTATCCTTTATAAAAAATATGGGAGTTTGTATTTTGGCAAAAAGAGTGGTGCCGGAGCTTAGCTCCAGCACCAACTTTGTCTACAGTCTGAAGCCGGTGTGACTGTGTTGCCGTCACACCGGCTTCATGGGACTCAGCGCACTGCTGAGCGCATTACAGGAACAGGGCAGGGAACAGCAGAAAAGCGGATATCCCACCAATCACAAGATTGCACACGCCAGCCAGCTTTGTCAGCAGAGGATTCCCGGTGTACCAGCCGGGGATCAGTACCAGCAACAGGATGTCGATTACCACAAGGTCGGCGCCCAGTGGCCAGCCCAAACCGTCCTGAAAGGCGCGCACTGTAAAGCCGAGGCACAGCAATAGAGCGCATAGGAAAAAATGGGCCATGACCTTTTTGTCTCCGCCTTTGAGAAAAAACACGCCCACCAGAATCCAAAATAGACCGAAAAAGCCAAATACCGTACCGAGATAAATGCTGTGATCGCCACCCACGGAAAACAGATACATGCACAAGGAAGTGAAAGCCTGGGTGACTCCTCCAAAGAAGATGGCGATATACCCGAGTGAACGGGTGAGCTTTTCATGATCGGCTCCCTTTACGCCTACACCAAGTTGCTCTAAGCCAAAACATATTACGGTAGCAAACAGGCCGAACAAGCCAATTGCTTCTGGATTTACTGGGTTCATAAGTAAAACTCCTCCTCTTCAAATTTTTTTGCAATAAAACAAAAATTTTTATTTAATATACCATACATATAATAGTATGTCTATAGGATTTGTCGATTTTTTCTTTCAAAGTAGTAAAATGCTGTTTTTAGAAATATTCTCTGTAAAACAGAGTGTCGCAACCTTCGGTCTACATGATAACTGGCCACCGCTATTTCCGTTTATTTGACGCTACCGCCAGACGGTTTTCATAAGCATACAACTACAGTCCTCTACAGTATTGTTTATCAGTTAGATACCGCTTGACGGCACCATTCTCCGTTCAGCAGGTAAAGGTAAAGTGCGAGCAAAAGTATTCCCCATTCCAATCCTTGTATTTCTGCGTATACTAGCTTGACTTTTGCAGATAAAATGAATTAAAAATACCCAAATTTTTGTTGACAAAAGGATATTTATAGATTAGAATAAGCTAACTGTTAATAATAGTAACAGATATCGTTTTGGAGAGGAGGTTTATATGCCTACATTGAAATACAGCAGACAGCGGGAATCCATCAGGCGCTTCTTGATGTCCAGGAAAGACCATCCTACTGCAGATATCATTTATCAGCATGTGAGAGAAGAGTTTCCCAATATCAGTCTGGGAACCGTCTATCGGAACCTGTCTCTTCTGACGGACAGGGGTGAGATCCTGAGGCTCACCACAGACGGACCGGACCGTTATGACGCCTATGTGGAACCTCATTGCCACTTTTTATGTCGGAAATGTCAGGCGCTTATTGATGTGCATTTGGAGGACGAGAGCATAATCGACCAACAGGCCCGGCGGAACTTCACCGGTACGATTGATGGCCACAGCATCCTGTACTATGGTCTTTGTCCCGAATGTTCAAAATAGGGTCTGATGAACCGGCAGGCCATGACCATTGCATGGCAGCGACAACGAATTTAAGACCGTAACCAAAAAAGATATCCTTGGAAAATGGGGCGTGTTCTTTTTCTACCCGGCGGATTTTGCCTTTGTGTGCCCGACGGAGCTGGAGGATCTGGCGAATAAGTATGAAGAGTTCAATTTTGAATTAATCCCGTTACCTTATGAGTACGATGCGCTGGAACCTTATATTTTGATGCAGAGACCATGCGGTTTCATCATGACAAGCATCTAAAGACTTATGTGGACAACCTGAATAATACGCTGAAAGATTATCCTGAGTTTCATTCCTGGACTTTGGAGGAAATTCTCAAGAATTTAAATAAGTTACCGGTCTTGCCTGGCTTGTAAAAGATGAATCTGGCAATCTCAGTATTATGGCGCTGCCAAATCAGGACAATCCGTTGTCCGTTTCCCTCTTTCCAGTTCTTCCTTTGGATGTGTGGGAACATGCGTATTATCTGAAATACCAGAACCTGCGAGCCGATTATATCGACGCATGGTTCCATGTTGTTAACTGGCAGGCAGTGTCCGATAGAATATCTGCAGATCACGTATAAAAGCACGAACAGGATGAAAAAGGTGTTGCGCACTAAGTAATTAGTGTGACAGCACCCTTTTTTGCAAAGAATAGAACGCAGGTCGATCCTATGAAGAAATTTTTTTCCAAATCGAATTTATAAAAAATTTATTTTTCCTTTATAGGGAATTGAAGGATAGCCTATATAATGGCATCATCAAAACAAGACAGGAGCATATAATAAAGCGCAGAAGTCTAAACTTGTTGAAAGTAAACAATGGATGCAAAAAACAGACAGTAAGGAGGAAAAATTATGAGGAAAAAAAGAATATTTGCAGGAGTATTGACATCTGCCATGGCAGCGACAATCTTAATGTCAACAGCAGTTCCGGCCAGTGCAGCCCTTGCGCCGCAGAAAATAATCATCGAAGGAGCCAGTTCCGTGCGGGTAGGAAGTATCATTGAACTGGATTCAGAAATTTATCCAGATGACGATCTGGTAAACGACGGGAATATAGTCTGGTCGAGCCAGAACACTTCTGTGGCAAAGGTTCTTAATTCGAGAGGAGATGATACAAAAGTTAAGGGGGTAAAAGTAGGAACAGCCAAGATTACTGTTCAGATTAGTGGAACAAGTATCAAGGCGACGAAGACGATTAAAGTGAAAAAAGCATACAGTTCCTCGCAGGTAACTTCAGACAAAAAGAAGCTCAAAAAATACAAAAAGAAACTGAAAACAATCAGAAAACAGATTGCAAATACAGCAGTGCCGTCAAGTTATGCAGCGCGTAGAAGCGTTTATTTGAAATTTGAAAGAAAGTTAGATGCAATCGACAACAAATTAGATGTGATTGACGACCGTTGGGATGACCGTGTGGGAAGTACCGCTCGCACTATGCAAAGAAAGATAAAACGTGTGGAAAACTATCTGGATAGTGTCGAGGATTATTTGGAGTATAAATTTGACTGGCATGACTGATGAGATGGCTGTCGAAACGGCGGAGATGATCAATATCATTTGACGATGATTTGATTGAACCGGAGAATCTGAAATGGATTCTCCGGTTTTTTGACTTTATAGGAAATTCCGTTTTTTGAGTAGACAAAAAAGAACACATATTCATCGA
>CAYULX010000110.1:0-3307 GCA_964445535.1 uncultured Eubacterium sp.
CTATGGTCGTCACACTGTCCGGAATGCTGATTTCGGTTAAACTACTGCAATTATAAAACGTAAACTGTTCTATGGTCGTCACTCCATCCGGAATATGAATCTCGATTAAACTGCTGCAATCATAAAATGCACTCTGTCCTATGGTCGTCACACTATCCGGAATATAAACCTCGGTCAAACTGCTGCAATTATAAAATGTACGATTTTCTATAGATGTCACTCCATCCGGAATATAAACCTCGGTCAAACTGTTGCAAGCATAAAATGCATACTCTCCTATGGCCGTCACACTGTCCGGAATGCTGATCTCGGTTAAACTGCTGCAAGAATAAAATGCATACCCTCCTATGGTTGTCACTCCATCGGTAATAATTATTTTTTTAATTGCCGTTCTTACATCATCCCAAGGTGTTCCCGATCTGTAATCAAATAAAACCAATCCTCCATCTCCCCTTCTCCGGAAATGGTCAGCGTACCGTCTTCTGTCAACACCCAGGTCAGGTTTTCCCCACAGGTGCCGCTGTCCACTATCGTTTCTTCCGCATGCACTTCGATCCAGGCGCCCATTTTTTCCAAAACGAAATTTCCCCCTTCTGTCGGAATCAGTCCTAAGGCAAGGGTTACCACCAGTAAAACACTTAAAATACTTCTTCCTACTTTTTTTGCCATACTCTTCTCTCCTCGCATAATATAATGATGTTGGAGTCAAAACTATATAATTAGTTGCGCCCCCAACATCATTATACAGTATATGGTGACAAATGGGTAGACTGAATATTGATTAAATCAGCGTTTCCTTAGAAAATATATATTAAAGTCAATTAATCAATCACGTTCGAAATCGTATATTTTTAAAAACAACAGCTCTTATATTTGTTTTTCTATATCCCTACTAAAATAGTAGGAATATGGTTTTTCAGGATTTTACATTTATCATACCCGGTTCAATTTTGCTTTTATGATATTGAAATTATAGATGGGTGATTCGTTGATTCCTACTTTGCTGATCTGGAAGCTGCCTGCACAGAACCTGCGGGCAGCATGGCAAATACAAGCAGCATGATTATAATGACAGTCCCTGCTTTTTGCCAAATCAATCTTTGTCCCCCGGTTTCGCTCTGAATGGCTTTTCACCGGACATTTTTTGTTTAAAGTTTCTTTTTGTCGGTTTACTCATTTTTAATATAAAAATCCCTCCCCTTTTTGTTCAATTACAACAAAAACCGGGAGGGAGGACAACATATATCCTTCTCACATATTTTCTTTCACGGCCACTCAGATTTCCAGCTCATAGATTCCTTCGGCGTCAATGCCTTCTTTTTCCATCATGGCAAGGACCGGTTCTTTTTCTTCCGGATACATGGCCCATGCCAGCCCGCAGCCGGCTGTGATGGCTGTGGGAATTGGAATAAGACGGCCAGGCAGTTGTTCTTTTTTACAGCACTGCTCCATATGGATCGCCGCTGTGGTAGTGGCAAAAGTGATCACTGTTTTTTGCTCTTTTTTTCTCATATGCTAAACTCTTACCAAATTCTGTTTTTCATATAACGTTTTATTTTTCCTCCTTGCCGGCGTCTTCTCCCCGTCCGGTTTCTTTCCTTTTTTGTGCAAGGGAAAGATGCAGAACGGCTTCCAGTACGCCGCCTGCCACGCAGCGGGCCTTATCGGAAATGTGACGGCAATTGTCTTTTTCCGCAATTCGTGGGTCGATATCTGCCATTTTAAGACCTTTGTTCGCCGGATATCCTTCCCGGAGCATTCCCCGGACAATGCCGGATATGGTTGCTTTTACAGGAGTATCACCCACATAAGCAATCACGTCACCTTTTATGACTTCCTCTCCAATCTGTTTTTCGATGTGGAGTGTCCCTGAAGCAGGTGCATGGATGACGCGCTCTTTGCCGTAGCCGCCAATGATTCCCGGAACGCCGGTATTTGGCGCAGCTTCTCCTTCATATATGACTCTTCCAAGATTATGTCCCCGCATGGTCTCCACCACGGCGTGGACATCCTTTCCCGCACAAAAACCTGGTCCTACGCCGATAACCACTGGAGCGTCGGTAATACTTGTTCCCAGGTTACGTTTTGCGAGAATGGCATCGATGACAACGGCCGGAGATGCCTGTCTGATCGTGGCAGCCCCTGCGTCCACCATCACCGGAACCATGTCACGGCAGTAACATTGATAGGCTTCTTCCAGCGAAGATACTTTTTTGGCATGTACGCCTTCCACCTCCACATCTTCGTCAAATACCGCCTCGCAAAAGCTGATGGTGCGGCGAATACAGCTTGGATTGTCTATTTCCAGCACCAGAAGGGGAAATCCACATTGAAACAATTTATAAATTGTCCCGGTGGCAATATCGCCGCCTCCTCTTATGATGCAAAGATGTTCTTTCCATTGTTTAAATTCCAACTTGTTCCCGTCCTTTTTTTCATATTGATATTTCCTGTTATATGCAATTTTGTTATTATTCGCTGTATACCATTTGATTACGGGCAGATAATGGTATCCGCCTCGGACATTTTCTCCGCGATGGCATACATGTTGGTGACGGTACCTACCGCCAGTTTATCTGTCAGCCCATAATAATTCAGACAGGTGCCGCAGGTCATGATTTCCACCCCCTGGGCTTCCAGAGTTTTTAAATCTTCCAGGGAATCAGAGCCCTCACAGGATAATGGCGCGCCGCCGTTATATAATAAGATGGATTCCGGCAGTTGGTCAAGTTCTGTCAGGGCGTAGATAAATCCTTTCATGAGCACTGCTCCCAGTTCATCGTTGCCTTCGCCCATTTTGCCGGAACGAAGTACCACTATCTTTTTCTTTTTCCGTCCGTCCGGGATGCAGGTGGTGTTATCCGCTGTTTCTGACACAGCGGCTGTTGCTTCAGAAGCGGCTGCTGTACTGTTCTCCTGCTGATTTTCCTGCGCTACTTGCGATACGGTGATCGTTACCTTGTATTCATCCTCTGACAGCTTTTCTGATTTACATTCATATTTTTTCTGCTTTGCCATTTTTGTGAGGTTCTGCACGGCGATTTCATTGTCGACCAGCACTTCCACCACGCCGTCTCCGTCCATTTCCTTAATGACATTTTTGGTCTTTATCACCGGTATCGGGCAGGTATCTCCCATTGCATTTACTTTTATCATTTTTTCCCTTCTTTCCACGTTTTGTTAATGTTATCTTGTAACATAAATCGCTACATTTATCTTATAATATAAATCTCTTTTTCCTGCTTTTTTGTCACTTCACCGACCATGCCGCATGGCAAAGACAAGGTTTGAAGTTCTGCAAGCAGAT
>CAYULX010000111.1:0-3262 GCA_964445535.1 uncultured Eubacterium sp.
GAGCCATAGCCACATTGCAGTTGATACCGGCACAGAAAAACTCGTGTTCCGTTTTTTCCTTGTCCCGATTACCGTCCTTTCTGTTTCCAAATTCGAAATCAATGGATGGTGGATCACTCCGCACGAGTGATCGCAGTCTTTCATGGAAGCAAAGGCGGAACGAAAAATACCATTGATTATGCCCGAAAAAACAGAATACTGATAATTATCTTAGTAGATAAAACCCGATAAACAACAGCGGCCTCTTCCCCACCGGATACCCGGCGGCAGGAAAAAGGCCGCTTTCTTGTAACATCAGTCAAATCAGGCTCTGTTCCAAAATTGGTGTCAATGTGGTGTCAAAATGAGCAAAAGCAACTCATTGTAGTACAATCGGCCGATGGGTTTCAACTGGTTTGTTTTTCAAAGAAAAGCTGGAGTGCAGGTGTTACAATGATGTGTGACATAGGATGAAAAGAGAGGTGAATAGAGTCGACCTGTGATACGATTGAATTGAGCAGACAAACTTAAAAATGCAAAATTTATTGTAATTTCTAAAAAAAATGTAGTTTAGATACATTTTTAAAATATTGCTTGACAAAAAATACATCAAGAGCTATAATACACATGTGCGGTTAGTTTAAACTAACTATATGTGAAGGACTCCTTTTGGAAAAAGAATGTCTGACAGTTGCTGTCGCTGATTCGGTAGAACAATGGCATAAAATCGTATAGTGTTTCTGATACGAGACAGAATGTTGATGCTTTTTGTGCCGATGTGTATATACTGGAAGGGATTCGTTTTTTCTTTCTATTTGGAAAAAGAAACAGTAAAAGGCGATTTTCTCTATAGTGGTTAGTATAAACTAACAAAAAGGAGGGATTACTTATCAAAAAATATCTGACGACAATTGTCCTTGCCATAGTCCTAGTTGTGTTGTCGATATGGTCTCTGTTTGTAGGGGTTATCGATTTGGATTTGAGAAGCTTGTTTTCAGGAAATGCGGAGCAGCTGCAAATCTTTTTTGCTTCACGCTTACCCAGGTTGCTGGCCATTTTATGCACCGGAGTAGGCATGAGCGTGGCGGGACTGATTATGCAGCAGTTGTGTATGAATAAATTCGTTTCCCCGACTACCGGGGCCACGATTTCCTCGGCGCAGTTTGGTATTTTGATGGCGTTGTTGTTTATGCCAAATTCCACCCTGTGGAGCAGGGCTTTGTTTTCCTTTGTTTGTGCGATACTTGGAACATGGATATTTGTCTGGTTTATACAGAGGATCAAGTTTAAGGATGCAGTAATGGTGCCATTGGTTGGTATCATGTTCGGTAATGTCATTGGCGGCATTACCAATTACTTTGCCTATCAATTTGAAATGACGCAGGCGTTATCCACCTGGCAGGTTGGACATTTCTCCCTGGTTGTGAAAGGGCGGTATGAACTGGTCTATCTGGCTGTTCCTCTGGTCATTTTGGCGTTCCTCTTTGCCAACCACTTTAATATCGTGGGAATGGGGAAAGATTTTTCCAAGAACCTGGGCGTACATTATAATCTGATTTTGTTTTTAGGGCTGTCCATCGCAGCTATGATTACGGCGTCTGTTGTAGTGATCGTCGGTGCGATCTCCTATATCGGGCTCATTGTCCCCAACGTTGTATCCATGTTTAAGGGGGATAAGATCCGTGGCACATTGATAGACACGGCCTTGTTCGGCGCAATTTTTGTACTGGGGTGTGATATGATCGCTCGGACGGTCATTGCCCCCTATGAGCTGCCGATTGAGCTGATCGTAGGCATCATTGGAAGCATCTTATTTATTGGGCTGCTTCTTTACCGTCTGCGGCATGGCCGCAAGGCTGTCCGTCTTGGGCCGGCAAATAACAGTGGATGTGCGGCGCCTGTGATCCAGAGAGAACGGGGGGATAAATTATGAAGCCCGCAGCTTATCGCCGCAATGTAAGGAATTTGATAATACTGGCTGTACTGGTCGTTCTGGCCGCCGTAGCATATTTGCTGGTGGGAGTAAACCCTAAGTATTTCGCCTATGCAATGAGTTTGCGGGTGCCGAAACTGATCGTTATGCTGATAGCTGCATTTGCCATTGGTGGCGCTTCCATTGTGTTTCAATCAATTATCAATAACACCATTGTGACGCCTTGCCTGTTAGGCATGAACTCGTTATATACCCTAATCCATACCGCTGTAGTTTTTGTAGCGGGAACCGGCAGCATTCTGGCGACCAACTCCAATGCGGCTTTTGCTGTGGATTTGGTCATTATGGGGGTGACGGCCACTGTTATATACAGCTATCTGTTTAAAAAGACCAACTACAATGTATTGTATGTTCTGCTGATCGGCACGGTGTTGACCTCTTTTTTCAGCAGCATTCAGTCAACTCTTACCAGGGTGATGGATCCGAACGAGTATGACAGCCTGCTTTCCACCCTGGTAGCCAGCTTCAGCAATGTAAACTCGGAAATCATCGTCTTTTCCTTAATCGTTCTTGGGCTTATCATCTTTGTGCTTCGAAAGGATCTGGCCCTGCTGGACGTTATTACGCTGGGGAAAGAACAGGCAATCAATTTGGGTGTGGATTATGACCGAAGCGTTCGCAGGCTTCTTTTGGGCGTAACGCTGGCGATTGCCGTGGCAACCGCTGTGGTAGGGCCTATCTCTTTCATGGGGCTTATCGTGGCAAATCTGTCTCGACAGCTGCTAAAAACCTATCGTCACAGCCAGTTGGTGCTGGGTTCTGTGTTTTTCGGTATGATTGTATTGATAGCAGGACAACTGATTGTGGAGCGTGTTTACAACTACGCCGTTCCTATCAGCGTATTCATCACCGTAGGCGGCGGCATCTATTTTCTGTACCTGCTGCTTGCAAGAAAGAAGGTGTAATGCGTGAAAGTAGAAGAACTGACAAAACGATATGATGGAAAGACCGTTGTGGACGGCGTCAGTTTTGAGATTCCCAAAGGGAAAGTTCTTTCTCTAATCGGCCCCAACGGAGCGGGGAAATCTACGGTTATGGGCATTATTTCCCGTCTCATCGCACGAGATGCCGGCCTGGTAGATTTTGAAGGGAAGGACATTTCCCGATGGAAAAGCAAAGAGTTGTCGAAGCGGCTTGCGATACTTACACAAAGCAATCAAATCCAGATGAAGCTTACGGTTCGGGAACTGGTAGCTTTTGGCCGTTTTCCTTATTCCGGTGGGCGGACAACGCCGGAAGATCAGGCTGTTATCGACCAGGCCATTCGATACATGGAGCTGGAAGAATGCC
>CAYULX010000112.1:0-3119 GCA_964445535.1 uncultured Eubacterium sp.
TTTATTTCATCTGTGATTGCTTTATTCATGGCAGATTTCCTTTCTCTATATACGTCAAAAAAGGAACACCGTTTCCGGCGTTCCCCCTTAATCGGCAGAAACAATACATTCCTAATTATATCTGCTTTTTCTAAAAAATCAATCTATTCTGCCATTTTTTGTTCATCCAGACCGATGGACTCGTCAATTGGTATGGATACAAGAATACCATGGGCCGGCGTACGCAGTCCGCAGGAACCGGTGATGGCCGCCATCACTTCCTGCTTCTTTTCTGTCGGCACGATAATCATGACAAATTCCTGCTCGTCCTGCATGGCGATACCCAGATGCTGTCTGGCCCGTTCCGAAGTCCTTCTTCTGCCCTTCATAACCGTTCCGCCTCTGGCTCCGGCGTCCCTTGCCACATCGATCACGTCATCACTATAACCAGCCACCACAGAAACCCAAATCATTGTATATTTTGCTTTTTGATGTATCTCGCTCATATCTTTCCTCACCTTCTCTATTATTTTTTCCATTTCTGTTTCCTCCGCCTCTTTGTCAAGTACTTTAATCACGCAGTTTTGAAGTCCTGTAACCGGCAGACTAACAGCGATGCCTCCCCCTTTACGTTTATAGCACATGCGTTTATTCATGTGAGAAAATACTTCCTGCACTTTATCTTTTGAAAGAGCAGCAATCGTAACCAAACGGGTGGATCCTCCCAATCCAAATATATCCATAATCTCAGAAGGAGCCGTACCCTTGCCCCGGCATTGATAAAATATCGGCAGCTGCAGCTCATCTAATATTTTTTCCAGCTTTTTCCCATCTTTTACATCCGTAACAGAAATCATCATACGCGGAAAAAATTGTCTGCCTTCCTGTAATATACTCATTCTTGTTCCTCCTCAAATTCTACAACGATATCGTCCGATAAATCTTCCGGCACAACCGATACCGTTCTCGACTTATGCTCATAGATAACTCCCATCAACTGCACCGCGATCAGCGGCGCCAGCGCGACCAGTGCCACGATACCGAAGGCGTCGGTCACCACATTTCCTCCAATGGCGGTGCTGGCTCCCATGGCAAGGGGCAGCAAAAAGGTAGAAGTCATCGGGCCGCTGGCGACGCCGCCGGAGTCAAAAGCAATACCAACAAAAACTTTCGGCACAAATTTGCTGAGCGCAAGAGCGATAATATAACCTGGAATGATCACCCAGTAAATATTGATTCCCGTCAGTACACGCACCATGGCCAGGGCCACCGCACCGGCCACACCGATGGACAGCGCCATGTTCATCATTTTACGGGAAATTGCGCCTCCGGTGAGATCTTCTACCTGCTCATTGAGCACCTGCACTGCCGGCTCCGCCTTTACAATATAGTAACCAATGATGATTCCAATGGGAACCAGAATCCATTTCAAAGAGCTGCCGGATAAACCTGTTCCAAGAAGATTACCGACCGGCGCAAATCCAACGTTTACTCCCGTCAGGAACAAAATCAACCCGACAATAGTATAGACAAAGCCGATAGCCATACGCAGCAGCTGTCTTTTTCTGTAATTCTTCGTCAGTATCTGGAATATCGCCAGCACACCTATTACTGGAAGCATACTACGAATTACCTCATTTGTATAGTCCGGAAATGCTTTCACAAACTGATAAACCACATCTCTCGTGGTGATGACCTGCGTGATTTCCACCGCGGTATACACTGCCTCCGTAGGGTGATAGAAGATTCCCAACAGAAGAACCATCATGATTGGTCCGATACTGCAGAGGGCGATGAGTCCGAAACTGTCTCCCTCCCCTTCTTTATCACTTCTGGCCGCAGATAAACCGATGCCGACCGCCATGATAAACGGAACCGTCATGGGACCTGTGGTAACGCCTCCGGCGTCAAAGGCCACCGCAGTAAATTCAGATGGAGAAAAAAACGATAAAATGAATAACAGAATATACAGAATCATCAACAGTCTGGAAAGGCTGACCTGAAACAAAATACGAAGTACCGCTGCGGCGAGAAAGATACCGACACCCACAGCGACTGTCCAGATTAACACGCTATTGGGAATAGAAGCTACCTGATTGGCCAGCACCTGCAGATCCGGCTCGGAAATCGTAATAATAGCTCCCATCAGAAAACATACCACAATAATTACCGGCAGCCGGCTTCCTTTCACTAGCTTACCACCTACACCCTGACCCAGCGGGGTCATCGACATTTCGGCTCCTAACTGAAAGAATCCCATTCCCACGATCAAAAACACCGCTCCTGCCAGAAACAGGGCCAACGTCCCAATCTCCATGGGAACCAGAGTCACGCTCAAAAACAGCACAATAATTGTTATCGGCAACACACTCGACAAGGATTCTTTAATTTTTTCTTTTAACTTTTCATTCATAGCAAAAGTATGTCATCCTTCCTTCTCTTGATTGGCTGTACATACCATATCCGGTTGTACATCCAGGGGTTTACGGGCTACAAATCATGTTTATTTTACCATTTTAGTATATTTTTTGTAAACCTTTCCTTTTATTTTTTATATGCGGCTCTTTATATGCGGGTTATTCTTTTAAAATAAAGAAAAAAGGCATCCGAAGTTTATTAAATTTCGGATGCCGCTGCCATCCCGATGACCGGTCATCGACTGTCTTATGTTTTATGCGGACCGGTCACACACTCTCTTATAGTTTATATATGACCGACCATATACGCTCTTATATTCTGGCAAATCTTTCTTCTCTAATAATAGATTTCCGGCTCGTCCTCTTTCAGAAATGTCTTCACACCATAAGCAATCAATCCTATAACAGAAGCGCCAGCCACAATCTTTAAAAGTAATTTCATAAGCCCTACCTCACTTTCTTCAAGCTGCAAAGTGCTGTTTTATTACTTCTCTATTCTACTCCTTTATCGTCAAAACGTGTCTGTCAATATTTCTACGATTTTTATTATTTTCTACGATTTTTTGCTATATTTTCTTACTGCTTTCTTATTTTTTGGTTGCCCTGGTCTCGTCGAATACATCGGACATCTCTATGGATAAAAGGGTCTGATCCAGCGCTAAGCATGACTCATACCCATACACCATCCTTTGTATTTTTGATGTTTACATTATACAGGATATG
>CAYULX010000113.1:0-3053 GCA_964445535.1 uncultured Eubacterium sp.
CCTTGTTTCGGCTCGTAAGGGCAAAAACAAGGGAAAATACATGAAAACCGAGCATTGAGCAGGCGAAAAGCCTTGTAATTTCAATGGTTTTTGGAATTTTGAGTTTTTAATTATAATTAAATATTTTCATACAATATTACTCTTGCTTCATACGGCTTTAAAACACCGTCTTTATGAAAACGATAATTGGAAATCAATTCTTTTCCGTTCTTCTGCTCAAATAAATTGCAGACAACCTCTCGATTACTGAAATTACAGGCAACGATCAGTTTCTGATTGCCGAGCGTTCTCTGATACGCATAAATATTTTCATCATCGTTCAGCAGTCCTTTAAAGACTCCCTCCACGATAATCTCCTGCTCTTTCCGGAGACGAATTAACTTCTGATAATAGTAAAAAATACTGTCGGGATCTTCCATCGCCTGTTTCGCATTGATCATCAGATAATTTGGATTTACCTTGATCCAAGGGGTACCCGTTGTAAATCCAGCATTGACTCTGTCATCCCACTGCATCGGAGTTCTGGCGTTATCTCTGCTAACCGCTTTGAGAGCATCCATCATCTCCTCTTCATTCATGATTCCATTTTCTGTATATTCATAAAAAGCATTCACAGACTCAATATCCCGGTAATCCTCAATATTTTTAAAATAAGCGTTAGTCATACCGATCTCTTCTCCCTGATAAATATACGGAGTTCCTTTCATCATATGCAGACAGGTTGCGATCATTTTGGCGGATACTTCCCGATACATCGGGCCGTCGTTGCCAAATCTGGAAACTGCTCTTGGCTGATCATGATTATCCCAGTACAGACTGTTCCATGCAACACCTTCCAGCTCTTCCTGCCATTTATTCATTACCTCTCTGAGTTTTTTCATCGGTATTCTGTCCGAGGTCCATTTTCCATGTTCGCCCGCGGCGATATCCATATGTTCAAACTGAAATACCATATTTAATTCCCTGCCGTCCAGATTGGCGTATCTCTTTGCCTCCTCAATGGTAACGCCTGCGGTCTCGCCCACTGTCACCAGATCATATTTGGACAGCACTGACTGATTCATCTCCTGCAGATACTCATGTACTTTCGGACCGTTGCAGACAAACGGATCTTTGTTTCCATATAATCCATTAGCAACTTCTCCATCCGGATATACCGGGTTTTTGGAAATCATACTGATTACGTCCATACGGAAACCATCCACACCTTTCTCACACCACCAGGTCATCATATCAAAGACTTCTTTCCGAACGGTTTCATTTTCCCAGTTTAAATCCGGCTGCTTCGGAGAAAAACAGTGGAGATAGTACATCTCTGTTTCCTCGTCATACTGCCAGGCAGGGCCGCCGAAAGAGCTTCCCCAGTTATTCGGTTCTTTTCCATCCTTCGCATCTTTCCAAATGTAATAATCTCTGTAAGGATTGTCTTTTGATTTTCTGCTTTCCACAAACCAACGGTGTTCATCACTGGTATGGTTAACAACCAGGTCCATCACCAGCTTTAATCCTCTTTTATGCATTTCTGAAAGCATCCTGTCAAAATCTTCCATAGTTCCGAATTCTCTCATGATAGCCTGATAATCCGAAATATCATATCCATTATCATCATTAGGAGACTGGTAAACCGGAGACAGCCAGATCACATCCACCCCCAGCTCTTTCAGATAATCCAGATGCATGGTAATACCGTTCAAATCTCCAATACCATCCCCGTTGCTGTCCGCGAAGCTTCTCGGATATATCTGATAAATCACGCTCTTTTTCCACCACAAATTATTTTTCATGTTACTTCCTCCCATTTGCTATACATTTTATATAAATTCAGTATAAAAAAATTCTTTTGTTCTTTCTTGCAATATGTTATTCTAAATATGTATAATATTCACTTATTATTTCCTCATTTAAAAGAAAGAGCAGAAAAATATGAACAAAATTCACCTTGAAAAAGAAGCACACCATGGAACCCCACAATTCCGTTTTCAGGCATTTTCTCAGAGGGACATCTGCGGCCAATATTTTGCTCCCTATCACTGGCACGACGAAACGGAATTTTTATATGTGACAGAAGGAAACATTACCCTCCGCACAGAAACCAACACCAGAATTCTGTCTGCCGGTCAGATTTATTTCATTAATCCGGGGACCGCCCACGCCCTGTTCGGCAACAGCGCCATTTCCCATCACTATGCACTGGTTTTTAGCCTCGAACTGCTTAGCTTCTCCCAATATGACGTCTGCCAGAACCGGTATCTGGAACCTCTCTTCTCCGGCAAACTCATTTTCCCTCCGGGAGATACCTTTGATTCGGAGACTTCCACAAAAATTGGGCAGCTTATCGCACAGGCAGAACAGATGTATCAAAACACAGATTCTGCAGTTCCCGCTCCCCTTTCCATTAAAATCATTCTGCTGCAGATTCTGGAAATTCTGTTTTCAAAACAGGCTTTTCTTTCCTCCGGTGACAACGCCCGCTGGAAATCTTCCGAAGAATATTCTCTCCGCCCGGTATTTGAATACATAGAACAGCACTATCAGGAGCGAATCACTCTGGAGCAACTTTCTTCCAGACTCCATATGAATAAAAATTATTTTTGTAAATATTTCAAACAAAAAGTAGGAAAAACGCCTTTTTCCTACTTAAATGAATACCGTATCAATCAGGCGGCCGCCCTCTTGCTCACAACCAACACCCTAATCACAGAAATCGCCATGGACACCGGCTTTGATAATATGAGCTATTTCATCCGCCAGTTCAAACATTGCAAAGGCTGCACCCCTTCTGCTTTCCGCAAGATGGAACATCCGGGGGCGTTGCCTATTGTGTAATTCTTTTGTATCAGAGTCATTGGATGTAATCCAAAATGCTGACTTAGGAAAACGCTGATTAATGAAACATTCGGCGTTTCCAGTAACTCATTGTAACAAATTTTATTGATATTGACGCTGTATTCACTGATTTTATGTGGATATCCCTTTACAGCGGATAGAGGATTTTCGGTTTTCTATCTCTTTATCCCAATTGATTCCCTGGTAAGTATCCGGAACTTTGATTC
>CAYULX010000114.1:0-2730 GCA_964445535.1 uncultured Eubacterium sp.
TGTTGGATTGGGATAATCGAGGTACTGTTGAGACGGTAGTACTTTTGTCCAAACTCGATACCAAGCAGCATATCGAGGTGGAGCTGAATCTGGACGAGCTGGATTTGACATCGGCGGAGAGTAAAGCCACCTATGATGAGATCAAAGCCTATGTGCTGGAAAAGCACGGTTTGAAGGTCTCCAGCTTGTATATCTCTCAGGTCAAGAGGAAATGCGGTCTGGATGTTGGCCAGAATTATAATCTTTCAAAGAAGGAAGATGCAAAAGTGCCGCAGTGCCCGCCGGAAAAGGAAGCTGCTATTATAGAGGCACTGAATCATTTTAGAATGATTTGAGGAGTCGTTGCTTTTCTGACACAATCACTAAGCATGTATCAGAGTTCAGAGTTGGTTTTTCTGACGGATTAACTTAATCACATAGTAGCACCGGCGGAGAAATTGCAGCTCCGCCGGTGTTGTTTTATTGAATTAACATATGGTGGTGTCCTAGCTCTCGGACTTCAGTCATTCTCTGAAGTTGAAACGGCTCCTAATGTGGTATATCGTGAGAAAAACAATTCATCAATGATGGACTCCGCGTTATACTCTTTTCCCCAAAGCTCAAGATGGCGTTTATCAATCGTATAAAGGCCAGTCTTAGGAATACGATCATCAGTCACAATAGTTGTGATTCCCCAAATTTTGCGATGGTTTTGAATCGTCTCCCAAATTTTGACGTTATCTTTTTGCCAATCTGGGTGTAATTCAAGAACAAAATCGTCATAAAACATGACCGGTTGGAATTGCTTTCTCACAGTTAGTAATTCATATTTTTTTGCATATGCCACCTTATGTGGGAATAACATACCCATTATATTGGCATATACTTTTTTATATGATCTTAGTATAACCATTGGAAGTGTCATGTTTACACTGGAATCTTCTGGATCATTATTTATCAGCAAGATCCTCATTCTTGAGCTACCATCAGCCATAATCTCAAGGAAATTATTTGTGTGCGCTGGCAGGTGTCCATTTTGGGTTGATACTCCTCCAGGTATATAGACGATAGACTCTCCAACGTATGACAGATTAAACGATGGCATGTCTTCTTTTAATCTTTCAGCGATTGCCTTTAAGTCCGCTCCATTAAAAGTGTCAAGAGCAACCTGAATATCAGATGTCACCAAGGTAAAACCAATATCAATATATCCGTAAATGTTATTGGATTTTTCATACACTGGTGGTATTGATACTTTTTTCTCCATTTTAGCCAGCAGCTGCTCTCTTTTATTGTAGATTTGTGAAAGATTTGAAGAATCCTTGATGACAAACGAACCAGATGATAGTCTTTCATAAATCTTACCATTACTAGCTATGTATGGCGGTTCAGAACCCTCGTCAATTTTGATTACATATACAACATTGGTATCAAAGGTGAACTTTTTTACATCAAAAGAAGGAGTAGGTGTTATGGAATCGTGAATTGTAGTATGAATTCTTTGCTCATTCCATTCGGTGCAACCTTCAATCTGTTTATCATTAGAAACGCCAAGGAAAATATAGCCGCCAAAAGTGTTTGAAAAAGCAGATACTTCTTCCATCATTTTTTTAGGCGAAACTCTATCATCTTTGAGTTCAAAATAGAATGATTCATCGAAATCTATTTCAGAAATAGCAGATTGTATATCTGCTGGAGTTAAATTCATCCAGTCTTTTCCGTTTATATTAACCATTATACTGCCTCGTTTCAGTGCTTATCTGATAGCAGATAGTATTTGTTAATTACAATCCTCTTTTTCCCAGTTCTCTATGTATGCCGCGCAATTAATCATGAGATGCCTGTTGAAACGAACGCCTAAATGAGTTTCTCCTCGATAGCGGCCTGAATATATTACAATCTCTTCACAATCTCCATAAACCGCTCCATAGAATATGCACCCGGATAGGCCGGCTGTTTGGTCTCAAACACCATGTAATACTTGTACTGTTTTCCGGCCAGCTTCGCCCACTGGTCACCGATTTTGGCTTTCTCCTTGGACTCATCATTATCCAGGTGATCGCCCTTGGTCTCCACCATCAGTACCTTTCCACTGTGGAGCATCACGATGATGTCAGGGTAAGCATGAACGGGGCCGTTAATCTGGAAGCCTAGTCTGGAGATATTCCGGTGCCACCACTTGACGTTGCCCAGTTCTGACAGTGCCCACACTACCTTGAACTCGTACTCGTTCATATCTTCTTCGGCAGTATAGAGCGACTTCGGCACCATCGAAGTAAATGCCGTTGGGGAGATCACCGCTGGCAGTGTATAGTTGGGCAAGCAAGAAATCTTGTCCTGCTCCAGCCAGGTGTCAAAGACACCGGAGCGATGCTGTGCAATCAATTTCTTCACCTTGCCCTGAATCTTCACGACATAAGGATACGGCGACTGCTCCAACTCGGAGAGCTGATCTTCACTCATTGTTCCAATCACCCGGTCGATATACTCATCCAGTTCCCGGTCATTGACACAGTTCATCTTAGACAACTTCTGCTTGATAATGCCCTTACACAGGGAAAGCCGCTTTTCCGAAGGCTGGGTGTTGAACCACTCCCGGAAAAAGGCGCTGTCGCCGCCGGACAGTCGCCATGCCTTTGCGGTGCTGTCTTTGCTGTCATCTACATCCACCCGTGCCATTTCAGCGTTGACTGTGCTGAAATCCACATGGGCGTCTTTGTCCCGCAGAGAGAAGCCTCCCTCCAAATGTTC
>CAYULX010000115.1:0-2644 GCA_964445535.1 uncultured Eubacterium sp.
AAAAAAACTGATATAAGATATGTCATTAGTTGCTCCGGGCAGAGCCGATTTTTTTGAGGTTCTGCCCTTGCTTGTTTCAAGGCATCCTTTGTTCATTTATCAGGAATTCTTCATGACCACACTGGCTACCGTATCTGCCACATGCTCACAGGCGTCCGCGCATTTCTCCATGTAGCTGTATATCTCAGACCATGCAATGATATGAAGCACGTCATTATCTTCCATGTGGAGTTTTCTCATGCTGGAAATATATAAGGCATCCGCTTCTTCTTCCAGTGTATTGATGGTAATAATTTTGCTCCGCAGGCTTTTGGAATGTTTGAAATCGGCAAACTCTTTTAAGAGGTTCTCTACTTCCTCACAACATTTGCAAACGATATCCAGAAGCTGCAAAGCTTCCTGCGGAATGGTCTGCACGTTATTGATGTACACACGAATGAGAACTTCTTCCACTTTATCGGTCACGTCGTCGATATGATGGCTCAGCTCAATGATATCTTCCCGCTCAATCGGTGTGATAAATGCCTTTGCCAGCTTATCGGTCATCTCATGTTTTGTGTCATCGGCTTGATGCTCAATGTCGTGGATCTCATCCATTTTTGATGAAATCTCATCCGGGTTAAAATCTGTCAATATATCTTTCAGCAAATGTACTGCCTTGCAGGAGTACTCTGCGCAGCTGATAAAATTATTATAATAAAAAGAATCCTGTTTTTTTGACATTTCTTTTTCCTCCGTTTATAGTAATGATATTTATCCGAAAATGAACATAAATAATTTTGCAATCACAAAGCTGATCAGTCCGCAACCCGGAAATGTGAAAATCCAAGTCAGCATCATATCTTTAACTACACCAAAGTTGATGGCGGATAATCGTTTTACTGCTCCCACACCCATGATGGCACTGGTCTTCGTATGGGTGGTCGATACCGGAATACCAAAAAGGCTGGAATAAAGCAGGCAGAGAGCGCCTGCCACATCGGCGGAAAATCCCTGATATCTCTCCAGTTTTACCATATCCATTCCCACAGACTTGATAATCTTTTCACCGCCGACACTGGTTCCAAGACCCATGACGATACTGCACAGCAACATCAGCCAGACCGGAATCGCCATTCCTGCCACGGAATTCTGTCCGCCCGCAAATGCAAGACCTAAAAACAGTACACCAATAAACTTCTGTCCGTCCTGCGCGCCGTGCATAAAACTCATAGCTGCCGCGCCGGCAATCTGTGCGTAACGGAAAAATGTATTGGCCTTTCTGCGCTCCATGTTCTGGAATAAAATCGTGATAATCTTACATACGACCCATCCTGTCACAAAACCAAGCACAAGGCTCAAAACCAGACCATACAATACTTTTACCCATTCTGCCCCGTTGACGCCGTCCACGCCTCCCTGAATGGCGATGGCAGCGCCTGTGAGGCCCGCGATCAGGCTGTGGCTCTCGCTGGTCGGTATTCCGAAAAAGGAAGCCGCCACACTGTAAACTACAATGGAAAATAACGCCGCACACAAGGCAATCAGCGCACTCTGCGTATTATCACCAAAATCCACCATATTGCTGATGGTGGACGCCACAGAACTGTTTATCTGTGTCATCACAAACACGCCAAGAAAATTAAACACGGCGCTCATCATGATCGCCTGTCTCGGTTGCGAACATCTGGTCGTCACACAGGTTGCGATGGCATTCGGCGCATCCGTCCAACCATTAACAAAAATAACTCCCAGTGTAAACACAGCCGAAATTAACAACATCGGATTTTGAAGGATTCCTTCCCAAAAAGACAGAAACGATGTGTCCATAAAAGCTCCTTTCAATCTCTGTAATAAATTATTTCCCGACAGTCCGTACATTTCCATACCTGTACATTTCTTCTTAAAATCCTTTCAGATTAAAATGTAACTCGTACCTTCTGCCGGCAGACTATACCTATCTGACTATTTTCTCTCTCCAGCAATACACATCATCGCTTCTTCCCGTCCTTTTTCAGCAGAATCAGAAGTTCACAGGAAAAACAAGGCCGCCGGAATGCATAAAGCTTCCCCCTTTGTAAACACACTTTGTAAACATACAGCATAAACAAGGCCGCTGCTATCCACACAATCTTCCATGCTCCTCCCTGCACACTTTTCATCTGCTCTGCAGAAGGACTATGTATAACTTTCAAATCATATTCATCATAGATATCGCTGATTACAGGCAAATCATTTACGTTGGAAATCAACGACACATCCCCATGGGCATAGGCCTTCCTGCCGTGCCGCTGCACTGCTTGCCCAGGCACAGTCCCCTCTTCCATAATAGAGCTTCCGCTCCCCGCAACCGGAAAAACAATAAGCAAAAAGATGCCGAACATCACAGCCAAAACCATAGCTGACACGGACTTCAGCACCGACTTTGTTTTTGGCGACAACGCATCCCTGAAACTCTCAGATGCAGCCTTTTTTAACTCTACCGATGCTCTGCGATCATCTCTCATTGCCTTTCCTCCTTTACCCGCAAATCTATTCAACGATATCATATAAATATTTTAAGTGTCAATATGTAGAATAGGTAAAAAAAATGTAAAAAAATCGAAAAAATTTTAGGACAATATGAAGTGACCTCACATTTGTAGCAACGTGGATTTACCTGTAT
>CAYULX010000116.1:0-2631 GCA_964445535.1 uncultured Eubacterium sp.
GGAAAATCACATGCTGGTTCGTTGTAACCTGAGAAAGCTCTTGAGAATAGTTGTGTGACTTGGCTGAAAAGGAAAGTGTTGACTATTGAGCTACACCAACACCTGAGGGACGTGGTCAGAGTCGAGGTGCTCAGCAGAGCTGAGTGCACATCATAAGACAAGGGATCTGCACTACAGGACTACAGTTTTTCTTCAGCTAGAGTTGCTTCACACCAGAGAACTAATTTGGGGTTGCAACAGCTGCTAATACTAACATTTAGGGACCCTTATTTCTACTACGTATTTCTAGACCGTCATGAGACAGGTTAGTTTTACCCTACTGATGATGTGTTGTTGCGTTGTCTGCAGCCATTGGTTTTTGTAACTGCATTAGACAATGAGTCTGAGAAAATTTCAAAAGGCAATCCTTTAATTTTTCTTCTAAAATCGTTAGCTAATGCCGCAATTTTTTTTGTCTCTATTTTTACACCACCTTCCCGTTCGATTTCTTTTAATCTTTGATTAATCTGAAGTAGAATACTTACAGCAGGCGTAAAAGGTGTTTGGCCTCTTTCTCCATTTTTTAAAGCATCTCTAAGATCAAAATACATACATCTAGGATTATTATTCTCTATCCTTTCAATTGCATTAGGAGAAAGCACGATAATAGATACGCCCGGAGAACAAGCTAATGCCTTTTGTGAGCCAGTAATCATTACATCAGTTCCAAATTCTTTCATATCAAAATCATCAGCAAGAAAAGAACTGATTGCATCTACAATTAAAAAAAGGTTATTTTTTTTGCAATATTTACTAATACTATCCATATCATAATGGACTCCTGTAGAAGTCTCATGAACATTTACTATAAAACACGTATATTCTTTTCCATCAATCTTCTCCAATTCACTAACTGTCAAAGTTTTTCCTGGCTCAAGTTTAATTTCTGTATAAGGGATATCATGAATTCGGCACAATTCTACAAAGCGTTGTCCAAACCCTCCTCCATTTACGATGATAGCTTTGTCATTAGAAGTTAATGTATTTATAATCGTTGCCTCCATGGAAGCCGTTCCTGAACCCGTTATGAAAACCACTCTCGAATTTTCTTCAGCTTTAGAAAATTTTTTAATAAGTCTTTCGTTTTCTAACATTATCGAAGAAAATTCAGATGTTCTAAAATATGGTACTTGTTCAGCACCAATATTTCTTATTGTCTCAGAAGATTGTACTGGTCCCACAGTGAAATTTATCATAAAATTTCCCTCCATAACTAATTTATGCATCTATCTGGTTCAATACGGATAGAATTGCTGTTGACTCCTCATTCGTGATTCCCGGCACAGAAACAGTCTCATTTTTTATTATTTGTAATAAGAATTGAAGCATATAGCGGAAACCGTTTCCATCAAAGTTATAACTATACCTTTTAAATTTGTTTTCACATTTTCCTTTCATCTTAAAATAGCCAAGATTCCACCAGTCATCAGGAATAAAGATCATTCCTTCAGTTCCCGTGATCAAAGTTCCATCCTCAACAGACAAGTCCATCCCCAATTCTATAAGCGCTATTGTATTTTCATAGTCTAAAGTGATCATGCTGTATAGAATCTTATCATCTGCATCTCTGATAATTTTACATCTACAGTTTTTGTACTGATCACCCAAAAGTTTAATTACAACACATATCGGATAATAAGCCACATCCATAATGCTTTTATCATCCATCGAGTTAAATGTATCCTTAGAGATAGAAAGCTTAATACTGACAATATCTCCAATCAGATTGCCTCTTGTAATCCAGGATAGTTGATTAAAAGACTGTAAATACATTGTTGACATATTATCAAGAAGCACAACCCCATTTTCTTTTGCCAAAGCAGCCAGTTCTTTAGATTCTTCGATGTCCAAAGTTTCTGGAACGTCACAAACCACATGCTTCTTCTGTTTAAGAGCCCGTCTGACAAAATCAGCACGTTTATCTTGTAATATTTTAATGTACACAATGTCTACATTATTCAGGAACTCGTCATAATTGTTATATCCCTTATCGAGCTCATATTTTTCTGCAAATTTTTTTGCCAGATCAGGATCTTCCGAGAAAACACATTCCACATGTATACCACTTACACTTTTTGATTCAATTACCGCTTCATCATCATACAAAGTATCTGAAACGATACCAAATTTGTATATATTTAAAATATTTTCGCGGAGAAGCGAGCTCGAGATATCCTTTGTACGTTCAAGATAAATGACCTCACAATATTTCCTTAAATGGTCAAACTTTCCTTTCCAGTCAGAACCAACCACCAGAACATCTACATTATATTTCAGAATATCCGAAATCTTTTGCCCCAGATATTCCTCTACTATAATCTGATCTGCAAATCCAGTCTTCTTTACATTTTCAATCCGCTTGCTCAAACTATCCTGTACAGACAATTTCCCTCTTTCAGCATCATAATTTTCCCCGGTAACGCCTACGATAAGATAATCACCACAGTCTTTTGCTCTTTTTAAAATGTTATAATGTCCCTGATGAAACAAATCAAAGGTTCCGTATGTTATAACCTTTCTCATCTTGTTATCTCCTGTCAACCACTCTCGACATAGTATGAATCAGATCATATCCATCCCAAATCAGCGAAA
>CAYULX010000117.1:0-2475 GCA_964445535.1 uncultured Eubacterium sp.
AGCATTGGCTCCTTTCGGGGATGTTGGTTTGGCGATTGACATTATACCAGAAAAGAAAGCCGCATTTGCTGAATCAGATTGCCGGCTACACGCTTGAAAAAAACGGCTGTGGGAGAACTCCTTCTTTCTACTTGTCACATTTTTTATCATAAAAATGCATCCATGTGTTCTGCAAAAACATTTGCTGCAGAATATGTACACATGGATGCCATTTTCATACCATTTTAAATATGCTTATGCGTCACCGTCCTATCGTTCTTCCAGAGGCACATAGGCCGTGTGATGTCCCACATATTTATAAGCAGGGCGGATAATCTTTCCGGCGTTAATAAGCTCCTCCAACCGATGCGCACTCCAGCCCGGCATACGGGCAATGGCAAAGAGCGGAGTGAACAGTTCCTGCGGAATTCCGAGCATTGTATATACAAAACCACTGTAAAAATCCACGTTGGCGCAGACCGGCTTAAAGGTATTTCTGTGAGCCGTAATCAGCCGTTTCGATGTTTTTTCCACCAAATCGTAAAGAGCAAATTCCTCCATACGCCCCTTTTCTTCCGCCAGGGAACGGGCGTATTTCTTTAAGATTACTTCACGGGGATCCGAAAGGGTGTAGACCGCATGTCCCATACCGTAAATTAATCCTGAACGGTCAAAAGTTTTCTTATCAAGAATCTTCTGCAGATAATTGGCCACCTCTTCCTCGTCAGTCTTGTCCTTTACATTTTTTTTGATATCATCGAACATTTTCTGTGCCTTTAAATTGGCGCCGCCATGGCGCGGTCCTTTCAACGATCCGATGGACGCCGCCACAGAAGAATAGGTATCTGTTCCCGAAGAAGACACAACTCTTGTGGTAAATGAAGAGTTATTGCCGCCTCCGTGCTCCGCATGGAGAATCAGCGCAATGTCAAGCACTCTCGCTTCCAGTTCCGTATATTTTCTGTCCGGCCGCAGCATGAGAAGAATATTCTCCGCCAGAGACAACCCTTTTTCCGGACTGCGGATAAACAACGTCTCATCCAGACGAAAATGACGATACGCGTGGTAAGAATAAACCGCGATCAACGGCAATTTGGCAATCAAGTCCATGGACTGCCGCAGTACATTTCTCGGGGAAATGTTCTCCGGGTCATCATCGTATGTATATAACGTCAGCACACATCGCTGCATGGCATTCATAATATTCTGGTTGGAAGCTTTCATGATCACATCGCGGACAAACCGGTTACTGAGACTTTCCAGCTCAAACATCACATCCTGAAACCGTTCCATCTCCTTTTTATCCGGCAGTTTTCCAAACATCAGCAAATAGATTGTTTCCTCAAAACCATATTTGCGTCCTTTTATTCCTGCCACCAGGTCGCATATATCCACTCCCTGATAATAAAGATGTCCCTCAGAAGGAATCTGTCGTCCGCCCGCCAGTTCATAGCCACTGACATCAGAAATCTCTGTGAGACCGGTCAGCACTCCTTTACCATTGGCATCACGCAGACCTCTTTTTACATCGTATTCCAGATACAGATTCGGATCAATTCTGTGGCTGTGCATCAATTCATCTTCCAGAATGTCCATATCGACCTTTAATTCTTCTATATCTTCCATCTTCATATTTTCCTGTTTCGGCATATCTATTCCTCCTGACTCAATACGGCATTAAGAAAGAATCCTGCTTTGCAGGATTCTAGCTGAAATATCATATATCATTAGTTATTATGTTCCCGAAGCTGTTCTGCAGTCTGCAATCCACAGCTCTCATATATTATATTACATAATTATGAATAATAATTCAAGTTTTTTTGCATTTTTCCACAGTTTTTTCACAAATCCTGAATGTTTATTCATTTTTTTTGTATTTTAAAACAAATTTCTTTCAATTTTTTAAGTTCAGCCTTTATTTGTGAGCTTTGCAAACGAGTTCCACTAAATCGAATCCGCGGTTGAGGAAAATTCAAGAAAAGCCCAGTTTTCCGCGTTTTTTTGCTTGGGATATTTTCCTGAAGTAGTTTTTCCCGAGGAACTGCCTGAGGCATACAGGAGCTGCTGTCTTCGGATTGGCTCCTATATCGTGATCCGTTATGTCCTGAATGAATACAACCTCCCAAGGCTGTTGGAACGGTGGTTCCCAAAAGACAGCGGCCTGCTGATGGATCTGGTATCGTACCTGGTTGTCGATGAAGAGAATGCTGGTCAGTATTAATAGAAGACCGATTTACAGAGAAAATTTCACACCGTCACTAAATCCGAATACAGGTCTTCCCGGTATACTCCGCCAGCAATAAGCTTCTTAAAGCTATCCACCACAGCAGCTTTATCTTCCTTGTATGTAACGCCGAACCAGTTGTCTTTGGTCTCCAGCACCTTCACTGTACACTTTCCGTCTCTCAACAGAACACCGATCCGTGTCGGCAGCAGGTACTCTGCTTTCTGCGGATTTGCCGGAACTTCCTTTTCAAAGAAGTCTTTAAATCCGTC
>CAYULX010000118.1:0-2404 GCA_964445535.1 uncultured Eubacterium sp.
AGCTCCAGCGCTTTTCCTGTATAGTCCTGCTCAACAGCTACCAGACAAGGAGTGCCTTTTCCAACCTGGTATTCAGAACGAACAGTGTGACCAGGAGCTTTTGGCGCGATCATTGTTACATCTACATTTGCCGGCGGCACAATGCCTCCGAAGTGAATGTTGAAACCATGAGCGAACATCAGCATATTTCCCTCTTCCAGATTCGGCTCAATGCTCTCTTTGTAAAGCTGCGCCTGTTTCTCGTCATTAATCAGAATCATGATGATGTCAGCCTGTTTTGCGGCTTCTGCCGCTGTATAAACCTTTAATCCCTGTGCTTCTGCCTTTGCCCAGGATTTACTTCCTTCATAAAGACCAATAATGACATCACAGCCGGACTCTTTTAAGTTAAGCGCATGTGCGTGTCCCTGGCTGCCGTAACCGATAATCGCAATCTTTTTCCCATCCAATAAAGATAAATCACAATCTTCCTGGTAATAAATCTTTGCTGCCATTGTTATTCCTCCTAAACGTTTAAACAATATTTGCGGGATATCCATCGTATCCTGTTAACAGCACCCTGTTAACACATTAGCTTAATAAACAACCCGTCTGTTATAATACTCCTCTTTATATCAGAAATCAAGCTGTCCCAGCTATTTTTTTGAGAATTCATCTTCATTATGCAGAATCTTTATTCTAATCCTGCAAAAAAAGAGGAATTCCCTTCAAGACTGTTCTTCGGTAAAATCTGTCCTTTAACGTTTTAAAACGCGCATTCCTCTTCCCAGTCCTGTCAGTCCGGTTCGCACCATCTCAAGAATTTCATAATCGGACATCAGGTTCAAAAATGCATCAAGCTTGCTCTGATTGCCCGTAAGCTCAATCATGACGGAGTTCATAGATACATCTACCAACTTCGCCCGGAATACATCGGCAATGGCGATGATATCCTGTTTCTCCTTTTTATCTGCCATGACTTTGACCAGAACCAGTTCCCGGCATACAGACTCTTTATCGTCAAGAACAATTATCTTCCGTACTTCTTCCAGTTTCTGAATCTGATTGCGGATCTGCTCAAGAATCTGGTCATCTCCGCTGACAGCCACTGTAATTCTTGTATACTTAGGCGTGTCCGTCACTCCGGCAGACAAACTGTCAATATTATATCCTCTGCGGCTGAACAAGGATGCCACTCTGGCAAGGACGCCCGGATTATTGTCCACCAGCAGAGAGAGTACTATCTGTTTCAATCCTCTCACTCCTTCAAATGCAAATTAATATGTGGAAACACCCTCTGTCTCCTCCGGATAATATCCGTCGATGAAGTTATCGTTGCCCACACCGTACTCATCGTCGATCTCCGGATCTTCACCCGTTCCAAAGATGAAGTACTGGAGCGCTTGACTGTTGGCCTCGTAGTCAACCTGTATTACCCAGGCGCCGGTGCCGCCCAGCCGTTCCTCAGTGTAAGAACCTTCATACGGAATACGGAGCTGTTCAATCTCTGTGGTTCCCATACTGAGCACAGAAGTCAGCAGGCTCCGAATCTGCGTTTCCGTCAAATCGGTTTTCACATACTGAAGAGCCTTCATACTGATATTTGTGATGGTCATGATATTCTCGCTCTTTAACTGATTAAAAATCGCCATCAGTACCTTTCTCTGGCGGTCAGTACGTCCGAATTCCCCGGTCACATCCTGACGGATACGGCAGTAAGCCAGCGCCTGATATGGAGTCAGTAAGTTGGTGCCTGCCACTACGTTCTTCTCTCCGTGCGTGGATGTGGCGTAGGCGGTCTGCAGATAATTCGCCTCGGCTTCTGTCAACTCTATCTGGACGCCGCCCAGAAGATCCACCACTTCACGGAAAGCCTCCATGTCAACCTCTACATATGCATCCAGCTTAATACCAAAACTTTCAGCGATAGTCTCGTACACAAGCTGAACACCGCCGTAAGCATAGGCTGCATTAAACTTATGATATCCGTAACCCGGCACATTAATGTACATGTCTCTCATGAGAGAGGTAAGCTTCAGCTTGGCGTTCTTTAAATCTATCGTGGCAATCATGGTCGTATCGGAGCGGCCTGATGCGGTCTCATCGGCACGTTTGTCGGCGCCGATCAGGAGAATATTGACCACATCCTGGTCATATACCAAATCTGTCTCCACCACATCGGCATCTTTCAAAGCAGTCTCCGTGTCTGTCTGAATGGTATTGGTTGCCGCGGTATAATATGCAGCCGCCGCTCCTCCCAGAGCAGAAAAAGAAAAGAGTACCACAAGGAACAGGCAGACAATCACCTGCGCGACGATTCTCCGTTTTCTTCCGCGGCTCCGTCCCTTTTTTCCCTGTCCGTCTTCTTTGTCTATTGTACTCTCCAAGATATTTTCCTGTTGATTATCCAAACTCTGTAACCTCC
>CAYULX010000119.1:0-2402 GCA_964445535.1 uncultured Eubacterium sp.
ATGTCCATACCGGTGTGGAATTTGATGTTTGCCATTTTTACTTGCTCCTTATTTTGTATTCGGAAGGAGCCGTTTGGCGACAGCTCCACCGTGGTTTGAGGAAAACTAAACACACCCTCTACCTTGCAGAGGACGAGCGCCAAATCCTGAGTTACTACCCCAACTTACCGATACCTCACGATACCGGCCTTTTCTACTACGTCCGGCAAACGCCGGAGATACTCTGCTCTGTAACGGGAAAAGCCCTGCCCGGCGTACCGGTGAAAGATCGTTTTCCCGGGGCGGCTCCTGCGTGTATTCCCGGGCTGTACTCTCGTGCCTTGCACCAGCCGACACTTCTCTGCAGAGCCCGTCAAACTATGTCCCTATGTCCGCCGTCGCACCCGAAATCAGAGGCGGTGACCTAACAAGTCTGAACAGCTCCAAGTACCATTCCGCAGTCATAGTCTTTGGGTTTATTAAATTGTTTGAATTATAATCTCACCGATTGAAATTGTCAATATGTTCGGTTCTCGAATGCGCAACTAGCCCCTGCAGGGGATGCTCAAAGGGATTTCAAACAAGGCCATCATGCATTTAACCAGTTTAATTGGAAGAGGCTTTGGCAAGGAATGTCTTTCGTCTGTTGGACAAGGTTTGTGCTTGTAAATGACATACAAATTGAAATACAGATTACCTGTACCCGAATCATTTTTGTATCTTGATTTCCGAAACCCTTTAATTACGCTCGGATTAAACAATGATAATCGGAACTACATTTTCCAAGTGGGGAATGTGGATGACGTATAATTAGTTTCGCAAAATCAGTTACATAAAAACAGACATGGCCTATAGCCGTTTGGCAGAATTAAGTCATCACAACAAAACCTACCAAATCATTCCTGTATATTCAGTCCTTCATACAGCTGAACAAGCGAAAAAGCATGGTTCTCAAAGAGTCTGGGAAGAACGTCTTCAAAGGTTTTAAGCCTTGAACATGGCTGAACAAGCCTTGCGTAGACATGAACTGACAGAAGCTAAAGAATGTTGAAACGTAAATTCGTTGCGGCCTGCATTAGATATATACATTTCTTCACTGAAAGCTTGTCATTTATATTTTTTATCGGAAAATGGCCAAGCAGTTTTTCCGGCGAAGATTCGGAAATTTGTTTGGCCTGATTTTTTCCCTGCTTGAGTTGTCGATTAAGCCAAGCGACTTCCTCGAGAAAATCTTGTCAAGCTTTTGCCTCCAAAACCAGCAGAAACGCTGGCTATGGAGGAGTGAAAACAAAAGCCAACTCGAAACAAGGTGATGCTAAATCCAAAAGACGGGTTTCGTTCAGTGAAACGATAAGTTTAAAAAAATAGTGCTTGAATTTTTTTCGGATTATGGTATCATATGTAAATGTGGTCAGCGAATACTCCGCTGACCCGAGATATGCGGCCGTGGCGGAATGGCAGACGCGTACGTTTGAGGGGCGTATGGGCAACCGTGCTGGTTCGAGTCCAGTCGGCCGCACCAGATCAGTATTTCCGAACCATATCTTCATGGTGTAAGGCAGGTTCGGATTTTTTATTTCCGTCCGATCGGCCGCTGCTAGCATATAAGGGTAATGAAATTAAAAAGCAGCTTGCAACCGTAAAAAATAATGACAATGCCACAGATCAAATTGATAATTCGCAAAACCTTGGTACTGAACCGGTTGCTGAAAACAGAGAGGATAAGGGTCAATCCCGTAAACCAAAGGAACGATGCGGTGGCAACGCCGGAAATAAACGGAGTGGATTTTGCCGCAGATAACGTCGCGTGAAATGCTCCTAACATCATAGTACCGTCAATGATGGCCTGGGGATTGAACCATGTCACAACACAGGCAGAGGATATCGTTTTCTTGATGGAGGACGCAGACTTTGATCTGTCGATTTCCTCTACCTTTGCCCGTAATAATCCAATCCCTATGTAAATGACAATCAAACTGCCCACAAACAGAATAACCATTTGCAGCCATTCATAACGCTGCATAATTGCACCAATACCAAAAAAGCAGGCCAGCGCCAACGTCACATCAAAGAAAATAACGATCAAGGCAGTTAGTAAAGCTCGCCGTCGCGGGTGTGTCAATGCTGAATTGATGACAAAAAGATTTTGCAGGCCAATAGGGGCTACATAGGCAAGTCCCATCGTTAAACCTTGAAAGAAATATACCATTTTATCAACTCCTTAACCAACTAAATTAAATATGCTGCCTCTATGAAAGCAGATAGTTCTATTCCATAATAAGACTGAACCTACGGCTTCAAGTTAACCATACGCATTATACATGTATTTGCAAAAGGTGGCAAGCGGTGAATTGCCTATTCAGAAACAGCCTGTGACAGCCTGTGACAGGCCATATTTTTTGATAGTGTAAAATAATTGTGGA
>CAYULX010000120.1:0-2291 GCA_964445535.1 uncultured Eubacterium sp.
ATATATTTGCATAAGTTTCTCTGCATAGGCTTCAATATCGTCAAAACGGATATCTTTACAATTCCGGCTGTAGGTATCTGTCAATTCTCTGTCCGACCACAGTTTTTGAATTTTTTCCTTTAGTTCCGCAGCGTTACCGCTCTTAAACAGTTCCCCGGTCTTGCCAACTTCTATCAACTCCGGGATACCGCCGATATCTGCCCCCAACACCGGAGTGCCATACATCTGGCTCTCCATAACGGAGAACGGGCAATTCTCATACCACTCTGATGGATAGATACTGAACCGCGCTTCGCGGATCAGCGTCTCTAACGCTTTCCCCGTCTGGAAACCGACATTTTTGATGTTCGGTATACCGTTGATCTCATTTTCCAACGGGCCTGTCCCGGCAAAAATAAACTGCACACCGGAAAGTTCCTTACAGACCTTTAGCAGCGTGTCGATACCTTTTTCCTTGGAAAACCGGCCAAAGTAAAGAACATAATCTTTCTTCGGAATCTCTTTCCATTCCACTCTGTCCACGAAGTTATGCAACGCTACCGTTTTTCTGGCAAATAGCGGATTAGTATCCATCTTGGTCTTCAGGAACTCAGAACAGCAGATCATGGTGTCAATATGTTTGTAAGCACCGTTCAGTTTCCAGAATACAGCTTCCGCCGTTCCAATTACGCTCTTCGCTGTGCTGCCGTGAATGCATTTTCCCTTTGTGCAGTTTAAGAAGTGTCCGCCCAAACATTTCTCACAGTTTTCACCCGTATTCGGGTTATTGCACATATGATTTGGACACACCAGCTGATAATCATGCGCCGTAAAAATAATCCGGCATTTATTCCCTTCTTTGCGCCATTTTTGGATTTCCAGCATAATGCTGGGCGTCAGCTGGTAATTGAAGTTGTTTATGTGTAGGATGTGCGGTTTGAAATCCTCCAGAACAAGACGCAGCTTCTTCCGTGCCTCGGAAGAATAGATGGTTTTCAGAGGATAGGTGAGTTTCGCCAGCTTGGAGCCGCCATGGAAATCCATATCGGATGTGTATGCATTGACCGCATTACCCACACAACGGCCTTCATGCTCCATGCCAAAGTACTGGACTTCATGTCCCTGACTTTTCAAATAATCGCCTAATTTAAATATGTAGGTTTCGCTGCCACCGTTGGGGTAGAGAAACTTGTTGATCATTAAAACTTTCATAATTCACCCTCATTTACGCCATCTTTCTACTCACTTTTTTCCCAAGCAGATCTAAGATCTTCTTCATCACTGCTGAAAAAATGATTGTACCGACTAATACAATTGCCACTGTAACAGCATACTGTACCCACCTGTTTCCGATTATCGTATTAATACCCAGTCTTTCAACTACACGAAAGATAACCATGTGAGAGAGATAAATCTCCATACTGATCGAACTGATAAAGTTTGTAAATGGATTCGATAAAACCCCTCTCCGATTTCTCCCGAGTGCATAAACCAGCATTGCCGCTGAAGCCAGCAACATCGTAATTGTGTTACCACCTATAAGAAAATAAAGCACCACTGTGACAATAATTATCCCCAAACTGATCCATTGAAACTTGCTGCTGAACTGTTCCAGTTCTTTCCGGTATAAATAGATCAGCCCACCAGCGATCAGATAACACAGGCAATAAATAATGTTTGTTCTTCCAATATCGAAATAAGAACCACCTACATAATTCAATAAAAGTGAAATAACAAAGGCCGCGCATGCCCTCTTCTTGGTTTTTATTAAGACGCAGTAGAATGGGAAAATCAGGTAAAATGCAAATATTAATCCGAGGAACCAGCCTACTCCAATCACGGAGATATTATTTGGAAATAGTCCAAACAGCAATGTGACATCCGTAAAACCTTCAATTAAAGCAGCTTTGCTTGGAGACATAATGATATCAATCAAAACAAGGAACGCGAAAAACGGAAGTATTTTGCTGTAGCGTTTAAAATAAAATGTCTCCAGTGAAATCTGGTTACTTAATACTTTATCTAAATATCCGCAGCACATTCCAAATGCAGAGATAACCATAAAGAGGAAGACAAAATTTGTAAAAGAAGCTATTAATTTATCGTAGACAAATCCAGAGATATCATAGGCATTATTTGCTCTTACGTGCATCAATACAATTCCAAAACAGGCTATCATTCTCAATCCATCTATGGCATCATAATGCTTTCTTTCCATTTTCTGCTTCATCCTTCCTATTTCCTATGCCGTGTATCTTTACAATCATTGATCAATCTTTATAGGAACAACATGGTTGATACTCAACATTGAT
>CAYULX010000121.1:0-2204 GCA_964445535.1 uncultured Eubacterium sp.
TCACCGGGAACAGGAGCCCGGGGAGATTTTGGTCAGTTCCGTGCACCGCAGGTAAAAATCCAGGTGCAGTATGACACGGAATTGGTGGAAGTACTGTCCCGAAAAGCCGAAGCCAGGGAAATCCCCGCCGGAACTCTAGGTGAGCGGGATAGCAGGCTCGACCATGCCACCATGATTCCCCTCTGGTTTCTCAATCATTATTATACAGATTACAAGACAGTGCGTATTGGGCTGTCCGGTCTGCCGCTGTCGCAGCATTACATGCTGGGGCAGTGCATTCAAAAGGCGGCGGAGCTTTGCGGAAAAACCATTGCCGTTATCGGCAGCGGCGATTTATCTCATAAACTGAAAGAAGACGGGCCTTATGGTTTCCAGAAGGAAGGTCCGGAATATGACCACCGGATCATGGAAGTCATGGGAACCGCCGCCTTTGACAAACTTTTTGATTTCACGGAAGAATTCTGCGATAAAGCGGCGGAATGCGGTCACCGCTCTTTCGTCATCATGGCCGGAACCCTGGACCGTCTGGCAGTGAAAGTAGAAAAGCTTTCCCATGAAGGAACCTTCGGTGTCGGGTACGGCATCTGTACCTATGCGGTGGAAGGCCGGGCGCCGGAACGAGACTTTCTGCGCCAATACGAGGAGAAAATTGCAGAAGAAGCCAAATGCCGGAAAGAATCAGAAGACGCTTACGTTCGTCTGGCCCGTCAGACCATCGAGGCTTATGTGGGCGCCAGAAAGCAAATAGACATTCCCAAAGACCTGCCGGAAGAAATGTATACAGACCAGGCGGGCGTCTTTGTTTCCCTAAAAGAAGAAGGACGCCTCCGGGGCTGCATTGGCACCATCGCTCCGGTGCAGAAAAACATTGCGGAAGAAATCATTGCCAACGCCATCAGCGCTTCCACAAAAGATCCGCGGTTCTACCCGATACAGCCGGACGAGATTGACAAGCTGGTTTACAGTGTCGATGTCCTCGGCACACCGGAAGCAATCACCTCTCCGAACGAGCTGGATGTCAAACGCTACGGCGTGATCGTAACAAAAGGCCGCAAGCGTGGACTGCTGCTGCCGAATCTGGACGGCGTGGACACCGTCGAAGACCAGATTGCCATCGCAAAACAGAAGGCAGGCATCTCCATTTACGATGATAATGTTCAACTGGAACGGTTTGAGGTGGTGAGACATTTCTGATGAAGCAGGAAAAAATAAATCAAAGAAATAAAAGAAATGTATTATCGGACGTTTCTGACCATATATCAGCAACTTCATCCGTAATCACTGGGGAGAAACGTGTTGTCTGTCCGGTCTGTCCCCATCACTGTTCGTTAGCAGAAGGACAATACGGCCGCTGCCGGGCAAGAAAAAATGGAAACGGAACCATTATCAGCACCAATTACGGAAAACTCACCGCCCTGATGCTCGATCCCATCGAAAAGAAGCCCTTGCGCCGCTTCTATCCGGGCAGTCAGATTCTTTCCGTGGGAAGCTTTGGCTGCAACTTGTCCTGTCCCTTCTGCCAGAATTACGAAATCTCCATGAACAACGAATCCGAAACCGGCTACCGCCAGATGCCGCCGGAGAATCTGGCAGACTTGGCAGAACAATGCAAAATCTACGGAAATATCGGAGTGGCCTTCACCTATAACGAGCCACTGATTGGCTATGAATACGTTCGGGACACTGTCCGTCTGGTGCATGCCCGCGGCATGAAAAATGTGCTGGTCACCAACGGTACGGCCGAACTTTCTGTTCTGGAAGAGATTCTTCCCTCCATCGATGCCATGAACATCGACATGAAAGGATTCAGCGAAGATTACTACCGGAAACTGGGAGGAGACTTTGCCACAGTGAAACATTTCATCGAGCAGGCAGCCGGCAGGGACGCAAACTGCCATGTGGAACTGACCACCCTCATCATACCCGGAGAGAACGATTCCGAAGAAGAGATGGAGCAGGAAGCGCAGTGGATTGCAGCCATCAATCCTGATATTCCCCTTCATGTGACCAGATTCTTCCCGCGATACAAGATGACGGACAGATCGGCGACGGATGTAAATAAAATATACCGGCTGAAAGCAGTGGCGGAGAAGTATTTGAAGTGGGTGTATGCGGGGAACTGTTGAGGGGAGCATACTAAAGAAATACCATGATGTTGGGGTCGAAACTATATAATTAGTTGCGCCCTGTTCCTATAGCACCTT
>CAYULX010000122.1:0-2194 GCA_964445535.1 uncultured Eubacterium sp.
ACCCTGTCGCCATTGATGATCACGGCGTCCCGATATTTGTTCCATAACTCCGCCTGCGTTGTTTTTCCAACCCCTGACGGCCCCAAAAACATAATGCCCTGCCCTCTGTAATCAATCAATGAACTATGAAAATAAACGATATGATGTTGAACGGTATAAGTACAGAAAAGCTGGCATATAAAATCCTTTAAATGCTCCGGTTTCCGCAGGGAAAAAAGATACGCGTTTTTCCATTGCTTATCCGCCAGCATTATATCTTCTTCATAGCGTACAAAATATCCCTCCAGCCGCAACGCTTCCGAGTATTCCATTCCGTATAATGCTTCGCTCCGCAAAAAAGATATTTTAAAAATAGAGTCCCTGCTCTTTTCCTCTTTAAATCTTGTCCAGACTCCGCCTAATTTTTTGGGTATCTGAAAGGTAAAATCAATAACCGTATAATACATAACAGATTTAATATGGAGTTCCAGATATGCATTCGGGAGTTAGACCATAAATATATGCGGCAAACATATATACGTTATCCATCTGCTCGAATATGGAATTAAGATTTCCTGTGCTTGATGCTATATTCCATATTTCCTCATCCGTGTAATAGGCAAATGGATTGTTTGCATAACCATCCCGATGCCAGCCCTGACCGGTAATTCCCCCGTCATAGGTTCCGTCACCGTTATTCCTAATCCACCACATAATCCTTGCGCCTATTGCGTAAGAACCCTCATCATCCGATGAGGTAATCGTGTCCGATTCTCCCTCATCTACCTGGAATAGAGCGATCCCGTTATTTCCCGCATAGCTGTTGTCAAACGGTATTTCAGGGGATTCGCCGTAGATCGTACTCATACTACGCTACCCCCTTTTCTCTCTCCACAAAACTCATCTCTTATCTTCAAATTCCCTTTCTCTATATCAAATAATGCCGCACACCTTGCGCAGCTTTCTTTCCGTCCGCATATCCCGCATTCTTCCGGCCACCGGAGGCTTTCCTGAAATTCGACCAGCTCCTTCCAGCATTCACCAAAGGCCCTGTCCCGAACAAGGATATCCGGACCGTTCATAAAACTGCAAAATCTCATGTATCCATTCCAGACCACCCAATAGCCCAGACGGAAATCTTTACAATATGTGCAAGGTTTTCTTTCGCAGTCAAACCTTGGTTTCGCTTTCTGTTCCGCGTTTTTTTTATTTACCGGCAGCCGAACCCGGAGCGCTTCCATATCTACCTCTACTCCCCGTCCGGCAGTCCTTACGTTTATATTTGGTATCCAACGAAGCCTGTTCTTTTCCGCGTACCGTATAATATTTTCTACATCATCCAGATTCTGGCGGATTACTGTGCTAACCAGTTCGACCGGTATCTTCATCTGCCTTAACATCTGTATGCCCGCATCGGCCCTTGCAAATCCTTTTTCCACCCGGCAGACATCCTCATACACCCGGTCGTTGGAACCGTACAAAGTGACCTTACATGCCCGGGGCGGACATTCAACGAAAAGTTTTTCAAACCTTGGCACCAGGGAAGCGTTGGTCTGCAGCGTGATAAAGAATCCCATCCGGGTCAGTTCCCGCCAGATGACCTCAAATTCCGGATGTGTCAGAGGTTCTCCCCCTGTAATACACAGCCACATGGTTCCCGCTTCTTTTGCTTCTTCGGCGATCCGGATCCATTCTTTCGCGGTCAGCTCTCCGCCATGTCTGCCGATCTCGGATTCCGGCAGATGTATGTAGCACATGCGGCAGTTAAAGTTGCACCTGGGAGTCAGTTCAAAAGTGCCGGATATGGGTATCGCCTCCGCAAAAGCATTCTCCCATACCGCATTATAAAAAGGATCCAGCCATTCCATTTTTCTACACGCGGGTTCAAATTCCTGACCGCTCATTTTGGCTGTTTTGACAGAACCATGCTGAAATTCCCGCATATTTGGCCATCCACCTCCAGGACTCCCTTCTCTGCCAAACCCTTTAAAAATTTATCCAGATCTGCTGATACCCGATCATACTCGGCGTCCGCATACCGTTCCATGGTCAGCTTGATCAGATCCTCTTTTTCAAAATCATGACTCTTCATATAATCCCACAGATCCGCCGCAGGTTTGGTCATATACAGAATCCCTGTCACTTCCCGAACCCGTTTCCCGGTAGGCACGATCACATACTGACCGGCCACCTCCCGGAGTATCAATCCATCCTT
>CAYULX010000123.1:0-2181 GCA_964445535.1 uncultured Eubacterium sp.
TTCGGCTTGTATTTACTACAAAATATATGAACTTTTCAAGGTGCTATAGACAGGATTTTGATCCAGACATCATAATAATCTCTATTGTGAGGATATGGATGCCTTTAAGACGAAATGCGAAGAAATTTTTGACATTATACTTTATTTGGATTACTGACAAAAGAAGAGCTATTTGCGGCGTATACCGCAGCATGGCTGCTTACTCAGAAAGGATTACAGAAAGAATGGAAGATTTTTTTAGAGAACTGGAGGAATGCCTGCGGGCTGAGGTGTCGGAAAGTGAAATCAGGGACTCTTTGAACTATTACCGCCAGTATTTTGAAGAACAAAAGGCGATGGGATATAGCGAAAGCGAGATTGTCTCTGCTCTTGGAAGTCCGAGACTCATAGCCCGGTCCATTATCGACGCCAGAGAGGCGGTCGGCGGCCGGGAAGGGCAGAACGGCTACGGCGGCCAGAGCGGCGATTACGAGAACAGCCACGGCGGCAGTCAGGGAGGATATTATGATGGCGCTCAGGACCGTTACAATAGCTATGATGATGACCCGGCTCATCTGAGAGTGAGAAGAGTAAGCGGGATCAAGCTCGTTTTGGGAATCATTATAGTTTTTATTATTCTCGGTCTGCTGATTCGTGTTCTGCTACCGGTGGTCGTTGTGCTGATACCGGTTATGATTATTCTCAGGTTGATTCGGGGCAGCCGGTAAGATCGATTTATTTGTGTGGTAATACTACATGGCAATAAAATGATTCAGCTATGATTTGCCTATAAAAAATGCAGAGGTGTTGTATGTTAGACAGAAAACAGATAGAAGCGGAGGCAAAAGAGAATAAAGAAGAATACAGTCGGCTTCGGCAGAAGTTTCACAGGATACCGGAGCTTGGCATGGAGGAAACAGAGACCACGGAGAATATTTGCAGCTGTCTTGAAGAGATGGGGATTACTCCGTATCCACTGGAACCAACCGGTGTTTTCGCATACATTGGCGCGGAGAAGGGATATACCATCGCCCTTCGCGCGGATATTGACGGCCTGCCGGTGACGGAGGAGACGGGGCTTGATTTTGCCTCCGTGCATCTCGGAAAAATGCATGCCTGCGGACATGACGGTCATATTGCCGGATTGCTGGGAGCGGCAAAGATTTTGAAAGAGAGAGAAGCACAGCTCTCTGTCAGGGTGAAGCTGATTTTTCAGCCTTCTGAAGAGAATACCCTCGGCGCGGCCCATATCATCGAACAGGGGATACTTTCAGATGTGGATGTTATTTTCGGCCTTCATCTGTTTTCCGACATGAAGACCGGGGATGTGTCTGTGGAAGGGGGGCCGCGGATGGCTCAGACAGACCGTTTTTCCGTGGTGTTTGAAGGAAAAGGAGGACACGCCGGAAAACCGCATCAGTGCGTGGATGCCACCGTGATGGCTGCGGACTTTGTCATGAGCGTCCAGAGTATTGTGGCCAGGGAGATTGATCCCGCGGACAGTGCGGTTGTGACGATCGGCTCTCTCCATTCGGGTAGTCAGTACAATGTCATATCGGGAAAGGCGGAGGCGGAAGGAACCTGCCGGAGCTTCCGGGAAGAGATTGCGTTGCATTTGAAAGAGGCGGTGGAAGCCAGAGCCGAACATATTGCTGCATTTTATGGAGGAAAAGCCGATATAACCTATCATTATGGCGCTCACCCGCCGGTAAACAACGACGATCGCCTGACGGCATGTATCGCTTCAGAGGCGGAACAGATTCTTGGAAGAAAGTTTTGTCATGTGCCGCCGATGATGCTGGGGGAGGATTTTTCGTGGTATCAGACGAAGGTGCCCGGCGTCTTTGCCTTTGTGGGCTGCGGGAATCCTGAGAAAGAATGTTATCCCAACCATCATTCCTGCTTTGATATTGATGAGAGGGCGCTTCTAGATGCGGTGCTCTTACATCTTTCGGCAGTGTGTGCCGCAGAAAAATTGTGTTCGATGGATACCAGACAGATGTGGGGAAAAGAGAAGGCATCTGTATAAAATGCAGCGATAGTTCCAACAATAGAATTAATTATATTTTTTAAAAAAAACAGAAAAAAGAATTATTTTTTTGTTGACAGCAGAGAGTTTTTGTAATACAATAGATTCCGTTGAGTGATGTGGGATCTTAGCTCAGCTGGGAGAGCATCTGCCTTACAAGCAGAGGGTCATAG
>CAYULX010000124.1:0-2120 GCA_964445535.1 uncultured Eubacterium sp.
TGTAGTTTCTGTAGTTTCTTCTGTAGCTTCGCCTGTAGTTTCTTCTGTAGTTTCTTCTGTAGTTTCTGTAGTTTCTTCTGACGCGTCGGAGTAATACTGCTCTATGTAAGCCTCTTTAATTGCTTGCACATAAAGGTTCGCCTCTATCGGCGAATAGAATTGATCGTAAAACTGAGTCTCAATGATTTCCTCATATACGTTATACAACTCTGCGTACATTTCCTCATAGTGCTCATTTTGTGTTTCCTCTTCCGCACTCATGATAGTTTCGTCCTGATTCATAATATAGGCCATGTCAAAAGAATTGTTCTGAGCCAGCCAAGTATTCAGCGCCATCATCTTCTGTACGTCTGTCTGGGCTCCTGATTCCTCGACATACTCCAGCGCATCATTTCTCTTAGCCTTTACCTCTTCTCCGTAATACTCGACGCCGAAAATATCCCCATACTTGAAATTCAGGATCATACCGGTAAGATCGTCATAAGAGTAGTTCCCCGTTCTTACATTGTCAACGGAAACGCCGGCCAAGACCAGCATTTCTCCCAACACCCCAAGGCCATCCTCTTCGGCATCATTGAACATCAGGAAAAACGGGCTCTGCACACCGAGAACATCTGCGTTCTCCTGCCAAAAACTTTGATACTCAGAGTACATTACCAGCACAGTTTGGATTTGTTCTTCTGTTAGTCCAACAGACTCCCCTTCATCATTGAGGACTTCGATAGTCTCCAATTCTGCCTGTATCGTTGCAATTTCTGGGTCATCTTCATCAACTGCATTCAATTCTTCTTCCGTAAATTGCATCTCATTGACATTAATCCCTGATATCTCAATTTCAGAAGTATCAATCGAAGATGTAGATAGATCGTCACCTGTATTCAACTCTATCTCTATTGAATTATCAGTCGCCGTATCATCTGTGTCTCCCTGAGTTCCCTCGATCTCCTGTGATGTTTCAGTATTTTGGGATTGAGTTGCATAAACAGGCATTGTCCAATTACTAAACACCATAGAGACTAAAAGAAACAAACTCAAGATTTTCTTTGGTTTTTTCATCGTTTTCTCTGCTTCCCTCCTCAAAAAGTTTTCTTTGCGATTGATCCTATATCATATATATCTATGATATATCGTATCAATCAAACTGCATTTTTACTCACAAACCTAATATTGTAGATTTGTCTAAAAATATGAATGTGCGACAAATATTTATTAATCTGCCACCACATATTTATATTTTAATCATTATTTATCTGTATTGTCAAGTAAAATTCCACGACATACGCATGAATCTTTTTCTTTTCCCATTTTCGGAAAATTGGGTTTTTTAAAATTCAAAACCTGTTCCAAAACTCTTCTTCTTTATGATATTCCGTTTTTTTGCCGCCTGCTTATCCAAGGTGGTATTCGCATCCTCTTTAAACGTTACGTTCATATGCTTTTCATCCCTGTCCATTCTTTTTTCTGATTCAGCCAGCGCACTGCCCGCTGCAATTCTTTATTCCAGTACTCCCAGTCATGGGCTCCCGGCTGTTCATGATAATGAACCGGAATCTCTTTCTCGTGGAGATAATCCCGAAAACTGCGGTTCTCGTCGATGAGATCGTCTTCCGTACCGCAAGCTAAATACAATGCAGGCATCTCTCCTCCCGTTTTTTGAATCTGTTCCATCAAAAACTTTGGATTCCGGTCGCTTTCTCTAAGTTGTCCCGGTTCCCCGAAGATTTCCCGGAGATACGCTTCATTGAAAAGTTCATGACCGTAATCTTCTCCCTTATCCGCCATCTCATCCAGATGCAGCGCCGAAGAAAAAGCCATAATCTTTCCGAAGGTCTCATGATACTTCATGCCGTTGATGATGGAACCGTAGCCGCCCATGGAAAAACCTCCGATGAAGGTATCTTCTCTCCGGTCAGAGAATCCGAATGTTTTTCTCGTATAGTCCACCAGCTCTTTTCCGATAAATGTACTGTATTTGCTCCCGGTCATCTCCCGGTCCAGATAGAAACTGTTATCTCCACAAGGACAGACCACCGCGAAATTATACTTTTTGCACAGGGTATGAATATTGGTGCCGCAGATCCAGTCCGTATCATTGCCCGTAAAACCATGGAGAAGATACA
>CAYULX010000125.1:0-2084 GCA_964445535.1 uncultured Eubacterium sp.
CCTCCTTCAGTTATTCATTTAGACTTTGTAACTATTAACTTATAGTTATTATTGATTACATCATTATTATACTAGGAGGAGTCATTATGGAATTAGGCGAAAACATCAGAAAATTATTACTGGCAGGTATCGGTTCTGCGGCCATGACTGCAGAAAAATCAAAAGAGATTCTTGACGATTTGGTGAAAAAAGGGGAACTTACCGTGGAACAGGGAAAGGCTCTCAATCAGGAGCTGCGTCACGATATCCGGGAAAAAGTGAAGTCCAACGTCAACGTATCCGTGAAGCCTTCTTCTCCGGAAGAGTTAAAGGAGCTTCTTGACAAAATGACGCCGGAACAGCTCACCGCCTTAAAAGAGCAGATTGCCAGGTTGGAGGGCGAAGAAACGGAAGAGGGAAATAGCGATGACAGCTCTTCCCAAGAGGATGCGGTGGAAGAATAGATGCAGGAGAATACAGCAGATTCTAAGGAAAACAGCGCTTCTGAAAACAAGACTTCAGAGAATTACCGGGGAAGGCTGAAAGAGATGACGGCGATACTCCGGAAGAATTCCATCACCCGGGGCATCACTCCGGAAAAGCTTCGGCAGATTCTTGAAGATCTGGGGCCGACCTATATCAAGCTGGGACAGATTATGTCCAGTCGTTCGGATATTCTTCCGCAGAAGTACTGTGATGAACTGATGCGGCTTCGTTCCGAAGTACCGCCTATGCCCTTTTCCCAGGTACAGGAGGTTATAAACCGTTCTTTTGGTTATTCCTGGAGACAGGCATTTCTTGACATTGAGGCGGCTCCCCTCGGCTCTGCTTCCATTGCACAGGTACACCGCGCTACACTAAAAAACGGAGAAAAAATTGTTGTCAAGGTGCAGCGGCAGGGTATCTATGAGACCATGTCCCGGGATATCGGTCTTTTACGGCGGGCGGTCAAACTTCTGCCGCCGGTGGCCTTAAAAGACCTGGCAGATCTGGATTTGGTGCTGACGGAACTCTGGCGGGTGACCCAGGAGGAGATGAATTTTCTTATGGAGGCCGCCAATATGGAAGAGTTCACCGATAAAAACAGAGACGTGGCCTTTGTGGATGTTCCCCGCCTTTACCGGGAATATACTACCACTCAGGTGCTGGTCATGGAATATGTGGATGGATTTGCCATTGATGATAAAGAAAATCTGCTGGCAAACGGCTATGATTTGAATGAAATTGGCACGAAGTTTGTTGACAATTTTGTGAAACAGGTCATTGATGACGGTTTCTTCCACGCAGACCCTCATCCTGGAAATGTGATGATCCGCGGCGGAAAAATTGTCTGGATGGATATGGGCATGATGGGACGGCTCACTGATCGGGATCGGGAGTTTATCAGCCGAGCGGTGGAGGGCGTCGCCTTAAATGATATCGGTATGATTCAGGACTGTGTGCTTGCCATCGGAGAGTTTCGAGGAAAGCCGGACCAGAGCCAGCTCTATGATGATTTACAGGCGCTTATGGCAAAATATGGCACTGCTGACATGGGGAGCATTGATATCGCCGATCTGGTGAAAAGTCTCATGGAAACCATGAAAAACAATCAGATTGTCATGCCCCACGGCCTGACGCTGCTCGCCCGGGGGTTAACCCATGTGGAAGGCGTCCTCGCCACCATCAGCCCGGATATCAACATGGTACAGATTGCTTCCGCCCGCATTAAAAATCAGTTTTTCCAAGAAGATAATCTCAAAAAAGAAGTCAAGGGGACGGTCAAAAGTGTTGTACGTTCCCTGCGGCGAGCTATTGACATTCCATCTCTCGCCGCTGACATTTTACAGGGGCATATGAAAGGGCAGACCAAAGTAAATCTGGAACTGCATGCGTCTGACGATCTGTCACAGCTTTTAAGGCGTCTGATCCGGAATATTGTCATGGGACTCTGGGTGATGGCTCTGCTCATCAGTTCCAGTATCATCTGTACCACAGATATGAAGCCAAAGATTCTCGGCATACCTGCCCTGGGAGCCATCGGCTACCTGATAGCCTTTGTGATTGTCATGTATGTATTTTTGAAACATTTCTTCTCGAAAAAGTGAGGCTGTGTATTGACAGTT
>CAYULX010000126.1:0-2059 GCA_964445535.1 uncultured Eubacterium sp.
TTTACCTCCAAATTATTTTAAATACAGTTGTTTAATATGTAAAATATGATATAATTTATTTGTCCTCATAATTCTGGCTGCCGTTTACGGCAGTGGTGGTGCTTTTCGGTTTTATGAGGACTTTTTTATTATCCCAATGGAATCAACCTCCTCCCCCATATATTAATATTAAAAAATATAATATCTAAACAGCCGATATCTATCAGGCTGTTTTAGTTGCCGTTTTACCGCTTATAGTTTCGGATCCTACAGTCACTGTATATTTCATTCGATATTTTTTTCCTTTTGTAACAGCCATACTTTTTGTCAAAATTTGACGACCCATCCCTTCTTTTGTCCATTTTTGTACTTTTACCCAAGAAGTACCATCTTTTCGTTGCAAAATCATTTTTATTGTTACTTTCTTTGAAGAAGGGGCACTGACATTTACTACTAAATTAGCCATATTTCCAGAAATTGACAAAGAATGTGAAACATTTACCGTACTTTCATACGCCGGTACAATTTCTACCACTTGTTCTTTTTCCGTTTCTGAAATAGTTGCTGCTTTTCCCTTTTCTACTGGTAAACCTAATGCCAGTACCATTGTTGCTACCAAAAACATAGAATAACCTACTCTTCTCATATCTTACCTCCAATAAAAATATATATAAATATTAATAGTAACCTTTTAGTAAACAAATAACATACCTAATAATTTAATTTGCCTTATTCAATACTCCGGACATAAATATAAACTCTTCTATTTTTTTCTCAGGTTGATTCGATGTAAATTCAAATAAATATCCATCCTTCTCATAAAAAATTGTATTTCTTCTTCCATCTGAAATAGAATAAGCTTCCAGTCCATTCAAATCAATTTTACGTTTATAACCTTCTTCATCATCATAAGTTATCGATGTTGTAAATGTCGAAGCATCATTTTGTGTATAATAAATAAAATCATCATTTCCTTTCTCTAAATCAATCACATAATAACCGAATTCCGCATTCTCTTCTTCATACACCACCTGATACCCCTCCGGCATCTCTTTCCATTTATATGCCCGGAATTCTTCGCCGAATGTTTCTTCCTCCGTGGAATCGGTCTGCTGTGATGCGTCTTCCTGCACGGAGTCAATGGTGACATTATCAGTAAAAAATTGGAGGCGAAGCTGGCGGAGACCTTCCCGGATATCGTCGTTGGCGAGAACCGCCATAGACATAGCTGCCAGAAGTATCATGACCGCTGCGATATGCCAACGGCGTCTTACATGTAAGAAGCCCCGGCGTGGAGCCCTGCTCCTGCTTTCCTCGATTGCCGCTTTCTCTTCCTTCCACGGCTGAGAAGAAGCTTCGATAAAGGTATCGTCAATCTGTCCCAGAATATCCAAAAATAAAAATTGATCGTTTTTCATTTCAGATATTTCTCCTTCCTCATAATTTTTTCCAGCTTTTTTCTTGTACGGAATAAATTTGCTTTGACGGCACTTTCTGAAAGGTTATGCCGTCTTGCCAGTTCTTCCATGGAATCCATGTGCCAGTATCTCCGTAAAAAAATATCTCTGTCACGCTCTTTCAGTGTTTCTAAAAATTCATTCAAAAGCCTGACAAGTTCTTCTTCCGCTTCTTCGTGTTCCAGAGAATGGATAGTCTGCCGATTTAAAATCTCAACCTCTCTGAGAATATCATTCATATTGTTTATGTACATATCCGTCCTCTTTGCCGCATATTTCTTTCTGAGATTACTTATGGCAAAGTTTCTTGTGATGCGCCCCAGAAAGCTTGAGAGTATCGATGGCCGTTTTGGCGGAATCGTATTCCATGCTGCCAGCCAGGTATCGTTGACACATTCTTCGGAATCTTCCCTGCTCATAAGTATTTTCCATGCGATGGCAAAGCAGTAATTGGCATATTTGTTTTCGACTTCCATCAGCGCGGTTTCATCCCGCTGCCAGAATAGCTCAATGATCTGCACATCGTTCATTATTTTTTCTCTCCCATATATGGTATTATTTTAGGCGAGTGTTAAATCGCCAAACCCATTGATTTTACTGGGTTTTCTTACTTCTTTTATATA
>CAYULX010000127.1:0-2059 GCA_964445535.1 uncultured Eubacterium sp.
CTTACGCAGCATGGTAATCTCTTCTGACAGGCTCATTGCGCTGGCAGGGGTATGTCAACTTTTTTATACCACACTAACATGGAAGGGGCTGCCACACGAATCACGTGCGGCAGCCCCTTCCAACCACATAATCTCTAAACTAAAAAGGATAAAATATGAAAACTCACAATTTCTGACTGGATTAAAAATTAATGATGAGTATCTGAAAATTAATGATGGACATATCAAATTAATGCCAAGCATCAGAAATTAATGACAATGTCCTCCGCAATGCTTACAATCTCCTCCACACTGAATGGACTTCCCATTTCGCTTATCGCGAACCATACTTCTGACTGCCAGACCCACGATACCCAAAAGCACGATGCCTGCAACTACTGTACCCATGACAATTTCCTTTCCGGTTGCTTACTTCTTGTCTTCAAACACCAGCCGCGATCATAAGCCGCCTGCTGTCTGTTTTTGTTTCTGGTATTAGTATATTCTAACATTGATTAGAAGTCAAGAACTTTTTTCATTTTCCGGCGTTTTTGTTCCCCCGCAGGAATTGAATTCTTTTTCCTTTTATGATATAGTAAACAAAATGTCCAGCTAGAAAGTATATTGAGGTGATAACATTGAGAGAAAAAAGCAACGAATCTGCTGAGATGTATCTGGAAACTATCTTAGTTTTGAGTGAAAGACTTCCCGTAGTTCGTTCCGTAGATATTGCCAATGAACTGGATTTCAAGAAGTCCAGTGTGAGCATCGCCATGAAGAATCTGCGGGAAAAGCATCAGATTACCATGACCGACGCCGGTTATATTTATCTGACAGAGGAGGGAAGATCCATTGCGGAGATGATTTATGAACGGCATAAAGTGATTGCTAAAGTTTTAGAATCCCTTGGCGTCCCAAAGGATATCGCCAACAATGATGCCTGCCGCATTGAACATGTTATCAGTCGAGAAAGTTTCGAGGCCATCAAAAAGCATCTCCATGAATTTTCTCATTAATTTTTACAGTAGATTTTCCTATTTTTGAAGATAATTCTCGAAAGCATTTGCAAGGACAAACATTTTATCTGCACAGACAAACATTTGTAAAACAAAAGGAATGTACGGCATATCTCCTAAAGTCAGGGGACATCTGATACATTCCTTTTTTCTAAAATATACATTTTTTAAATATACACTTTGATTTTCTGATATTTTACTCCATGGGCCAGGGCCTTTCCGTGGCTGGCATAATACACGTCAATCTTCCTTCCCTTAATGGCTCCACCGGTATCTTCCGCCACATAAGTCTTATTTCCAATTTGGACTTTGGTACCAAGAGGAATCAGATTCTTGTCCACGGCAATGGTTCGGCCCTCACGAGGCCTCGTGCCGCTGGCTGTGGCGGCTCCTGCCCACTGGCCCGCACAGCTTGTACAATTACAATAACCGGTGGTCTTCACCCACATGGTCACATAATTTTTTACTGTCACAACGCACCGTGCTTTAATATTGGTTCCGGAAATCGTGGCAGTGATGACGGTTTTACCTTTATCCTTTGCGGTGACCACCCCGCGTTTATCGACAGTCGCCACCCGCTTCTTACTGGACTTCCAAATAATTTTTTTCGTGGAAGAGTTTCTCACCTTTGCGCGAAGCTTCAGCTTATCATATCTTTCCAAAGATTTTTTTGATTTATTTAATTTTATCGTTGGTGTCGGTGCCGGCGCTTCCTCTGCTGCTGCCTGTGACGTCTGTGTCTGCTCTGTTTCCTGTGGATTGTATGGAGTCTCAGCCGCCATGGTTTTCTGCGGAATGAGACAGGCAAGGCCCATCATTGCCATCAATGACAGCAGACCCAGTCTTTTTTTCACACAATTCATAATACAACCTCCTGCATAAAATGTTACATACTTGTTACCTCTTTTCATGCTTTCAGGGAGATTATATCATAAATATTTCTATTTGTTAAGTGTTTTTAATATATTTGTAATATTTATCGGTTTTTTATAAATAAATTAAAATATGATGGGGCTGTCGGTTAATACCGATTTTTGACTCCTGACAAATAGGACGGAGACAAT
>CAYULX010000128.1:0-1982 GCA_964445535.1 uncultured Eubacterium sp.
ATTCATCCGCAACGAAATCACACGACTGTCTGCTAAATATTATTGCAGGTAAATTCTATAAACAGAGATGTCATTTTTGTCTCGGACGTTGTCCTTTCAATATCATGAAAAATGCCCCTCGTTACAATGGATGTTCTTGATTTGTCCATCATAAGAGGAGCATATTTTTATAGACGCGGAAAGAATTTTGCGCCAAGATTCACGAGCGAGTCTTGAATTATTTTCTTATTTTATCTTCCTTCACGAACTTCTTCAAATTCTCTCTGCATTTCTTCCGAAGGCGGCGCTGTGAGAAGGGAAACCACCACAATGCATACACAGGAAATCAGGAATGCCGGAAGCAATTCATAGATATCCCAGATGCCTCCCAGCGGACGAACGAGAAGATTCCATATAAATACCATACACCCACCGCTGAGCATGCCTGCAATGGCTCCGGCGCGATTGATTCTTTTCCAGAACAGCGAGAGAATCATCAGTGGGCCAAAGGTTGCGCCAAATCCAGCCCAGGCGAAACTTACAATAGTAAAGATTACGCTGTTTTCATTCATGGCAATGAAGATGGCGATGATTGTAATCAGCAGTAATGTGATTCGTGAAATCCACAATACTTCTTTATCACTAGCCTTCTTATGTAAAAGTCCCTGATAAATATTTTTAGAAAATGCGGATGCGGCAATCAGCAAATAGGAATCAGACGAGCTGATGGTCGCCGCCAGAATACCTGCCATGACCAGGCCGGCCAGAAGCGGCGGCAGCAAGTTGGTTGCCAGCAGAATAAATACATTTTCCGCCGTGGCTTCCGTTGTCAGCGCTGTCGGGAACAGACTTCTTCCCATGATGCCGATGAATACGGATATCGACAGAGAAATAAGTACCCAAACCGTTGCAATACGTCGGGACATTTTCAGCTCTCCCTCTTTTCTGATAGCCATAAATCTCAAAAGTACCTGAGGCATACCAAAATATCCAAGACCCCATGCCAGGCTAGACAGAATCGTCAAGATACTGTAAGTGCCTGCCTCGCCAAAGGCAGGCACTCCATTTATCACCTGCTGTACACCATCAGATAACACCGGTGTGGCTATTCCAAAGAAATCAAGGAATCCCGGAATAGATTGTGCATTGGATATAACTGTTCCCAATCCTCCAGCTGCCACTGTACCTATCACCACAATGACAATCAGCGCCACAATCATAACAATAGCCTGCATAAAATCAGAAGCACTCTCTGCCAAAAACCCGCCAATAATAGTGTATACAAGCACAAAGACTGCTCCCACAATCATCATCGGAACGTAATCAAACCCGAACAGCGTCGAGAATAATTTACCACAGGTTACAAGACAACTCGCCGCATACACTGTAAAGAAAATCAGGATAAACAGAGCGGAAATAGTCATAATAACCTTCTTATCTTCATGAAAACGATTGGAAAAAAACTCCGGCAGTGTAATGGCATTGGCCTTCTCACTGTAACGGCGCAACCGTTTGGATGTAATCAACCAGTTAATATAAGTTCCCACTGCCAGTCCGATAGCTGTCCAGGCAGCGTCGGCAATTCCACACCAATACGCCACTCCCGGCAGTCCCATGAGAAGCCATCCGGACATATCAGACGCTTCCGCACTCATAGCAGTCACCCACGGTCCCAGTGTCCGGCCACCAAGAAAGTAGTCCTCAGAACTCTGGTTTGCTCTTTTTGCAAAAGCAAAACCGATTCCGATAACGACCAGCATATAAAGAACCATGGTAATCATAATCTGCATGGTGTCACTATTCATACTTTTTCTCATCCTCCTATACATAAAAATATTTCTCAGTATAGCAGAAACAGCCGCTCTTTTCAAGATTTAGCCTGGTTTTTATCACGACAAACGCATAAAAGTGTTTCTCAACTAAGCCCATGGGTTTTGAATTTTTACAAATTCATAAGTTCATCCAGATATTTTTCTGGATTTGTTCCAATCGCATACCGCTTC
>CAYULX010000129.1:0-1975 GCA_964445535.1 uncultured Eubacterium sp.
CATCCGCACGCTCGCCCAATGTATTATTCATGTTCTTTGGTAATCCAAGCACAATCTTTTCAACCTGATATTCTTTTATCAATACCTCAATTCTTGCCAGTGTCTGTCTCAGTTTCTTACCGGACTTCCTGGTAATCGTCTCCACACCCTGGGCGGTAATCCCCAGAGAATCGCTCACGGCGACGCCGACAGTCTTTGTCCCGAAGTCCAGACCCATCCAACGTTCTTTCATAATCACTTCAACTGAGTATCAATATAGTTCTCAAATAAAACTTCCAGAATCTCGTCTCGTTCTACTTTCATAATCAGGCTTCTGGCATTCTTATGACTGGTAATATACGTCGGGTCTCCGGACATAATATAACCCACGATCTGATTAATCGGATTATATCCTTTTTCTTTCAGGGCTTCGTAAACATCCTTCAAAATAGACGCAACGTCATATTCCTGTTCTTTGACTACCTGAAAAAACTGTGTATTATTTCTCCCCATGTTAACCTCCTTTTACAGATTTGCGCTCATAAATCATTCTACTATGAGTCTGGTTAAAATTCAATCAAAACTTTTCCATACAGTAAATTTTCATTTAAAAAACTTTGAATTTTTACTACAACTATATGATTTTGTCGCAAAATTTGAATGTTTTTGTTAAACTTCACTACAACTTTCACATAACGTTCCGTATGCCCCTGCATGTATTTTGTACCGTCAATCTCGACCATCTCTTCCAGAAGTACCTTCTCTTCTTTTCCAATATACCATTGTTCAAAGTTTTTTTTGTGTCTTTCTGCCATGGAAAGAAGCACCGCCGAGCGTTTTGTCTTAATATCTTCCGGCACCTGTCCGGACATTTTTTCCGCACGAGTACCTTTTCGCACAGAATATTTGAAAATGTGCATCTCATAGAGATTAATTTCTTCCAGATATGCTCTGGTCTTTTCAAATTCTTCTTCCGTCTCCCCGGCAAATCCCACAATCACATCGGTGGTCAGCGCCGGGTGCTCAAAGGTCTCCCGGAGAACTGATAACGCCTTTCTGTATTCTTCTGTGGTATACTTGCGATTCATCCGTTTCAGCGTCTCATCACAGCCGCTTTGCAGGGAAAGATGAAAATGTGGGCACACTTTATCACATTTTTTGAGTTCTCTCGCAAATTCTTCCGTGATGATTCTCGGTTCCAGAGAGCCAAGACGGATTCGGTCAATACCGTCAATTTTCTGTACTTTCCGGATAATATTTAACAGATTGACATCCTTTTCTTCAAAATCCATGCCGTAGGAGCTTAAATGAATGCCTGTGAGCACCACCTCCCGATATCCTTCCCGCGCCAGCACACGAATCTCCTGAACGACCTCCTCCGGGTTCTTGCTCCGGATCCGTCCTCTGGTATAAGGAATAATACAGTAAGAACAGAACTGGTTGCATCCATCCTGTATTTTAATATATGCTCTCGTATGCTCGCTTACTTTATGGATAGTCAGAGATTCATATTCATTTGTACAGGAAATATCGAGGACTTCCGAGGTTCTTTCTCTTTTTTTGAAATATTCCCCGAGAATCCGGACAATATCCTGTTTTTTATTATTGCCAATCAAAACATCGGCCGTTTCCTTCGCTTTCAGTTTTTCCTCCGCCGCCTGCACATAACATCCCGCCGCCACGATAACGGCGTCCGGGTTCTTTTTTCTGGCACGATGAATCATCTGGCGGCTCTTCCTGTCTGCCATATTCGTCACGGAACAGGTATTGATAATGTATACATCCGCCTGTTCCTTAAACTCAACGATCGCATAGCCAGCCGCCTCCAAAAGCTCGCGCATGGCATCGGTCTCATACTGATTAACCTTGCAGCCGAGAGTCAGAAACGCCGCCCGTAAAGGTTCTCCCAATGTATCGCCTCCTAGTATAATAATAATGTAGTCAATAATAACTATAAGTTAATAGTTACAAAGTCTAAATGAATAACTGAAGGAGG
>CAYULX010000130.1:0-1902 GCA_964445535.1 uncultured Eubacterium sp.
TTCTAAAGAAACAAGGACCGCTTTTTATACGACCAATGCGATCGAATCCCTGAATTCATCTTACTGGAGACTGAATAACAAAAATCTGGCTGACATATCAAGAGTAAATGCACGGCTCCATAAATAGAGCCGCTCTTGACATGCCATCATAATTTATTTATTCATGCGTTTGTCCTGTCCTTTTATAATCTAAAGTACCTAGCATCATTCGGTTTGTATAGTGAATTATTTTTTTCTTTCAGAGCTGTCTCTTATATACAATCGACTTTATATACAGTCCATTTTCACATGCAGTCCACTTCTCCCTGAAGCCAAATATGTCCTTTAAATCTCCTGCCTTTTTCCGGAACACCTGTAATATCAAATTTGGCGATGGCAAATTCAATCTGAATGGAATTACATTCCAGAGAAATGTAATAAAACTCTTCTCCAGTTAAATTGTTAGTCATGGTTGATACATCAATGATATCTCCCAAAATAGAATATTTATCACATTCCACTGTGTATGGCATAAAATAAGAATTTACAATGGTAAAGATATCTTCTTTTTTAGAACGGTTACTCACCAATGTATATATGTCCATATCTTCCAGAGTGAGTTGCTCCATAGCTTCCACGTCGCCAGCTTTTGCTGCGTCAATCATCTGGTTTCGAATCTCATTTCCCTGTCTTTCCTTTTTTCTCTGGTGTTCATCTCTTTCAATAGGAAGAATCACCATACCTCCAAAAGAAAGTCCCGATAATGTAATACAATTGAATTCTTCCTGGAATATACCATTTTTTCTTTTCAGATATTCTACAATATTATTCACATGGAAAATCAGCGGTATGCCGAGATTATTTTCATCACAGATGCAGGCATATTCATAACATGCCGTATATTTCTCAAATTCCGGATTCTCATGGAACAGGCAGTTTAAACCTCTGACATATGGAAAAAAGAATTCCTTCTCTGCGTATTCCTTATCTGTCACTTCTCCCACGGCTACTCCCACAGCCTCGTTAAAATCCTTCTCGTATATAATTAACTCTTCTCTATTTTCCATTCCATAAGAGTCTTGTCTCGTATGATTTTTTTTTACATAATCCGTAAGCTCCCGGATTTTCTTTTTTGTATTATATTTTCCCAGCCCAATTGCCCGTAAATATCTATACATTCTTATGCTCCCTGTGTTAGATTATTTTCTCATCTTCGGTTAATTATATATTTATATTGTCTACTTTGCAAGATAAAAAGAAAATCGGAAAAGTAAAAATTCCTTTCTTCTTTTCCGACCTTTTATGTTTCAATTTTTTATTAATTATTTTCTGCTACCGGATGTTTCTCGTCATAATGCAATGCTTTTTCCAGAGAAATCTTCTCCTCTTCTGCCAGAGCTATGTTACATTCTTCATTTTTAATTTCCTTCATATAAACATGGCATCCTGCTCTGTTATGTATAGTATTTAATATAAATCCATCATTGGCATCATTTAAAAGAGTAAGAGCAAAACTCATATTTCCTCCACTCACAGAGTTTTCAACATTAAATGCATCATATCTGTAAATTCCAATTTTGCTGTAACATTTCCGGACTTTGTCATAAATAATTGCAATCTGGTCATCATTGTCTTTCTGTCCCTCTTTCAGCTCATCAATCTCGCGAAATCTTTTATAAATGGTGTACTCAAGAGATTTACCGCTCTCTCCTGTCATAAATTCCATATATCTTTTTCTGAGCCGAAGATAGTCCAGCAAAAGAAAAAATAACACAATGACCAATACTGCCATTATTACGCATGTTCCAATCATGAATACATCAAAATCCATATTTAAAAAACTTAAAATATTACTCTCCATACTCTTCTCCTGTTTTCCTATGTATTTTCTTTTCGTCGCCTCGCACATTAAGCGCTTTTATT
>CAYULX010000131.1:0-1877 GCA_964445535.1 uncultured Eubacterium sp.
GGGAATTATGTCCCGGTATGCCGGCGGTGTGAAAGTGATGAAGGTTGCTCCCGGCAGCAAGCTAGTTAGCATTGCCCGTGCGGAATACGATGAAAGCGCCCAGGTGTCTGAGGTGGAAAGTCTGGGAGAGGAAGAAAATTCTGAATCTTCCCCGCAGACTGAAAAGACCTCGGAAACAATAGATGAAACCCCAGTAACGGAAGAATGAGAAAAAACAGCAGCAAATGACCGTGAGTTTTTCGGCATTGGCTGCTGTTTCCGTTTTCAATGGAGACAAAGCGGAAAAGTTTTCAACAAGTTGTTTGCGATGTGTTGAAAACTTCCTTGTTTTTTGAGGTATCCCCAATATATTGTAGAAAAAAACAGGTGTTCTGCCAAAATATTGGGTAGAAAAGTTTGAGTGTTCCGCTGAATTGTTAAAAACTCTGTTGAGATTGTCAAGAACTATACTCTTGGTAAATTTTAGATTTCTTATGAAACAAAATCAAAATAAACAAGAATTCTGTCGGATTATCTGAAATAAATCTAAAAGATTTTGACACAAATGAAAAAAGGAGTCCCTTTTCTTGAAAGGGTTTACAAAACATGCTATACTAAATTCGTTCTTTGAATTTGAAACAGTAATTTCTAATTGTAATATGTTAGAGGTATAATACGAAAGGTAATTTTTATGGAACATGTGCGCATTCCGGAAAAAAAATCCGCAAAATTATTTCAATGGTGTAAGCCTATAGGGAGGCTTTGGAAAGAAAAAAAAGGAAAATCAATCATTTTGGGAGCAGCGGCGGTTGTGGTGGCTTTGGTTGTGCTGTTGGTCTGGTTGCTTTGGCCTTCGGTTCCCAGAGCCTATGGCAACAGCGGCTTGGCGGTGCAGATCGGCTCCACCATCTATTATATCAATACCAATGACCAGTATACACTCTATTCCATGAAAACAGACGGCAGTGACAATCAAAAAGTGCTGAATTTTTCCATTGGGGAAATCATCACCGATGGAGAAAACCTCTATGCGTTCATCAATGATGAATACCGCTATGTGTGGAACGTTGACCCGGAAAGTGGCAGCGAAGAATTGGTAATCGACACGGCGGTAGGAGAAATGGAATATGCCGACTCTTATTTAATTTATACAGATTTGAATGAAGACCGTTCTTTGTACTCATTGTATTTATCAGACATCAGTGTCGTCACCCGGTTGACAGAACTTCCCGCCTTCGACGTTTGCAGTGACGGGGAACAGATATATTTCCGATATGGAAAAGATGGGAACTATGCCCTTTGTTCCGTGCCGCTGGAAGGCGGAGAGATTACCTCTCTTCTGCCCGACAAGGAACTGCTGGACCTGGTGTACTATCAGGGGAAGCTGTACTATGTAGATGCCAGTGGAGATTTCTGTTCGGTAAATACGGACGGCACCGAGGACCAGGTCATTGCCAGCAATCTTGCGAGCAGCATGGTAATCTTTCAAGATGAAGTGTACTTTATCTATCAAGGGGAAACGGAAGAACAAGCCGGGAGCCTCTGCCGAATGAAGCTGGACGGTTCTGATTTTGAAGTTTTGGCCCAGGGAACCTACAGCAGCATCAATGCGGTGGAAGGGAGAATATTCCTGTTGGACAGCACTCGGACCATGTATTGCTATGATCTGGAAAACGGCAGCATAGGTACGGTTTAACCTAAAAAAGGGTAATGAAAAAGGACTGCACTTTTTGAATGCAGTCCTTTTGATTTTTGGCTGATCAGGTGAACAGGGGAGAAACAGGCAGGTCTTCGTAAATCCGTTCGATGGCCTTGGCGAACACCGGTCCAACCTTCAACACAGTAATCTTGTCGATCATCTTTTCTTCCGGCAACTGAATGGTGTCCAGCAGCACCAT
>CAYULX010000132.1:0-1805 GCA_964445535.1 uncultured Eubacterium sp.
TATCCACATAAAATCAGTAAATACAGCGTCAATATCGATAAAATTTGTTACAACGAGTTACTGGAAACGCCGAATGTTTCATTGATCAGCGTTTCCTTAATTTTTTTCTCAAAATACGCAGAAAAAGAAGAAGATATACCATTCTTTTTAAATCCGGATAGTCATTAAGATTTCCTATCAGAGAATCAAACACTTTATCTTTTCCGGGCACTTTATCGTTTCGGCCTTGCCGTAATGCTCACCCAGTCTTTCATGTAATGGATCTCCAGAATCTCAAAGTTGTTGGCGAGCATGGCTTCTTTCACGGCTTCCTCCATGGTGTTGATGATACCGGAGGTGATGAAGACGCCGTCGTCGGTGAGGAGCGGCGTCACGATGCCGGAAAGAGGGATGATGACGTCAGCCAGAATGTTTGCCACCACCATGTCATAGCGTTTCCCGTGGTTGTTTTCGTAGAATTCCCGGGCTTCGGTTTCATCCAGGATGTTGACCCGATATACTTCTGCCTGTTCGGAAACGCCGTTGATGGCAAAATTCTCTTCTGTGGCGCGGATGGCGTTGGGGTCGATGTCCGTGGCCACGGCGTGGCGGGCGCCCAGCTTCAGTCCGATGATAGAGAGGATGCCGCTGCCCGTTCCCACATCCAGCAGCTCTGTGTCTGGTTTTATGTGTTTTTTAAGCTGGGAAATGCACAGCTTGGTTGTCTCATGGGAGCCGCTGCCGAAGGCTGTTCCCGGGTCAATTTCGATGACAATGTCGTCATCTTTCCGGTCTATGATGTTCTCCCAGGTCGGCTTGATGACGATGTTGCCATCCAGGCGGAACGGTTTAAAAAATTCTTTCCAATTATTGATCCAGTCTTCTTCCTCCGTGGTTCCCAAAGTGATTTTTCCGGTTCCTATGGGAAGAAATGCCGAGAGTTCTTTGATTTTAGCGCGGATTTTATCTAGTGTCTCTTCCAGATCCTCTTTCTCGTCAATGTAACAAGAAATCTTGGCCGTTCCGTCATCGGGAGCAATCTCGTCCGGCAGCAGATCCACATACATAATCTTCCGGTCTTCTTCGGAGAGCGGAACATGGTCTTCCACTTCCACACCCTCGATGCCCATTTCCTGCAACTCATAGCTTAACATGTCCTCGGCTTCTGTTGTTGTCTCAATAGTAATTTTATTCCATTTCATAATTCTATCTATTCCATTCTTTTTATTCATCTAAAATATTTGTCATTATTTTGACACTCCCCATAGCTAGAGCAAAGGGGGTTCACGACATATGGGATAACCGCATCTATTCTTTTTCCGCCAGATATTCTTCAATAAAATGAGACGCAACGGCTCCATCCGCCGCAGCAGTAATGACCTGACGCATCACTTTGGTGCGGACGTCTCCTACGGCAAAAACGCCGGGCAGGCAGCACAGTAGTTGACGCCGCGCCCCACCAGCTTCGCCTCATCGGCGATTCCAGTTCTCGCGGCGTGGCTCCGGTGGCGATAACCACCGCGTGAAGGATATATCTACAGTGCCACTACTATTCAAAATACGATTTCAAAAAATCGTTCGTATCTTCACTTACTTCAAAAATTACATTCAGCCAATCCAGTCCGGCAACCTCTGCACTGATATAGCCTCCCTCATACAGGACGAGGGTTCCAACATCGTAAAGTGTTTCATCGGGGTTAATATCAAACAACTTGACTGTCTTCTGTTGGGATAATCCAAAGGAACCCAGCTTGGATGCATTATCTGGTAATGATGTTAATTCCCATTGGTCTGCATCCAGTGCCAGAGTAAAATTTTTAATATCC
>CAYULX010000133.1:0-1775 GCA_964445535.1 uncultured Eubacterium sp.
CTAAAAATGAATAAGCCCACCCCTGTATATCTGGGGTACAGGCTTATTATACGAGTGAGAAAGCTTATGAAGAAAAAAGAAGCATGATTATGACAAACAGATAAAGAGAGTGGACACATGGCAAAAAATATTTATAATTTTGAAATCTTTACCAATAAAAAAGATCAGCTTCGGAAAATTCATAAAAGGCAGAGACAAAAAGAGTGGGCCAAAAGAATTTTCCTTATTGTTATTATTCTTTTTGTCGTTCTGATACTATATATGTTGAACAATAGTCGCTGTGAGTACTATATATATAAAGAAGAAACGGAAACTGAAAATAATGACAATATAAAATATGAATCCTTTGCCAACGGATATATAAAATACGGACAAAATGGCATCGAATATCAGAGGCGTTTTGATGTGGCGGAATGGAATGTGCCGGTTTCTTTCCAGAATCCTTTTCTGGTTAAAACAGAACCTTATGTTCTGCTGGCGGATAAAGGAGGGAATACATTAATGCTCTTTGATGTCAACGGGGAAGTAAAAGAATTTACTGTACAATATCCCGTAGTGCAGGCCAGTTTGTCTGAGCAGGGGACAGTGGAGGTGATTTTGCAGGGAAAAGGCAGTAATCTGATCCAAATATATGATATAGAGGGAAATCTGATCGCGGATATGCGTTCGTCTGTTGATGAAACTGGATATCCATTGACCGCGGCAATTTCTCCGGACGGAACGAAACTGGCGGTCAGTTATCTGGCCATTGATGGAATGAGCTTCAAGACTACTTTAGCCATTTATGATTTCAGTCAACAGCTTCGCAATGAAGGAATTAACCTCATGGGAGGGTTTGATTATGAAGATTTTCTCATAGCGAGACTCCATTTTGCAGATAATAATACTTTGACAGCTTTCGGAGAATCCGCAACTTATTATTACAATATTTCCGGAGAACCGGAACTGGAAAGAGAAGTAACTTTTGAGCAAGATATACAAAGTATTTTTATCGGCGATAATTATGTCGGCTATGTGCTGGACAACTCAGAAAATCCGGATGAGGGGAGATATCGAATCTGTCTTTATAATAAATCCGGTAGTAAGAAGCTTGATACGGATATTGATATGAATTATGAATCTATAGAGATATGCGGAAAGCAGATTATAGCTGTTCAAAATAATGAATGTACCATTCTGAATACCAGCGGTAAGATTCTGTTCCAGCAAGAACTTGATGGCAATTCCATTGAGGCAGTTTTGCCAGTGAGAGGATGGAGAACTTATCAGGTAGTATTTCAGAACAAAACGGCGAAAATGCAACTACGCTTTTGGGGAAACAATTCAGAGAATGACCAAGGGGAATCTCAGGAATGAGATGACCCTTTTGTTTTTTCAGAAAAAAACAATATATAGCGTTCTCATGTTTTATGAAACTCTAAAGGATATAGATATATTAGATAAAACGTTTTTTGGTTAAAAAAGCATCATGATAAACAGGCAAGAAGAGAGAAAGTAAAATAATTAAAAAAATAGAAAAAGGGGCTTGACGGAATGATTGCTCTATGGTAAGATAACTTTCGTTGCGCAGGAAACCAATATTAAGAAAAAAGAAATAATTTCTTAATAAGTAAAAGCGAAATGAAGAATGTAAAAAGCTCTTAAAAAAGAAGAAAAAAGTTCTTGACAAACGCTGGTTGATGTGATAACATAAAAAAGCTTTCGCGCTGAAAGCGAAGATGCCGAATGTGATTCGGCAGAGCAAGTTGATAACTGAATAACAAAACAACCTCGAA
>CAYULX010000134.1:0-1701 GCA_964445535.1 uncultured Eubacterium sp.
GATGCTGATCCTTCGCATCTTAAGTACCGCCATTCATCTCTCCCTCCTTTTCCGCGCGGCGCTTGAGCGCCGCTTGCTTTTTCTGTTTTGCCGGCCGTTACCGTAAACAGAAATGGTCTTTCCTTAAGCCAGCATAGAGAGTACCATCGCCATTGTCTCTTTTTCTTTCTCACCGGCAGAAGCCTTGAGCCTCTCTATCTCCGCCTCGTATCCGGCTCTCGCGCTGCTCTCTTTCTCCGCCCCTGCGAGACGCGCGTTCTCATCTGCGGCCTTTGCCTCAGCCTGGGCGTTACGGATGATCTCGTCTCTGATCTGGGCGGAGCGCTCCTCCGCCTCTTTCCGGATGCGTTCACTCTCCCGGCGGGCATCCTCCACGATCTCCCGCGCCTGCTTTTCAGTCTCGCGGATCGTCCGGATCGTTTCTTCTACCATATTTTTTCACCACCTTTCCGGATAATTTCTGCTTCATGTAGAGAATGAATTATGAATCATGATACAGTAGACCGGGCTACGACAGTCCTCTGAAAGAAATCACTGGAAAGCTTTACCCCAAGCTTAGCAGGAATCAACTTCCCAATATAAAGGTCGTCACGGAAATGGTACCAGATCTGTTAATAAAGACTGTATTAGTTTTTGTAATCCATCTTTGTGTAATTACTAAATATGATGTCGGGGCCAAAATCCTATCTATAGCACCTCCTCATTTTGTCAAGCAAGTTTTTGTTGAAAAAACAAGGTTTTTTACAGATAGTCCCCAGTGTATAAAGAGGGGCGATCGTCAGCCCTTCCTTCCACCCAATGCTGTGCGCAGCTACTGAAACAATCTTTCGCACTTTGTCATAGCCTGTTCCACGAAGTTTTGCCTCCCGTCATATTTTATGGATGTCAGCTACTCCCAGTTTGATAATGTCTTCCGGAAGGGCTGCCTGCTTCAACAGGAGCAGGCAGCCAACACCGCCAACGTCTTTAAATACGGTCTTGTATTCCGGAAAATAGATGGACAGCCATCGGTTCAAGCGGTTCAGACAACGGGTCATTTCTCAGTTCTTTGGATTTTTTGACATGGTGCGAATTGCCCAGAACTACCATGATCCCCTCACTCGCCAACCAGGATGCGAGATTGAATCAGTAATGCCCGGTAGGTTCCATCCCCACAATGATTTTCTCCAGCTGGCTTTTGTCCCTGATCGACAACATCCAGGCCTTCGCCCCCTCAAAACCGGCCTCATTGTTTGGAAATTCAAAATCTTTTTTGCCACTCGCAATGATTTCTTCAGAAGAAAATCTGGAATTCAGTTGTGCATTGTTCTTTTTTGTAGTATACTTCATTTTAGATACCTCTCTGTGATTTAAGATTTACCAACCTGCAAGTCAGTATTTCTTACTTTACACGGAGGTATCTTTCTGTTCAACTCCTTCCTGCGAATCATGTGTATTTATTCTCTACACTTTGTATTATAAAGAAGCTTGAAAAGTTCATATGTTTTGTAGTAAATATATGCCGAAATGCCTTGCTTGCTGTATAATAGAGCTATCCTGGGAAAGAAGGTAAACTCTATGTCATTCAACGCATCATTTCATAGGGAATTCCAGGAGAATTATATTGGGATTTCTGTGAAAATATGAGAAAATAATCAGGAGGAAGTATAAAATGTATGTAGTAGATGAAAAAGACAGACAATACCGTTACGGCGACCATGG
>CAYULX010000135.1:0-1660 GCA_964445535.1 uncultured Eubacterium sp.
TTACATAGGTCAGGTTCTTTTCACCAACCCAATATAAAACAAAATGGAAAAAGCACATTCTACCTGCTCTGACTTTCTCTTTCCGATGGGGATTTACTCACTCTTCAAAAGTTTTTGAAAATATTCCTTCACGGTGACCGGCTTTCTGCTCAGAATTTGTGTCATGGTAAACGCATTCCCACAAAAGCCTTGATGATTGTAATGCCGAAACATAGCGAGTAGTGTTTGTCCTGCGTAGCTATTACCGTCCATATGAGCGTTTTCCAAAAAGTTCGCATCACTAATAAAGGCACTTGTGACACGACGACTTGTCAACTCCGAAAGCATCTGTTCCAGGTCGTATAACGAGTATGCTCCTTCGATGCACAGCTCATAAGTTCCATAAACAAATGATCCGCGAGCAATAATTTCGGCAGCAGATTCAGCGTAGTCGTTTATATCAACAAAACTCATTTTTGTGTGATCGGAAGTATAAAACTTCTGAAAAAAAGGTCCTCCGCCTTTTACGGATTGAACACCGGGTGCCAACATTTGTACAAATACAGCTGGCTGAAGAATCACATACGGAAGGCCAGAATTTACCAGCTTCTTTTCAACGCTCTGCTTTCTTTTATGATGGGGCATATCGCACAGCAGAGCGTGCATAACAGAGTGATAAATAAAAGTTATATTGCCCTCACGCTTTGCCATGTTGATCAGACGCACCCCAATCTCATCCTCATTGGGGTTTGCTGCATTGTAAATATAGTATACGATGTCTATCCCTTTCATAGCTTCCATCATGTCCTCATCGGAAAGAAGATCGCCAACATATACTTCTGTGGCACCTGCCTCAACCACAGCCTCTTCATTACGTTTGCTGTGAATCCACGCCCGTGTAGAGATTCTTTTTGCAGACAAATCTTTCAAAAGGTGTTTTCCTACCTGCCCACCTGCTCCAGTTACCAAGATCATTTTTTCACTGCCTCCTCATATTCTATCCAATTCGATGTGTGCAGCACAATGAGCGAAGCGGAATCCGCTTCGCTCATTGTGCAATCATTTTGTTTCGCTGAGCAGTTTCCCACCGACACCAATATTTTCTGCTAAGTTTTCTCTGTTATTTTAGACGGTTGCCCAACTGATAGGCTTCCTGGGGGTAAGCGGAGTGTTTCGTCATGGAAGGCGTTCCACAGCCATAACCCAGTATCGTTCCCATATCCTCCAGATTCAGATAGCGAACCAGGGTTTTATAGTGGGCTTCCAGCGCATCAAAGGTCCAGTTATCGCTATTCCATGCCACTGTCAGCAGCGCAGACTTCATATGTTTCCCGTGTATAGAACTGTTGAAGGCGCAGAACCGATCCACCAGCGTTTTGAGCTGGGCAGACATTCCGTAATAGTACAGCGGAGTGGCAAACACCATCATGTCCGCATCCAGGATTTTAGCCCTTATGCCCTCCACATCGTCTTTCTGGGAACAGGGGCCCTCATAGCCGCAGTGGATACAGCCAATGCAGGAATGAATGTCAGCATGGGCTACATCAATGACTTCCACTGTATGGCCCGCCTCCTGAGCACCCTGGCGGAAACATTCCGCCAGCAGATGGGTGGAGCCCTGCCGATTGGGGCTCCCCAGCAATACTACGATCTTCATTTGCCGACCCTCCTATCTCAATAT
>CAYULX010000136.1:0-1588 GCA_964445535.1 uncultured Eubacterium sp.
AGCAAATCAATGCTCATTGACAAGACAGCCATTCTTTCACAAAATTTGGGACAATAACGATTTTGTGAAACTCTGCGGGAATATGGACTTATGATTCAAAATAGACAGAACAGCCACAAAATGTTTCCTGTTGTTTTTGCAGTTTTCCTGTTGTTCCTGCGGATTTTTTGTTGTTTTATTTTCAGCTTGTCTGAGCCGAAATTCCAGGCTGATATCCTTGAAAAAGTTGCCGAAAACTGCAGTAAGCACCTATGTCACAATCATGGAGAGGCAGATTCATTCTGCCATGTCAGCAAAGAGAGCAGGAAGCTTACCGAAAAGAAAAATCAGCAGAATAAAACGCTGATTGCGTCTCTTCCAAAGTGGGTGCGCGTTTGGGATCTTATTTTCAAAGAACCTTTTACAAATCCCCCGGAATACCATCCCGATCAATCTGCAGTTTTTTTGCTGAACAATATTTTTCGATGTTGAGTCTATTATGATGATAATAATAACGTTTTTTTCGTTTTTCGAAGAAGACGTCCTGCCTGTCGCACCCAAGCGGCATATCATCAGAAACACATAGGATTCAACAATGAAAAAATATTTATTTGCAGTGCTCCTGCTGGCAGTGATTGCCGGGGGAGCAGGTTTCCTCTTTTACAATCAGATGAAACATGTGGATCATGTTCTTGAAACAGATCATGATGGGCACGACCATGAAAAGGAAAGCAAAGGTATAGCGCAGTCTGATTTGTCCAGTAAAGAACCTGAAAACAGCCGGAAGGAATCTTTCGTTCATCTTACAGACGCTCAGCAGGAACTTATCCAGATTAAATTGGGCAAAGCTGTTGCCGGTGACGTGGAAAGCACCCTTAATCTGAATGGAGAAGTTCGTCTGAATCTGGACAAAACAGCCAAAATTATGCCTCGGATGCCGGGGTTTGTCAGTCGGATATTTGTGAAAGAAGGCGACTCCGTTGGAAAAGAGCAGCGTCTCGCTACGCTGACAAGTCATAAACTGGGAGAGTATTACGCCAACTATAATTCTGCTCTGGAACAGGAAAAACTTGCAAAATCAGAATTTGTGATGGCTGAAGAATTGAAAAATGTGAATGCCACCTCCAGGATGGATTATTTGCGTTACAAACGTGAATATGCAGAAGCTGTAATCACCCGTAAGCATACGGAGGAATTGCTCCAGTCCCTGCAGCTTGATCCAGCACATACAGAACATCTCCACACTCGAAATACAGATGCCGCACTTGCCGTGTGTACCACATATGATGTGACATCGCCTCTGAATGGTACGGTAATTGCCAAAAATATTACACTCGGGGAAAATTTTACGGAAGATTCCCTGCCTATGATTTTTACAGTCAGCGACTTGTCAAACCTGTGGCTTGAGCTCCGTGCATCCCCGCAGGAACTTTTACAAATTCAAGAGGGACAAGTGGTCATTGTGAGCACTCCGGATACCCGGCAGGAGTATCATGGAAAAGTCGTGTACATTGCCCCCCTGGTTGATGAGCAAACCAGAACCGGACTTGTCCGTGTGGAAATGGATAATCGGAATGGCGGACTTAGACCTGGACAGGTTGTTGTTGGC
>CAYULX010000137.1:0-1500 GCA_964445535.1 uncultured Eubacterium sp.
GTGTGTGTGTGTGTGTACAACCACAAGGCTTTCAGCCTTTTCTTTTGTTTTCATTCTTTTTTCCTCTGTTCTTATTTTTACATAATTATCTTATATCAAATCTTATTTTGCGTCAATACAACTTTTTAAAAAATTCTTCCCTCTTTATATAAAAACATAAATTATAAAATTTTAATCATATATTTAAAATTTCCTAATTTTCTATATTTATATACAATTATCATAAGTACTTTTTATAATATAATATCTTTGCTCTATAATATTTTTATAAAAACCCTTTCTATTATCTGTCATGCAATCTATACTATCAATAAATTTTTTGATTTTATCCATATCAATATTTATAAATATTCTTTTAATAGCATTATTACACTCTTTATTTTTCATTTGCTTTATATATGAAATATAATTTATTTTTTTACCATTTTCTTTTAAACATGAATAACAATTGATTGCTAAATTCTTTAGTTCTGTTTCATTTAATTTTTCAATCTCTTCATCTTCAAGCATTGGATTTAAACAAGAACCACAATCATAAATTGGTGAAAACATTACATTTCTTGTATTTCGATTTAATAAAAAACCCCAATTACCATTATGTCTATCAGTATTTCCAATTAAACTATCAATAATAAACATATCCCAAAATTTTTGCTTTGTACTTTCTGTATCAATCATTTCATTTTCTTCTATAACTTCCATTATATCATCTATTTCTGTTCCTATTTTTTTATCAGGATTAGTACTTAAAGCTAAATTTTCAAATTCATACAACACATTCTCATTATCTGTAAAATCTTCGCAAGCACAAACTATTTTTTCTTTTCCATTATAATTATATTTTCCAAGTATAACATTTTGTGTTTCAAATCCACAAATTTTAAATACATTACTACCAATATATTCAGAAAAAGCATTATTAATATATGATATATTTTTGTTTTTTTCTCGTACTGGATCTGGAAACTTTACCAAATACTTTTTATTATCATAAATCAAAGTTTTCTTTTTCTCTGAACCTCTGAAGTTGTTAAATTCTTCTATAGCATTTGTAAAATCAATCATTATCATTCTCCTTATTTTTTAATTTTCTATTAGTATATCATAAAATTTATTTGATTACTATAATATATACTTAAAAAAATTATATCTATAGAAAAAACTTCATTTAATTTTAAGAAAATTATTTAATATATAACATTGCTCGGCAACCTATATAAAATCCTCCATATTTTTCTACACTCTCTATCATTTCATTAAATTCTTTTTCTAATTGTATTAAAAATTCATGTGTTGTTTCTACTCCTAGATCATATGTTATTAATGTTGAGTCATAACCTTTTGCAGTAGGTTCCATATTTTCTTCGCTCGAAATTTTCATCAGAATTTTTGATATAATCTTTCCTGTTTTTGGTACGTATCCCCTAAAACAGCTCTTACTTTTAAACGCAAAAAATAGACTTTCATTTAGCATAGTTTTTCTGCTAAACAAAAATCTAT